>OMYM01000111.1 GCA_900315225.1 uncultured Erysipelotrichaceae bacterium | reverse complement strand
GCCGTCTGGCTGCTTGACAACGATGGCACCATCTTGCAAAGGAACGATCTGGCAAGCCAAGCAAATCTTCCTTCTCCGGTATATGGTCAAAATAGGACAATGTGGCTGGGTGAAAGCAGATTGTTGCTGAAGCAGGATTGCGTGGTTGTCATGGTCTTGTTGGAGGGAAAGTGTTGCCTTGTCGTGCAGAATCACTGCACCTCAGCAAAAGCTTTGCAGAGGAACGCATTTGCCCTTGTCGGGGGATTGGATCTAATCGTTTTTGTGGTCATGGTGATCCTGATTTTCAACGTGATATCCGGATATCGCAGGCAGATGATATTATTGGCAACAACGGATGAGTTGACAGGGTTGTCAAATCGTAAATCGTTTCGTGAGCTATTCAACGAATTCATCGCCGATGCCAATCGGCCAAAGTCTTCTCTTTTTCTTCTCGACATCGACTACTTCAAGCAGATCAACGATGGATATGGCCATGCTTCAGGGGATGAAGCGTTAAAAATACTGGCAAGCCATATCGCCGATATCGCAAGGAAGACAGGTGGCTTTGCCGGGCGATGGGGCGGGGATGAGTTTATCGGGGTGCTGCCGATGCCTGGTGAACAGGCATGTGTGTGTTTAAGTGGACTATGTGCACAGATTGATGCCTTGAAACCATCGGGTGGCTATCATATGACAATTAGCGTAGGTGTAACCTCGCTGGAAGGAGAAATGGATCTAGGGGCTTTGAGCGAGAAAGCGGATGAAGCGCTTTACGCTTCAAAGCAGAATGGCAGAAACAGGGTCACGGTGCATCATGACAAGCTGGATAAGGAAGGTCCCATTGTTCATCATGTGGTTGCTGAGGCAGTTGCGGCAGCAGATGATGTCACATTGCCGCAAGAACCTGTCACGGACATGGGGCAAATGGAAATGCCTAGCGATACTGATCGAGATCTTTGGCATAGCGGCAGGATTATCACGGCGATCATTCTGGGTGTTCGCTGGATGACCCCGTTTATCGCCGGGGGAGGCATATTGATTGCCCTGGCGTTTCTCTTCGATGCTGCATCGATTGATCTTTCCACGCTATCGGCCACAGAACGTTCCGCCTTGGGATCCATCACACCCTTGGCAGCGACCCTGAAGAACATTGGGGGCACCATATTCAACTTCATGTTACCGATATTTGCTGGATTCATGGCCTATGGATTGGCAGGCGAAGAAGCGTTCATGGCTGGTTTTGCCGGTGGCTTCATGACCATCGAAAGCAATGCCGGATTTGTCGGGGCGATGATTGCCGGCCTTGCGGCCGGCATCATGACTCGCCAATCCAAACACTTTTTCCGTTATCTGCCCCAAAATGTGCAAAGAGCGGCTACACTGGTATTTGGACCAGTTTTGAATCTTCTTTTGATGCGAGGACTCGCCTTGCTGTTTATTGCGCCACTCTCCGGCATGATCGGGCAATTGTTTCAGGAATTGCTGGACAAAACCACCGCTTATCCTATCGTCAGCTGTGCTTTTTCTTCTAGCATGATGGCACTGGATATGGGTGGCATTATAAACAAAGTCGCATACAATCATGGCGTGTCATCCATTGTTCTTGGGGATACCGGTGTCATGGCCGCCGTCATGGCAGGAGGCATGGTGCCGCCCATCGGTATCGCGCTTGCAATGGCGCTGTTCCCTGATCGCTTCGAAGAACAGGAGAAAGAACGCCGAGCAGTCACCTTTTGCATGGGTCTTTCATTCATCACTGAAGGCGCTCTGCCCTTTGTATTTACCGATGTATTCCGGGTGATACCATCGTGTGTAGTCGGTTCGTTTATTGCTGGCGCACTAAGCGAGTTTTTCGGTTGTCGTCTTCCTGCTCCACATGGGGGAATCTTTGTGTTGCCCGTAATGGAACACCCATGGTTGTATATCATGGCGTTGTTAATGGGATCACTTGCCACGGCCATCATTTTGGGGCTATTAAAAAAGCATGCCGACAAAGAGCAGATGGATGGGAACAAATGAAAAATCCGAAAGGGCAAATGTCTTATAGTGTCCGCAAGGAGATGACTTATTGGAGGTAACAAGGATTATGACTATATTTGCTATATGTACAGGAGTAATGCTGATTGTCTGTTCTGCTTTGAACTGGATCTACAGTGAGAAAGTGATCAGTAAACATGAATCATTTGGGAAAGTCTGTTGTTTCTATGGTTTGATTGTTATCGTTGCGGCGGTCACCTGCGGTTTCTTCAGCACAAACTTCCAGCTGCCTTGGGAATCGGTGCCTTGCTGAAATTTGCCGCTTCTTTGCCAACGGTGTTGTTCGCATTGAAAGGGTATCAGGTTCAACGGACAAAGTTCGGGTGGTATATCCTTCTTGCGATCGGATTGGGCATGATTGCGGACGTTTTGATCAATATCAGTTTCGCGGCAGGAGGCATTATTTTCCTGCTTGGTCATCTTCTTTATGATGCTGCTTTTCTGAGTGAAAGCAAGCCGTCTGCTAGACAAGTCATACTGTGGCTTGGTTTAAGCACACTGATGCTTCTTCCTGTGTATTTGCTGCGGGATGCGATTGGCTCAATGATCAATTCCATCGGCTTGTTGCTCTATGTCTCAATTCTGATTTCCACGGTTGTCTTCTCTTGGTCACTGGAAAAACAGGTTTTTATGGCAGCGTTGATATTCGCGTTCAGTGACTGCTTTCTGCTTATCAATAATTTCTTCCATGGTACCGTGCTGATGAGAATCCTAGCCCTGCTGATATATTACGGATCTTTGCTGTTGTATGGGGCGGCGCTTTGGCAAAGGAACTATCGAGCTTGAACAACCTGATGTTAAAGGTAGAATATGCGAGGTAATTGATATGAGTACCAGAAAAGAAATAGTAAGTGGCTTTTATGGTCAGTATGACGAAGATGGACGAACGATAAGGTCGCGGCACGGTCAGTTGGAATACTGTACTACAATGGCGTACATCCATCGCTATGCGACCAAGCAATCAAAGATACTTGAGGTTGGCGCAGGAACAGGAAGATATTCCATTGCCCTTGCAAGGGAAGGCATGGATGTGACGGCAGTCGAACTTGTCAATAGCAATCTAAAGATTCTCAAGGACAACAGCAAGGGTATGGTATCATCTGTATGAGACAGACGAAGTGAACCGTGCAATTGACGAAGCGATTCGGGTCACGAAGCCCCGTGGTGTGATCATGTTTGCTTTCATATCCGTGTTTGCTATCATGTATGCAAACTATTTCTATGGCAATTGGACCTTCGGACAGGAAGAGAACTTTACAAATGATTATCGGGTCAGGCATTTCAAGGAACAGCTCTTTACAGGATATGATATTACGGAGTTTGAGGGACTGCTTCATGAGAAACCAGTCGAATGGATAACGACAACGGGGGTGGACGGATTGTTGGAACCCATCGAAATGCGTCCGGATTTTTCCCTTTCGGATGAGGATTTCAAAGCACTTGCTGAATGGTATCTGACGTTTTCCGAAAAGCGTGAGCTATTAGGGACCACAAATCATCTTCTGTATATATGCCGCAAGAAGGCATAAAAGCCGTGTTTCAGGTATAGGTGGTTTTAGCGCTATACTGGAGCAATAATTTACAATCATTCTCGCATTAAATGCATCTTATCGCCACAAAATGCATCTTGCTTTCCAATCCCTTGAAAAAGATGAACAACCCATTAGAATAACCTTGCATTCTGGGAAAGGGCAGGTGACTATAATGGGTTTGGTATTGTTTGTTCTTCTCTCCTCATTGGAGATTATTCTGGTCGTCAAGGGACACAACAGAGAAAAATGGTTGAGAAACCGCTTGCTTGTCTATGTGGTGGAATTAGCAATCGTGTTGATTGCGTTTATGCTTCCCTATGGACAAAAGTGGCGTCTTGTCCCTGTGTTGGGTTTTCTAATGGTGCTGGGGATCGTTGCGTTGTTGAAATGGCTGATTGGCAGCCGTAGGAAAGACAACATAGAAAAGAAGATGGGGTCTATCATCGTAGGTTGTGTGTTCAGTGTTCTTTTCATCGGTCTGTTCCTTGTTCCTGCTTTTCTTTTTACCGGGTACAATGGACTCCCCGTTTCTGGGCAACATTTGATCGCACAAGCCTCTGTGATTGTGATCGATAGTTCCAGGGTCGATCCCTTTGAACAGGACGGCAGCTTCCGTGAGGTGCCGATGCATTTCTACTATCCCGCAACGGCAACCATGGGCGAGCAATTCCCGTTGGTGGTGTTTTCGCATGGTGCCTTTGGCTATTACCAAAGCAACACCTCCACCTACATGGAACTTGCCAGCAACGGATATGTCGTTGTTGCTCTGGATCATCCCCACCATGCGTTCTTCACGGAAGACACCGAGGGGAAGATGATACTTGTTGACCAAGGCTTTTTCCAGGCCGCAAGTACACTCAACAACAATGATTCTGCCGATGACCCAGAGGCTCTATACCCGATTTTCAGGGAATGGATGGATCTACGTACGGCGGATATGAACTGTGTGCTGGACGCATTAAAAGATGCTGCGGAATCTAATGAGCTAAGTGATGCCTGGTTTTTGCCAGAGAACAACGTTGAAACGATACTCTCCATCGTGGAAATGAGCGACATGACGAAGATTGGTCTGATGGGTCACTCCATGGGTGGCGCCACTTCAGTGCAGGTGGGGCGAGAGCGCGATGATATCCTGGCTGTTATTGATCTAGATGGAACAATGCTGGGTGAAGAGATCGGAGTAGAGAATGGAAAGTATGTCATCAACCAGGAACCATATGAAATACCTATTCTTGAGTTTGCCAATTGGGAACAGTATAATGAACGCAAGGAACATCCGTCATTGAGCGATGACTATCCTAATGAAGTGTTGCTTTCGCATGCCAGGAAGGGCTTTTACGTCACAATCCGCGACACACTGCACATGGATTATACTGATCTGCCCCTTCTGTCCCCCATCCTAGGCAATATGCTTGGCAGTGGCGAAAGGGACACTGCCAAGACAATGACCATTGTGAATGGTTTGGTACGGGATTTCTTCAATACATATCTGAAAGGCGAAGGTGCGTTTTCTGTGCAAGAGATCTATTGAGCCATCAACGCGCCAAGAGACACTATGGATGTTAAGATAAAACAAATCGGTGTAGGAGAACAGGAGTTTGTTCTAATCTATTGCCATGCTGTCAGCGAGGAGGTCCGCGAGATCGCCTCTTTCGTTCGCTCCAGGCAAGGAAGCTTGTCTGGCATACAGGACGATAAACAATACGAGATTCCTATTTCCGAGTTGTATTACATTGAGTCGGTCGACGGCAAGACATTCCTCTATACGAAAGCACAGGTCTATGAGACACCGTATCGGATCTATGAACTGGAAAACCTTCTTAGAAGCAAGCGGTTTTTGCGTGTTTCCAAGTCCATGCTGGTGAACCTGATGAAGATACGGTCCATACAGCCTGCGTTAAACGGACGGCTAAATGCCGTCCTGCAATCGGGCGAGGAAGTGATTATCTCCCGCAACTATGTCAAGGATCTGAAATCCGCTTTGAAAGGAGAGTGACGGTATGGACTTCAAACAATTTCTGATCCAAAAGCTGATGCTGTTTTTTACACTTTCAACACTCATTGGTGCTGCCATGTACGTTTTAGGCGCCATATTGGATCCAAATGCCCGCTTTGGGTACGATGTCCTGCTATCGCCACTGATCTACGCTGGAGCCTGTGTTCTTCCTAGCCTAGTCACCTGGTCGAAGCGAGAACTGAGACTACGCCAGTTGCTAGTGCGGGAGCTGATACAGTTCATCCTGACGGAAGCCATCGTGTTGGGACTAGCATTTAGCAGCAGTGCCATCGACACATCAAGACCTGACATCCTGTTTGGAATCGTGGGAAGCGTGCTAGTGATATACCTCTTGGTATTCCTTCTTTCCTGGTTGGTTAACAGTGCCCAGGCAAAACAGGTCAACGAAGAACTTTTGGCATTCCAGAGGCTCCATGGCGTTGACATGTGTACATTGGACAGACAGGGGAATCCAGATGTAGGGGAAGAATGAACCTGAATTATATGGGTCTGAATTCCATAGGGGTTCCGATGATTTTTTTCCACCCGCTTGGCCTCTTGAATTATTTTGGCTTTCAGCATACAATATAGTTGCTTTATAAAAACAGGAGACATCTGCATGGATAGCCAAACTCAAATTGGAATCGCCGATATGCAGTGCTGGGTGATTCGCAAGGCACAAGAAAAATGGAATATGACACCACGGGAATGCGTCAAGATTTTCCGCCAGTATAATCTTTTGGAATTCATCTCGGAATGTTATGAACTACTGCATGTAAGCAGCTATCAACACGCGCTTGAGGATATTGAGGATATCCTCAAGCGCAATGGGGTCGTCTTATGATTCGTCTGCCAAAGAACGGACTGCTTTACCATGGAAGCTATGTGGAGATAAAGGACATCGACCTAGGCAAGTGCCAAAACGGCCTTGACTTTGGCAAAGGATTTTACCTGACATCCTCCATGGAACAAGCAATTTCATTCATTCCTTCATCTGTTAGAAAGGCAAAGCTAAGGAAAATCGTTCCCAACGATTTTCCTGTTGCAGAGGGAAGGATATCTTGTTACAAATATCAGCCAAACCCAAATCTATTTATCCATTGTTTCAATGAAGCCAATGAGGAGTGGCTGCATTTTGTCGCAAGCAATCGAAGAAGCGATCTTTTTCAGGAACCCAGGAACAAATTCAGCGCTGTTGATATCATTGGCGGAAAAATTGCCAATGATCAAACCGCGTTAACGTTAAACAACTACATTGCCGGCACGTTTGGCACTCCTGGAACGGAGCGTGCGGATCGCATGGCAATCGACCTATTGAAAGCAAATCGCCTGAAAGATCAATTTTGCTTTCGGTCAGAAGAAGCGATTGCTTCCCTGAAATTCATGTGGAGCCAAAATCATGGAACATACAAGTCAAAGCATCTCCGATGAGAAAAAAGACATTGTTGCGATTACTATCATGCGATGCATGTTGTTGCCTTATGCCCAGGATAATAATATTCCGTTTGAAGAAGCATTGTTGCGATTCTGTGAATCCGAGACATATGAAGCACTCTTTGATTTCAGCAGCGAGATTTGGAAGGAAGGACCTGTGTACCTTCGCGGTTTATTTGATGAAGAGATCATGCGCAGCCAAAGCATTCATTGACAGCATTGAGTAGGATCCCTATCTGATCATTTCAAAGACAAGGGATG
>OMYM01000386.1 GCA_900315225.1 uncultured Erysipelotrichaceae bacterium | reverse complement strand
TATAAAGAGAATCCTGAGGCATATGTATTGGCGTTGCTTGATCGCATGAGGAAAGAGAAACATGAGAAAACCGACACAGTTGGAAACATTTGACGTATTGTATGGAATCATTACCAAGCAAGGTGGAAATGCCTTGCTTGGTAATGATGTGGATGTTGTTCGCAAGGCATATGCCAAGACATTGTATGGCGATGCATATCCCAACATCATCATGGAGTTTCCCTTGCTTGGTACGCCTGGATTAGATATTCTTGCGATTTATGGGGAGATAGAGAAGTCACAGTTTCGTGATGGGGCTGGATATGGGTATGATGATATGTTTCATTGGTTTTCTTCTCTTCCCACCCACCACCCCTGTAGCATGGGATTGGAATTAGATGTTTCCAAGGGAAACATCCAACAGGCAGGTGTATATCTCCAGCAAAGGAGTAAGTATGAGTACATTCATCCCTTTCTAGAATCATGTGGAGAAGCACACAGGATGGATGGTCTTAGGCAGGTCATTGGGCGAATGCCCAAAGACATGCCAGTGTCGTATATTGGACTGTTTCCAGGCAGGGAAGGCACTCCCATGAGGATAGGTGGATACATGAACGATTCTTTGCATAAACGTGTTGTAGAGACTCCCAAGGCACTTCAAGAGACGTTTGATCAACTGGGCTTTAATGCATATGACAACGATATGATTGAAAGATGTTCATAATACATGGGATATGTTGATAGCATAGACTTTCAGTTTGATGTCATGCCGGATGGAAGTCTAGGAAATGTATTTGGACTATCTCTGTCATTCAATGAATATCCGCCAAGACTCTCTAAAGAATGCATGGAACAAGGAAGTGGATCATTGTTAATGAAGAGATTGATGGATGATGGATTGGCAGATGAAAGATGGAAACACATCTCTCAAATGGTATTTGCGAAAGGTGTTCCATATGAGAAAGATGATGGTACATTTGGTGTGTTTGTGGTAGTATCAAAGATGAACTATGCAAAGATAAAGTTCAAGAATGGGGTGGCGCAGCCAGCCAAATTCTACTTAAGCCTCATGGGAAAAAATATGTCATAGTGCAATAGCACTATGATAATTGTGGTATAATGAATCGGACAGGAGAAAGAGAGAATGAAAAGAGCAACTAAAATCAGCGAAATGATGAACTTATTCGAACCCAAAGAGCTAAGCATTGATGAACTGGATGAGTTTTATTATCCGGGTACCATGGCATCTCGCATGGGAGACGAAGACGAATCCCCAATGGAAGACATACGCTACGACTGCAAGATGACGAAAGAAAGGAATACATTCATTCTGGTGGGACATAAAGGGACAGGGAAAAGCACGGAATTAAACAATTTGGCAAAGGAGTTAGGACAGGAAGGATACCCTGTCAGGGTGATCGCCTGCGCCAAGGATGTAAACCCCGAGTCTGAAATGTATGTGGAGATCTTGATTCTCATGGCA
The DNA here is from genome assembly GCA_900315225.1 of uncultured Erysipelotrichaceae bacterium. Classification (GTDB taxonomy): domain Bacteria; phylum Bacillota_I; class Bacilli_A; order Erysipelotrichales; family Erysipelotrichaceae; genus Bulleidia. Next base: position 1,617 of record OMYM01000386.1, on the reverse strand, counting down.
GAAGCGTTAATCTCCATCGCTGATGAACTGAAAATGGAGCTTGAGCCACACATCCTCAAGTTCCTCAAGGAATTTTGGCTTTCAGAAACTGAAGCAGAGTATAGTTCAGAGGATTTGGTAAACTATGAAGCAAGTTTAGAGGCGGAAATCAAAACACCATCTATCTTAGCGGACATCCTTTCCGTCATAGGCAAGGCAAAGGCAGATGTAAAAAACAGTTCAGTCATCCAGAAAACCTATCAGGCAAAGATCGACAAACGTCCCTCGCAATGGCTCATTGTCTTGAATCTCATTGCGGCAGCCATTGCGAATAAACGCAGACAGCCGATCCTTATTTTTGAGGATCTTGACAAACTTGATAGCTTTGACCCACAAAACGCATGGAATGTATTCTTGAACCGTTCTGGCTTTTTAAAGGACTTCAGTTTTCCTGTCATCTATACTTTCCCAATCGCATTATCCTATGATGATAAATTCGGCTCAATCGAAAGCCTATACGGCAGTGTGAGAAGACTCCCGATGATCCAGGTAAGCGAAATGAATGGAGAGGATCATGAATCTGGAATGAACGCGATCCGCAGTATTGTGGAAAAAAGGGCAGACCTCAGTCTCTTTGAAGAGGGTGTCCTTGATCATGCTATCCGAATGACAGGCGGATCATTGAGAGACTTGTTCTCCATCATTCGTGATGCCTCCCGTCTTTCAGAACGCAGAGGATCTCAAAAAGTGACAATGAGAGCCGTCAATAGCAACCTTCTGCATAAGAAATTCGACCGAATTATTCGCATTGATAAAAATGACTACCCATTCTTGATGAAGATCTACGAAGGAGAGAAAAAGATCATCTCTGACAAAGCAGAATTACTGAAGATGATCCGTGCAGATATCGTTGTGGAGTACAACGGGGAAAGATGGCATGACCTCCACCCTCTCATCCGTGAATACTTCTCCGAGAATCTAGACGACATTAAGAAGATGATTGAAACAGATGAAAAGCAATGAGCAGTTATACGAAGAACTGGGTTATACCCTGCAACACTCTAGCCAAGGCATTTATTTTGTTATTGCGCCAGACCATATGCAGGATACAATCGCCAATACCTTCCCAAAATACCCAGTATATGACTACAAGAAACCATACAGAGACACCTATTCATTCAATGCACTGTCAGAATGGATCCTCAACAACAATTCCAATTCCTTCTTTATCCTAAACTTCCAAATCCTGTTCTATCTTGAAGAACGAAAAAAAGAGAACATCGTCCGTGTCAATTTCAGCAGAGACATGATGTCACGATTGAATAAGAATATCTTCCTGTTCATGACCCAAACAGCTGCAGATATCCTGAATCGGCATGCGATCGATTTTTATTCCTTTGTCAAAAAAACATTTCTCTTTGAGGATGAACAACCTATCCCTCTTCCCATTTGCCAAACAAAACAGGTTGATATCCCAACCCCATCGATAAACATAGACTATACTGGCAAAACCAAGGAAGAACTCTTGATCAGGGCCATGAGTGAAATGAGATCTGGAGACTATTATATGGAAATCGCTGAGTATGAAGACGCATTGAAATCATATCTCACAGCAGTTGATATCCGAGAAAAGATCCT
>OMYM01000161.1 GCA_900315225.1 uncultured Erysipelotrichaceae bacterium | reverse complement strand
GCTTCATCACATCTGCTATTGAATACAATCACAATCGGTATAAAATAAATAAGGAATCTTCAAACTCGAAGTGACAGATTCCTTGATTTGAAGATTCTTGATTGACAATGATATTGGGAGGCAAGAGACGATGAAAAACAACATTGTAAAAGCATTACTTTCTATTACTCTAACTTTATTCTTTTTCGGTACTTCGAATATTCGAGTAATTGGTGAGGGGAGTGATATATCCCATCTAACCTTCAGTAATAATATTATGCCAGGTGATTGCATTCTTTTTGATCAGCAGAACGATCATGTTTATGATCATGTTGGATTTGTTACAGGTGTGGATTCGGTTGTTTCTCCTGTTTATGGCTACAGAGATTATAAAGTCGCACAGCATAGTTCTAATTACAATGTATGGACAACTTCTTCTACAAATCATTGGGAAGATATGGAAGATGGTACATGTGTTTATTTGCGGGTGAGATATTGAGCAATGGGGGTAGTGTGTCATGAAAAGAATCGTAGGTGTTGTTTTGGCTGCGCTCATCGCATTGACGTTAATAGCTATCAATCTTTACAAGCCGATCATTCATCCTTGCACGCAAGAGTATCTTCCAGGAACAGGAAATATCAAGGGGAATGTAAATGTTGAAAAGTGGCTGGCATATGGAGAAGAATTTGCGATCGGGGCTGACGTGGATGGATATGCGGTATTCAAGGATCCAGAAGCAGCGTTAAAATCATCGAAAAGTATATTTGCGGCTGCCATCGCCGATATAAGGGCACAGAACGACGCTCCTTCCAGCCTGACGAAATATACCTACCAATACTATTATGTCGACGTCACAGGTGATATTCATGGCAATGCGAAAGAAATTAGGGAATTCCAAGGATTTCTTGATATCTATGAAAACAGCTATTCCGAATATTACTCTAGGCCATTTTCATTCGTTGATTTCAATCTACACGATATCTAAAGGAAACTGAATATGAAACTTCGATGTTTAAACGTAGATGACTTGTACGAAGACGCCAAGAGAATAGAGCAAGCTGTAAGGATAGCGGGAAGCCCAATGTTTTCCAGTATATACACGACAATATACACCGATCCTCTGGATAAAAGAATCGGGTCGGAATCTTTTGACATATATATTCTGGATATCGACATGCCAGGGGTAAACGGCTTTGAATTGTCAAGGCAAGTAGAGAGGATAAATCCAGAGGCAGTGATGATCTTTTGTTCCATGCACGAAGACATGGTGTATGAATCCATGCGGCTGCATACTTTCTTCTTCGTGAGAAAATCACTCTTGGAAAGAGATATAAAGGATTGCATGGAAAAGTATCTTGTCATGCGACAAAACAACATATACGTCTGCAAGCATAAGGATAAAACGGAGTATGCCATGGTCGCTGATATTGTCTATTTGGAGGTGATCGGCAACTATCTCTGGATTCATTTGGTGAATGGGAAAACTCTCCATGAGAGGAAGTCAATGAAAGCAATCCTTGAAGAGATTGCAGGAGTATTCCTGCAGGTGGACAGAAACTACGCGGTGAATGTCCGGTATGTCCAATCATTGAACGGGAACCGTCTTGTTCTAAAGACCAATCATCACTTTGACATTCCAGATAAAAAACTGGCCAAAGTCAGAAGCCGAATCATAGAGTTATTGGAGAAGTGACAATGATGTGGAAGGCTATTCTCGAAGCTTCCTTCACAGGATTGTTTGCATACGGCCTGATCAAAGACCCAAGGGATCCAATATGGCGAAAAATGATCTTTGTAGTCATGTTGATGGGCATCATCCATATGGTTTTCCCATTTCCGATGCATTTATTGTTGGATGGAATGGCGCTCTTCTTTTTCCTGCTTTTTGCGAGGCATCAAACATTTGGCAATGCGCTTATGAGCGCAATGATTCCTTGCGCCATCCTTGCAATATCGGATACCACTGTTCTCGTGTTTTTCAAGGCCTTTATCTTTGATGGGCTGTCTTATTTGGAAATTCGTGAAAACCATGGGATGATTCTAGATTTCTGTATGCTTGCAGGAAAAGCGTTATCATTGGCGTTTTTCAGTCCCATGGCAAGAAAGATCCATGATCAGCTGGTTGATCATGAGTGCTATATTGTATTTGGCATCTTGGCAACGATGTATTATCTGGCCGTCTGTGTCTGGACAAGTGCAAATCTTCCCAAATATCAAGATTTGACCGCATTTTTGACGATGATGGACATCCTTGCGATATCGATCCTCTTTCTAGCCCTTGTTATGCGCCAGCATCAACAAGCTAAACTTGATCAACAAGAGAAAATCAAGCTTGAAATCCTAGGAGAAAGAATCAAATCATCGGACGATATGATTAAAATGCAACGGGAAATGTATAAAATGAGGCATGACATAAAACACTTGGTGAATGCTCTTAATCAAGGTGAAAACAAGGCAATCATTGCAGAATACGTAGAGAAGATGAAGGATATGCCATCTCCCCTGGCTCCCACGGCATGCAACACACTTGATCTAATTCTCAATATGAAAAGAGAGGAAGCAAGCCTTGCAGGGATAGAAACTCTCAGCATCATCAACTATTCCCATTCTCCCTTGATTCCAAATTCAGATTTCATTTTGATCCTTTCAAATTTGATGGATAATGCGATCAAACACATTGGCAGTGAGAAAAAAATAAAAATCATGATCAAAGAATACTTCGATATGCTGTCGATTACCATCGTCAACAGTGTAGACGGAACAGTTGACTTCAAGGACGATCTTCCCGTATCTTCCGATACATCGTTTGAACATGGCCATGGCATTTTAACGATCTCTGAATTATTCGAAAGAAACAACGGAAGAATTGCTTTTCGCCAAGAAGGCAACGAATTCATTGCCCAAGGATGGTTGCTATTGTCTATACAGTAAAGATTGATTTCTAGACAAAGCCCAGAATCATGCTGATCACTTTAGCAGGCAGGAAATATTATGGGCTGTGGCAAGCAGAGCCTCGAATCTACTTTGGAGATATGGAATATGGTTATCATCGAGTACGATTGTAGGTGCTTTGAATTGCATGTGGGTTTTTGTGGATATGTCAATCGGTTCACTCATTGCGAACTGTCTTGATTACTTTGACAGATATCTAGGGTGGAGTGGATGGAACGGTTATATTTTGAATTGAGCATCTATGCAGAGTGAGGCTCCGTGAAAATGTTAGCTGGTAAAAATATTTGTCTTGACGGAGAAATCAATGGATAGTATACTATCAACAAGGAGAAATCATGTTAAAGAAGTACAAGATGGATGAATATCCAAGATATCAAAATTGGGTTAAATACAGGTTTATGCAGGCATGTGGACTTGCCATTTCGATTATTGTGTTTTGGTCGGCGTATTATATGTTTTGGGGAAGACATCAAGATCTTGTGGATAATCAAATGATTGGATTATGCATGATTCTTCCAATCGCTACGGCTTTGGTTGGAGCGACATTCTCGAATTATGCCCATTTCCGCAAGAAAACCATTCCCCGGGTCACAAACAGAACAAGCATTGCTATGGGATCCATTGCTGTTCCTGACCATTGGTCCCTGGAAAGCAATGGGGCTTGTTTCGTAATGAAGGATCCCGATGGCAAGGCACGCGTATACGGCGCATTGGGATGTAAGAAAGAAGACGAAATGACTTGGAGCTTGGAACCCGTTATTCTGCACAATAAGACAATTGTCAGTCCAAAGGGGAGCATCATGCCTGCTGATAGCAACCCTTCTTCCAAGGCAAATATCATTGTTGACGGAAAAGAATGCAAAGGCGTTGCCGTGGGAAGAGGCTATGGCGAAATAACGTTAAGCCTTTATTTCCTGGATACCGTTTACGCTGATGCGGACATGATTGCCGTTATATCGGAAAGCTTCGAAGCATCCTAAAACCTAAATTCCCCGAAGGGCTACACCAAAAGGGCATTGACCGCCGATTTCAGCGGTTGATGCCCTTTATTCCGAACCGCTCCGCCGGGCACAGGGACGGTATGGGAGAGGTCTAGCATGGTCGATCTCATCTAAGAGATGAGTTTTTGATTGCAAATATTTGCAAAATGATTTGACCTTTGATCCTTTGGGCTGTGATGTTGAGCATTCGTTATGGGGACTTGCCCATTGTCCATTTGATTGCCGGGCATTTGCTCTCTTGAATGTGATGATGCTTTTCCGTGATCTTGGCGTGCCGCCCGCCCATGCGAATGCTCCACATCTGGCAAAAGAGTCCTTTCTCCTTGACGGCGCGACACGGAGGTTCCGTTCTTTTTCAATGCTTGGGAATTCTAGTGCCTTAAGTTTTTTTTAATGACAGAGATATTCCACCCGCATTGGTGCATAGCGTGTTCCAAAAGGACACGTAGAGTCTCCTATCAACCTATAGCAACGAGAATGTTCTAAAGGAGTCTGAGACCGATGGTGCCTTGCTGCCAATCATGAGTATGGGTTCATATTCCTAGATGAGTCTTTGTCCACGTCGCCGCCACTGGCGCTGAAGCTGTGCCAAGGTAAGTGCGTGCGGTCGGAGGACCCCGCGTAATGCAAGATGATGAAACAGGATCGAGATATTCATGGAACACATGTTTTTTGCGCCTAGTGAGAATGGAGCGGTGCCTGGCCTTGATAACCGTGATAGGATGGGAATGGCATTCGTCTGCCTTTGCGGTTGACATGGGCAGCGTGTTTTCCCTGTATGTCGGGTGTTGCGTTTTGCGCTCAAGACGGTTAGGTGGTGTGTTGCTAAGGCAAAGCAATCGTGCTAGGAATCGTTCGCGCTTCAAGCCAAATGCGAATCGAGCGCCTGCCCCCACATGATGCCACTGGCGGTTTTTGTGTTTTCTGACAGGGCGACTTTGGGCGGAAAGAAAACGCTGTATTGGTGGACAGGGCTGCTGACAATTACGATGCCAGTTTTTTTTGACTCGTCAGCGATGGGTGGCATCATGAAATGCAGGCATATTAGTGAAAACGGAAAAGGCGAGGAGTCTCCTCACCTCTCGAAACATAATCCTGGCATATTGCCATCATACTCTATCGTCTGAAAACAACCAAGCGTAAAACATATCCAGGCAAAAGTTGCAGGAATCCTACAGAATGGGGTCGTGTATGGCTCGTTATATGAAGGAGAACAGTTTATCGTGATGTGGCATGAAGACCTGGAGGAATTGGACCTTCCTTCTCCTTGTGGATACGCCATGCCATGCGATACACATACACATACACATACGGATGCCATGGCGCTTTATGAAACATGCCAAGCTTCTGGAAATGTGGCAAATGGAAAAAACGCAATGATTGACGCCATCATAAAACTAGTGGAAAGTGAATCACGGATCATAGCAAAAACCAGCATCATCTTAATGTCACTCTTTTTCCATGCCATGACAGGTCTGTATAATTTTCTTCTTGCACTCCATGTGATTCGGCGTATAATACTATTGTTAACTTTTGCTAACTGTCTTTATGGCGATGGGTTAGTTATTACTAATGAGTTTTCTTGGAGGTAACGGGATGAAATTGAGCGATAAAGAATTCAAGGCGATGCAGATGGGGTGGAGGAAATGGTACATAGAGCATGTTGAGTTAACAACGTTTCGTAGGCTTGGACTACAGGTCAAGGATAAGGATGTCCTAGAGGTTGGGTGTGGGAATGGTTTTGCGGCATCCTTGATCATGAAACAAGAGCCAAGAAGCTACACAGGCATGGATATTATGACGGAACAACTGGCATTAGCGAGAAAACATGGGCTGCATAATGCAAGATTTATCGAGGGAAGCGCAGATAACCTAGAAGCGTTTGAAGATGAAAGCCTGGATGTTATCCTGGACTTCTGCATATTGCATCATGTAGAAGGATGGAGGAAATTCTTCGATGAATGCCATCGGGTGCTTCGCAAGGGTGGATGTGTGTATGTTGCGGATCTATCGAAGAAATGCATACATATCGTAGACAAGCTGTTTCATTGGGAACATAGCGAAGATGCGTTGTTTACCTTTGATGAGTTTGAAAGAGAAGCCAATCAAAGGGGATTTGTGACAATGGACAAAGTCATTGACTTTGGCTTAGAAGGGTATTTTAGGTTTATGAAGACAGAAAAAAAGAGTAAGATTCGTTTGGAAAAGGATACTGTCATGGAAACATTGGTCATGCCACTGTATGGGAGAGCTGTATGTTCCAGGAAATATCCGAACGTATTCAAAGATGAAAGTGCTGAAGAAGCTGTTGGGAAGATTGACTATGATTTCAATCTGCTACAGTTCAGTGAACCAACGATTATGGTGTGGGCAATGCGTCGGCAGATGATGTGTGAAAGAGCAAGGGAGTACTTGAAAGAACATCCTAAGGCTACCATTGTTAACATTGGGGCGGGTTGTGAAGAGAACTTCTCGTTGGTAGACAATGGATTATGTCGCTTTATCAATCTGGATTTGCCAGAAGTGATCAAGGCAAGGGAAATGCTGGTTCCTTTGCGCGAAAGGGAGAAGAATGTTGCCATGAGTGCTTTTGACATGAAATGGCTGGATGAAGTGGAAAGCAAGAGGGAAGATGGACTGTTTGTGATGAGTGGAGGAGTGTTGATGTACTTCCATGAAGAAGAGATCAAGCCATTGTTTCTTGCTTTGGCAGAGCGTTTTCCCGATGGGCGCATATGCTTTGATGCGGAGAATAAAAAGGGTGTCGAAAAATCAAATGCGGTTGTGCGTAAAAGCGGAAATAAGCAGGCATTGGTGGTGCTTGCGGTGGATGATGCCGAGAAGATGTTTAAGCCATGGTCAAGTCGCTTCAAGACCATTGTCACCTACAATGACTTACCGCATAGCGTCAAGAAAGAGAAGAAAATCCCTTTCTCGACAAAGATGATGCTTTGGATGGCATTCAAGCTAGGGTACATGAAGCTTGTCGAGATATCATTTGAATGAAGGAGAAGACTATGGGTGTATTGAAAAGATTTTTCAACCAGACACGCAAGCCGGAAGGCATGCTTGGGAAATTGATGTTAATGATGATGAACCCAGGACATGCCAAGTTGGCGGATTGGGGCATGAAGCTTCTTGAAGAAGTGAAGCCAGAAAGAATCATTGAGCTTGGCTGTGGCGGGGGAAGAAACGCTGTTGCGTTGTTGAAGAAATATCCCGGTTCACATGTCACAGCGGTAGACTACTCTCTCTTGTCTTGTGAAAAGGCAAGGGAATGTGCCAAGGACATGATAGAGGCAGGACATTGCATTGTCGAGCAAGGAGATGTATCAAGCTTGCATTACCCAGAAGAAATGTTTGATCTTGCGACAGCATTTGAGACAATCTACTTTTGGCCAGGGATCGAGAAATGCTTTGGCGAAGTCTATCGGGTGCTAAAGCCAGGAGGATATTTCCTCATATGCAATGAATCCGATGGAAAAGATGCATCGGGCAAGAAGTTCGAGAAAATCATCGAAGGAATGAAATGCTACGAAATGGAAGAAATAGAAAACACATTGAAGCAAGTTGGCTTTCATGTCATGACAAGTATTCAAGAGAAAAAGAAGCCTTGGATTGCTATTCTAGCGAGAAAACATGACATTGATTGAATTGATTGCCTTCTGTGCTTTGTTCACGGGCATGGTGAAGCTTGCTGTGGGAGATAACGCCCTCAATGGGCTGTATTTCTATCCTAAGGCAGTAAGGGAAAAGGCATATGAATTGGGTATCGCTTATCGAAAGACCATCGCCATGAAGAGAAAACGGTTCATGGTTGTCTTTGTATTGGTCATGTTTATGGCGTTATTGGCCATAATCGTTTGCTTCAACGATACACATGATTTCAAGCAAGCCTATCTTGAGGCATTGTTGTTCCTGGAGGTCATGAATTGGTATGATGGGATTGTCATCGACCGATTGTGGGTGGGACACAGTGAATTCTGGATAATCCCGGGATGTGAAGACATTCCATATGTACAGACATGGCGACAAGTACTCGTAAAACGAGGAGTCTTGACGATTATATGGGTTGTTGGCGCGGCACTTGTTGCGGGCATTACAACAATCATATAAACCAGAAGAGTTTGCACTCTTCTGGTTTTCTTTGCCATGGATAGGTGGTATAATAGCCAAGAGAGAAAATCTCTTAAAGGAGGTGACAGATGATTTACCTTGGCATATTGATCATGACTTATAGCATTTATAAATACATGCGTTTCGCAAGGAAAATGAGGGAACTGGTCAACTGGAAAAAAGAACAAAGGATCTTTAACATACCCATTGTTCTTCTTTTGTTGTTTCTGATGGGGTATATTATTATCGCTTTCTTTGGCAATCCCGATATCGTCGTGTCTTTGATTCTATTTGGCGGCAGCATATTTGTCTGGGTAATGCAAATGTTGATGGAACATGCGACAGACCGTATCCATGAACATGAACATATGGAAGCCAGGGCAAAGGCGGCGGAATCTGCCAACGAAGCCAAGAGCTATTTTTTATCCAATATGTCGCATGACATACGAACGCCACTTAACGCCATCATTGGCTACACAACCCTGGCAAAGACATCCACGCTGGAAGAACAGGCCGTATATATCTCCAAGATCGATAACGCTGGCAAACAAATGCTGGAGCTAGTCAACGAAGTACTCGAAATGAGCAAGATCGATAGCGGTAAATACGAGCTTGAACCCATCAACACCAACCTCTCGCACATCGTTGATAGATGCTTTGAGGTGTTGCATATGCAGATGGAGAACAAACACATCGATTTCAAGGTGTCTTGCGAAATGGACAATCCCTGGGTCGAGTGTGATGGTCATCGCTTGGAAAGGGTCTTGATGAACATGCTTAGCAACGCATACAAGTTCACAAATGAAGGAGGATCTGTTTCGTTGATATTGCGACAAACCGCAACAAACGATAATATCGGGAAATACGAATTCCGTGTCAAGGACACTGGCATAGGCATGAGCAAGGAGTTTGCCCAAAAGGTGTTCGTTCCCTTTGAAAGGGAGAGGACTTCCACCGTCAGTGGCATCCAGGGGACAG
>OMYM01000378.1 GCA_900315225.1 uncultured Erysipelotrichaceae bacterium | reverse complement strand
GTGGGCGGCTAGGTAATCAAGCATTTCGGTGATGTTCAAGTTATCGTCATCGATGAAACTTCTTTCATCGGTGTAGATTGTGAGTGGGACGGTTGTGAATTCAGGAACGTCCAGTGTATATAGATCGCAGGATGAATCAGCGATAATCTTCATAGAAAAACCCTCCTTATGAACGATGGTAATTGTAGGATACTTTCTTTTATGTTAAAATTTACAAAAAGGAGGAAAGTGTCACAAATATGACACAATAGGCAAAGGTGTAACATTATGAAGATTAAGACAGAGATGAATAACCGCACGGTAGATACAAGAATGGCGATTGGCAACGCAATACTCGATGAACTGGAGAAAAAGGAATTTACCAAGATCAAGGTGACGAATGTCATCCGCATAGCCAAGGTATCGCGGATGACATTCTACCGTTACTATGAGAACATATACGATGCCTTGTGTGATTACCTTAGCATTATCGTTACGGGATATATGATCGAGGGAGGAGAAGTGAATGATCCTACCGTATACATGCGTCTAGAACACATTGAATTCTCACTCAATTACTTTGATAGATATTCACGCTATTTCTTGATCCTGAATAGACAAGGGCTGTATACTGTGCTGATTGATGCGGTAAACGAATACATGATGAAAAACATCATGCCTCAGAAGAAGCTTCATATGTACGAACTGTATGCCTATGCTGGAGGTCTGTTGAATTCTTTCCTCAAGTGGGAAGAGAACGGAAAGCAAGAAAGTGCGCATAATGTTGCCTTGATGATCTACCGCTTGTTTAATCATTCGAATATGTGATTGTATCTTAAGGCATCGATTAAAGACTTTGTCTATCATAGCTTGAAGTACATTAAGAATACGTGGGAAAGACATGAGAGGCAAGGCTGATAAAAATGTTTGGAGAGCCTCTGGCAAAGTTAAGTTGTTTTTATGCTGGAACAGATTTTAACAATCGTTCAGCACAACTGTAGGCAGATGATGCAGAATTCCACTTAACTCCTTGCATGACGCGTGACATCACAAACCAGGATGAAATCAGTCGGGTTGAAATTGCTTTCGTACTTTGTCGGGAAGTAGTGTGATAACCGTTTTTCTGGAAAAAAGATTCGAAGATGACTTTTGAAACAATTTCCTTGACACTTAGAGATGAGCTGGATATAATTGTGACAATAAAAGATGATGATGATGAAGGAGGAGGGTGTTAAAGAAGTGATTGATTGAATTAATGTGCAATTGCTATTATGTTGCAAAAAGATATAAAGGTTCCGAATAATGAAGAGATGTAATTGTAGATTTGTGGATAAAGAATTTTAATTAAAACAAATGAATGTTTATATGACTAAGTTAAAATGTTTATTCACAGGAAAAATAGATATTGAACAAGAATGATTCTTAATCACATAGGAATCAATTGAAAAACGGAGGTATAGGAATGATTAGACCAGAATCTCAAACAAATGAATTTAAATCATCATGGCAGGATGAGTATTATGAGTGGCTTTCAGGGTTTGCGAATACGAAAGGAGGGACGCTCTTTGTCGGTGTGAATGACGATGGATATGTCGTTGGAGTAAAAAATAGGCGAAATCTTTTGGACACTCTTCCAAATCAGATTAATTCATTATTGGATATGACTGCTACTGTTGATTATGGAAATGTTGAGACATTAGGATGTAATTTGAAATATGATGATGTTCCGGCTGATGTTGCGAGCAAACCAGAAAATCTATATGTAAGAGGTATTCTGACTGAAAAAGTGTTAATGGATATTGATGCCGATCCAACCAATACGACAGATGTTACAGATGATGTTCAAAGATTGTTTGATGCTGCTCCAGGTTTCGTTAAACAACTTAGGCGGAGCAGAGATTACAGAGAAAAAGTGCATGAATCTCTTTTAAAATGGCAAACAGAAATCCCAATCTTTCGCAATCTTGACGGAAGCTTAGATTATATATGGATTGCTGTTGATGCTGTTTCTTTTGGGGTTGCTTATCACGGGAGATATTATAAGCGTTCGGGTGGAACGACGAGAGAAATGAAAGGTCAAGAACTTTCTCATTTTCTCATTGATTTAGTGGGTGAAAAATGGGATGGTCGTCCTTTTAAGTATTTTTCGTTGGAAAAAATTGATCAGGAAGCGATGAGATATTTGCGCAGAAATGCTGTTGAAAAGGGTCGTTTGACAGAGAGTCAAGCAATAGTATCAGATCAGGTTCTTCTTGAAAATATGAATTTGGTTACGAAAGAAGGTGAATATACAAGGGCTGCTGCTATGTTGTTCGGAAACCCAAATAAAGTCAATGTTGGCGCTTATATAAAAATTGGGTATTTTGCTAAACTGGAAAGCAGTGGTAAGAGTGTTTCTTATGAATTGGTGTATCAAGATTGTGTTCAAGGTCCACTGATTTTACAGGGTGAAATGACGGTGAATGTTCTTTACACTAAATATATGAAGGCTTTGATTGATTACGAAGGGATTCGCAGAATTGAATTATATATGATTCCTCAGAAAGCAATGAGGGAAATCATTTTGAATGCGATCGCGCATAAGGAATATCGCTCATCCCGACCAGTTCAGATTAAAGTCTTTGATGATCATATTACTGTTGTGAACGATGGAAACTGGCCTTTTGAAAAATTCCCTGTGGAAGAAGCATACGAAATGGAGCATCCATCATATTCCAGTAATCCATTGATTGCGGCGGGGTTGTTTATGGCTGGTGAGATAGAAACATGGGGGCAAGGATTCTATAAGATTAAGAAATCGTGTGACGATGCTGGAGTTCCGTTACCAGAGATTATGGCTACTCAAGATAGTGTTACTGTTACGATTCGTGCTTCGGAGAAGTATATGAGCATATTAAATAAAATAAGTAACGAACAGAGAAACCAAAAAGAAGCCAGTATCAAAGATAGAATGGTTAATTATTATTTGATGAAAGAAAAGCTGGAAAAGGAGCTGAAAGCTTTGGAGGTAAAGAGAACTCGACCGATTGTTCAGTATTTCGAAAAGAATGATGAAATTACTGCTGAGAAGGCTGCAGAACTTATTGGAATGGATGTTCGGACTGCGACACGTTATTTGAGGAAAATGATTTCTCTTGATGTTATAGAGAAGATAGGAGGGTCTTATAATACTGTATATCGAATGAAGAGAGTAAATCAGGAAAAACTAGAATGAAATGATAGCTGTGGCTTGGTGAGATTGGCATATTCTCACCAAGCCACAGTTGCTTCTCGACAAAAACGGGGTTGCTTCTCGACAAAAACGGGGTTGCTTCTCGACAAAAACGGGGTTGCTTCTCGACAAAAACGG
>OMYM01000560.1 GCA_900315225.1 uncultured Erysipelotrichaceae bacterium | reverse complement strand
TGATGCTGTGTCTGGTTCCACTGAGACATCGAATGCCTTGATCCAAGCAGTTGAGGATGCGCTTGCACAAGCAATGGGCACAGCTGTTGAAGAGGGGGATGGTTCCATCACATTCACAGCAGGCACATACACAGGAACAGGCAATGGATACAATGGTCCTTTGACAGTAGATGTAACATTCTCTGAGGATGCGGTAGAGAAGGTTGAAATCAAGTCTTCCGTGGAAACAGAGCATGTTGGTGATGTTGCGTTTGAGTATTTGCCAGAGCGCATTGTAGCGGCGAATGGCACGGGCGTAGACAATATTTCGGGTGCTACATTCTCCTCTGCTGCCTTGAAGGCAGCGGTCAACGATGCTGCGGAGCAAGCGAATGTCAGTGACCTTTCGGCGTTCAAGAAGAACACGATTGAGAAGGAAGAAGGATCAGCGGTAGAAGAGACATATGATGTCATTGTTGTTGGCGCTGGTGGCGCTGGCATGGCTGCGGCAGCACAGGCTGCCCAGGATGGCAACACTGTCTTGGTTATCGAAGAAAACGGTGAAATCGGTGGTAACACTTTGGTTTCTGGTGGTCAGTATCAGTCGGTAATGCCTTACCTTGTCTGGGAGCCAGAGAATCCAGACGCAACAAAGGGAACAAAGTATGATGGAACAGAATGGGATAAGCAGATGGTTCCTGCTTCTACCTTGGATGAATTGAAGATCATTCTTGATTGGAGTGAAGAGCCTTTCGATGAAGACTACTACAAGACAAACGAGTTTGTTGCAGGGGACATGGAAGAACTTTCCAAGCATGGTGTACATGAGGAATATCTTGATACATTGAAGGCATTGAAAGAAGAGATCAAGCCATATCTTGCTTGGGCACAACCAAAGGTTGATGCTGGAGCAGGAACGATTACTCTGTTCTCTACTGTTAATCTACATATCTTCCAGACATACTATGGTGGTTTGAGACCAACAGCGGATATGTCGGAGTGGATCTATGGCGATTATGACCTTGTGAAGCAGTTCATCGAAGATGGACAGGATCTGAAGCCTTGGCTGGAAGAGCAAGGTGGCAAGTTCATTGAGAACCAACAGACGTTGATTGGTGCGTTGTGGTACAGAGAAAACGAGTTTGCTGGCGCTGAAATCGATGGCACAGAGTATCCTGGAAGATGGGGAACATACTTCATGGCTCCAAGGAATACACTGCTTGAGACAAGTGAAACAGCCGCTGACAACAAGATCATGGTCTTCACAAAGGCTGAGAGCTTGATTGTTGATGAGGATGGCAGAGTTACAGGTGTTGAGGCTGTCTATGACGATGGCGAGACAACGTATGAATATACAGCCAATGCGAACAAGGGTGTTATTCTGACAACTGGTGGTTTTGCGGCGAATATCGAAGAAGTAATCGAGAACAACGAATACTGGTCTTCGGAATATCTGACAAAGTCGACAAAGACAACAAACCGTTCCTCTTTGCAGGGTGATGGTATTGCGATGGGTGAAGAAGTCGGTGCGGATGTTACTGGTGTTAACTTCACACAGCTGATGCCAATCAGCTGGGTTGACAATGGCAACCTTGCATTTGGTGCGGGTAACTATGCGGTATGGATCAATCCTACAACTGGCAAGCGTTTCGTAGACGAGACATCGGAACGTGATGTTCTGTCTCTTGCGGAATTCAAGAATGGCATGGAATACATGGGATCCAAGGGTGTGTTTGTTGAAATCTACAACAAGGAACAGAAGATGCCTGCACCAGTGCAGTTGGCAGATGAAGACTTTGAAGGTAGATACTGGACAGTCACCATTGATGAACTTGGCGATCTCTTCGATGAGCTTGGTGTTGAGGCTGATCCTGAGGTTGTTAAGCAGACGATCCTTGACTATGATGAATGCGTCATGGCTAACGCAACACCTGGTGAATATCCAGATGTCAAGAAGACAAATGCGTCTAGGACCATCGGCAATTGCGATGTGGATGAAAACGGCAAATATCTGCCAGACACATATACACTGGATGGTGTAGATCTCCGTGTTCGTTTGATGGCTCCTTCTACGCACCACACAATGGGTGGCTTGAGGGTTGACACAGACCGTCATGTCCTTGACGAAGATGGAAATATCATCGAAGGTCTCTACGCTGCAGGTGAAGTCACCGGTGGCATCCATGGCGGTAATCGTCTTGGTGGTAACGCTATCGTTGAAATCTTTGTTTCTGGTCGTACAGCTGCCAAGGCAGTGACAGCAGACAACGAATAAAAAAATACAGGTCATACGACCTGTATTTTTTATTCGTAGTCTTTGATGTTGAATTCAGCTTGTTCTGGAAGTTCCAACAATGGATTGGTGTCTAGGTAAAGAATTGTTCTAGCATTTCCATCCTTGGAATAATCGATCGTGTAGTTGTCAAAGAGAACATCTGTCAAGAGTTCTTCAGCATCGGACTGAATGTGAAGTATTATCTTATCGACTAAGCGACAGAAGCCATGATCCGCAAATGTCAATAGGATCTTTGGCGCATTGGAAGAGAGTCTGGATAAGGTGATGCAGAATCCGTTTTCTTCTTTCTCTGCGTCAAAGGCACAGGTGTATCCTCCTTCTAAGACTTCCATGAGGAATTCATCCACATGTCTTTGGATGACGGTATCTTTCTTCTGTTTGACGGTTTTCTTTGTTCTCTTCAGTGCTTGGGAAATCTTCTTGGTGAAATTTGTTTTCTCTTGCGCGTTGGCGTATTCTGCCTCGAGATAGCGATAATATGCTACACCTGGGTATTCTGTGCTGTCTTCAAGCATTTCACCCATGAGATATGCTGCTTCGACAAATCTGTTGTCGTAGGATTGGCAGAATCTCTTGCGCTCTCTTTCGTACGCCTGGCGGATGATCTTTTCTTGCGCGTGCGGGCTTTTGAAGGTGCCGCATCCTGTTTTGTACATGTCCGCAAGCTTTACCGTTGAATCAAAGTGTTGGAACATTTGCCCGTAAGAGAAATAGCTAAACGCTTTGACGTAGTCATTTTGGTCGTAGTAGAACATGCCAAGGGAATAGGCTGTTTCGCTGTCTCCATCGAGGTCGAATGCTTTCTGCAGGTATTCTCCTTGCGTCTTTGCGTCTAGCGCAAAGACGGGGGATTCTCCCTTGATGCGGATGGCAGCGGTATTCCCGCAGGCAATGAGTTCATCAACGTATCTCTTGAACAGAGCGATTTGTTCATCTGTGAGTTTGCGTTCTTCTTTTGCTTGGCTGTCAATGTATCGGACGTATGCGTCTTTGATTTGGTTGGGGAAATTCCATTCTGTGAATGGCTTTCCAACATTTGCTTCATAGCAGTCTACTGCTTCGATCAAAGGCGTTACATCAATCGTATCCTTTCCCTTCTCGAAATCATAGAAGTATTTGTCAAGACGTTTGACAACGTAGTACATGGCATCGAAATCATTGTGCAACAAGCCATCTTCGCTAGGCTTTGCCAGTTTGTTGGACACAAGGTAATACGGTGCTTTCAGTGTTTGGGACAATCCTGTCAACAGTGTGATATGAAAGAGCCATTCCTCATAGAAGTCATAGCTAGCTTTCCCGCTCATGCAGGAAAGCTTGGATAAGACTTCTTTGACATCCTCCAAACTAATAGCATACTCTTCCTTGATATCTTCCATATGGTTGTCTGTCATGAGTTCTTTCGCTGTGATATCATAGCGTGCGAATTGTCTTAATCGTTCCTTTGTGATTGTCATATTCATAACCTCCCGCATCATTCTATCATAAAACAGGGCACTTGATGTGCCCTGTTATTCATTCCTTTGAAGATTCTTCAAGATCTTTGCGCAATGCTTCGCGCAGAGTGTTCTCAAATGTCGCAATGTTTGTTACATTCATCTTGTATTGGGACGAAAGACTCTCGGCGGTCTTTTCATCCGTATCGGCAGCCAACAGATACATCCTGTTCATGTCGAAGAAATACTTTGCGCCAAACTGGCTGTATTTCAATATATGTTCTTGGTAGGAACTGGATTTGCATTCGATCCAGTATGTACGATCATCGACCATGACAATCAAGTCAAGCTCAAACAGATCGTCATTCGGTAACATGATTTGGATATTGTTGTAAATATAGCTTTCAAAGCTATATTCATCCTTCAGATCTTCCAGAACCTGCTGTATCTTCAATCTAGCGTAGCGCTCAAGCCAACCTCCGGTAAGAAGCGACTGGCCAGCGCCAAGGGCGCTAGGCCTAGCGGTGATGAGTCTTTGCGGCGATTTGTAGTAGTGATACTCCGTTAACAAGGCGTTGTCAAACAACATCTTGCCAAGCTGGCATGTGTAGCCAATGGAACTTTGGGTAAAGTTTTGCATGTTAAGGTTGAAGCGTGAGTTGTTACAAATGTTTCGTTTGATGGCTTTCATAAACCCGCATACTTGCGTGTAGTGATCACCAATGAACAATGCCATTTTGTCATAAGCTTCATCATGATCCATCTTGGGAAGGATCTTGTTAATGGAGATGCCACGCGGGAAGAAGAATTCCTCCAATGGGGTTACATCAATTGTTTCATCTTCCTTCATCTCCTCTGTGTCAACGATGGAGACATCGTTGACAACGGGTTGCTTTAAAGTCTTTGGCTTGTTGGAAGGCTTCCAACGAACCTTCAGATGCACAGTTCCAGGCGCATTGTCATGAACATACACAATGCCGTTTCTGGACATTCTAAGACGACACTCCATCTCCAGTTCTTCTGGCTTGACATTCTGTTCAATAAAAGATCCTTCGATGGAAGAAGCCATTTTTCCCAGCGTCTGAAACTCATTTGCCAGCTCTTCATCGGTCAAAGACTTGATCGACTTTCCGTGAGGCCACAGAATCTTTGGCAAGATGGAATAGACTTGAAAGCAGTGTTCTTTGAATGTCATAATGCATTCCTCCTTTTTGTGAATATATTCTATGTCCCGCAAAATGAATATTTGCGGGACTGTTTGATTGAAAAAACCGCAAAGCGCGGAGAGCTATATGCGGTTTTCCTGGTCTTTTGAGAAGGACCAAACTTCATGGATGTGAGAACAATTATCATTATACACTATTTTATGGAGAATGCAAGCCCTTTTTGAACTTTTTTTCGGATCTTCATGAATTTGCGCGCAAGCATAGATTTGTTACGATAATTTTATTCTTGTTTGATGGTAACTTCGTAAAAAATGATGTTATTGTCTTAGAAACAGTGTATAATATTCACATGATAAGATTTCAAGAAGTAAAAGAAGCCGCAAGAAGAGAGCTTCCAAAGAATCTATTCAACTTCATGTGGGTAGCGTTTGTCTTATGGTTGTCAAGGGGACAGAACCTATGGGCGATGGCATCTGTGGATGAACAACAAAACATTGTTGTCATTTATCATCCTTTGTTGGTGAAGCTGTTTGAGAGTACTGCGATTGCTTTGAGGATATGGCTGTTAGGAGGTTTGGTCGGCATATGGCTGCTGTTCTTCTTTCTTATTCTACACCCATTGGAATATGGGTGTAGAAGCTACTTGCGTCATCGTGACAACCAAGATCGGATGGTATCTGGCTTTGGCAAGGACTATTGGCGCATCGTCATGGCATACATGTTAAGAGACGTATATATACTTGCGGGATTCTTATTGTTTGTGCTGCCAGGAATCTTGAATGTATACAGGTATTACTTTTTGCCAGAGACACTGGAAGACCATCCTGAGATGAATGTTATAGAGATCATGCATCTGAATAGGGATATGATGGATGGAAGACTTATTGCATTATTTGCGTTTGACATATCGTTCATTGGCTGGGATGTTCTGGGATGGCTATTGCCTATAGTGCAATATTGCTTTGTGCATCCATATCGCTATCTTTCCAGGGAAATCATGTATGACCGCATCTGTAAAATGTGATATAATGCATGTATCAAGGAGAGAATGATATGGGAGATGTTGTTACAAGTGTACAGATTGTATTGGCGCAACATTGTAATGGAAATGCAAAGCCTCGTTTGTTTGGCGGACAGTTAATGTCTTGGATTGATGTGGTGGGTGCTGTTGCGGCAAGAAGGTATTGTAAATGCCAGGTAACTACCGTGAACATAGATAATCTCACGTTCCTGAAGCCTGCTTATCTCAATGACATTGTAGTCCAGAAAGCCAGGGTAACCTGGACTGGCAATACGTCTTTGGAAGTCAGAGTTGATTCGTATGTGGAAAGAGACGACAAAGAGAGAGAACTCATCAATACGGCATATGTGGTATATGTAGCGCTAGATGAGAATGAGAGACCGAAGAAAATCAAGGAGTATGTCCCTGAAACAGAACAGGAACAAGAAGAGTATGCAGGCGCGGTAGAAAGAAAGATCTTGCGCGTGTATAGATCTGGACCGGTAAAGCTGTAAAACCATGCGTAAGCATGGTTTTGCTACTTTTCGTATCACGCAATCGTCTTCTTTTGTCTACGATATTTTTTGGGAAATTGACGTGTCTTTGTTATCTGACGTTTCAAGAGACGAAATGCCGATGTAAAACAAAATGGTAGAAGCTTCAGACTTGAGTTTTTGTTCGAGTATGAAAACTGGTTTGGAAATGGTGAGTGAGATGGGCATGTAGCAAGTCTCGCTTTTGGGTCAATTATATCTAACATATATCTGGATAAGCTTGATAAGAAGCAGGTGTGGAAAGGTCGGATATAATAGTAAGAAGCTGAAAAAAGCAAATGTACTGTTTGACGGATTCAGGATTTCTTGCAAAGTGACATTGTTGAGTCTATTCAACATATCTTGATGACGATCAATCAAGTCGATTGCTTCTTCTGGTGTGAATTTACGAGCCATGGCTTATCCTTTCAACGGGAAGACCTTGCCCATTTGGGCAGTTGCTTTCTTTAGGCGGTTGCTTAATGCTTCCACTTCATCTTGTACTTTCAAATAATCATGCGCAATCTTGTTCTGTTCATCTAGGTCAGGCAGGGGGATGATGATTTGCTTTAGGCTTTCAATGCCTATGTTTGGCAATTGTGATCCAGCGCAAATCTGTTGGATTGCCTTGATACCATATTCACTTTCAAAGAAAGCCTTCAAATAATAGGGAACAACCTTCTCTTCATCCAAAGTGATAATGAACAGATTGCCATTAGCGAGAATCTTTTTGCCCTCTTCAACGAATGCTACAGCTATTCTGAAGGGATTGCCATTCTTCGAGATAATCAGGTTGTTGTTATGTATGCAATACTTTTCTAGACGTTTATCAAGATCTTTCAAGTACGGGAGATCTTTGTCTATGATTCCATTCTGGATATTCACAAGCATCAAATACTGGATATCTGTCTGTGTGGGTGACACCATTTCATCTAATTGTGTAGCGGATAAAGAGGCACCTCTAGAAATATTGGTTATTACAGTGCCAAAAGGGACACCGTTTTCAAAGACATCGTTATTCCACATGTATCTAGGCAAAGATAGATAGTAGTGATTGTTACGGATGTCTTCAATGGTGAAGGATTTGCTGGAGTCTGAATCCACCGTTAACAAGGACATAATGTGATCGATGTCTTCATCTTTGAAGGTCTTCTTTCTTCTTCCTTCATGACAAATGTTTCTAGCATCGATCAGACGAATGGATTGGTTGCCATGACTGATTACCATCATTGCTGTTTCAATGATTGTATCGTTGAACATCCTTCCAGGTAACAGGATGACTGTTTCGATCAATCCCTTTTCAACAAAATACTGGCGCATTTTCTCTTCGGTATGATTCCATGTGCTGCCTATTCTAGCAATGCATATGGCTTTGCCAGTGTCTTTTAACAACAGTGATGTTAATAGGTTAAAGAGCCAATCACTTGCCCAAGATTTCCTTGTAGGAAAGATATCTTTCATTTCTTGACGGAATGCATTGCTAAAATCATTATCCTGCATTTGTATGGTCCAGGGATAGTTGATAAACACCTTGTCATACGAGTGGAAATAAGAATCATCCATGGTGAATACATTCATCTTCTTTACTACTGCTTTTGGATCCAGTAAATGCATTCTCAGGTTACCAATCATCGCTATTGTTGAATCCATGTCATATCCCTCAAGCGTAGCATATCGATAATCAAACGCAATCCTTTGCATGACACTAGCTCCCCCACAACAAAGGTCGATAACCTTGTCATTCTCTTGTATATCAAGCATGCGTAAAGCAAGCTTTGTTACACTTTCAGGTGTTTCGGAATATTGCATTCTTTCATATGCCAAATCACTCGTCATAGCTGCCACAGCAAATGCTTCAGGTGGATATTTGTCGCATAAGCCTTGTAGTGCTTTAAATTCATCCTTGTCAATC
>OMYM01000049.1 GCA_900315225.1 uncultured Erysipelotrichaceae bacterium | reverse complement strand
CAGAAAGTCTGGGGTATTGATTAGTTCTCTGTATTTGTTCATCATATTTTACCATTCCTTGATTTCTTCTTCGTAATGTTTCCAGTCATGACAATCCCTCAGAAGGGAGAATGTTTTACGGTCATTTGACAAGAGAAAATGATCGTCATGCAAAGATGTCTTCCCTGTCAAGACATCCGCTGTCTCCAAGGGGATAATGATGTCTAGGACAGGGAAATAGTCGAATCTACGACTCTTGTCATAGCCTTCAAGTTCCATGGTCCATGCCTTGACAAATGTGTCTATCATGGCGGTAAAGCTAATTTCGTCAAGCGAAGAAACCCTTTGCAGGTATATTGATGCCATGGTCGCAAAGATGCTGTTATGAGAGAGTTGAAGATACTCTCTCGAGATGCCAAGCTTTCCCCTATGCGCATGAAAAGGCAAGGTATCCTCCAACAAGTCCTGATACTTGTTCAAGTACTCTTCGAAAGCAAAGAAATCATTGCGGTCAATCCAAAAGTGAATATTATCCATACGTGCTGTCTTGGCTGCTTTCACATGGAAGGACTCTGCCGCATTTTCCAACAGATAGTCAAGCGCATTGTTGAAGAACGACGCAATATGCGTTCTATCCTTTACAGAAACAGTTATCTTGATCCATTGGAAACAGCTATAGTCATTGGATTTGGAATAAGCATATTCTTTCCAGAAACAAGAGGATTTGTCATATAGCCCACGGGAAGATATCTTCCCATAGTCTGTTTTTGTGCTTTCATCTATCTGTAATACATAGTCGTATATATTGTCTTCATCCGTAAAATCCACGTTTCTGTAGATGTCTTGCAAAAGGGTATTAAGGCATTGCGGATCATTGCCTATAGGATAGCCATGCGCTCCGCAATGCGGGGAAAGCCTAAGACAGTCATCAGGAAGAATATATGCCTTGTCTTCTCGTATTCTCCTGTCCTTTTCAATGCGTTTTTTCTCTTCTTGTTCAAGATAGATGTCCAGGTCTATTCTCATCTGTCTTGTCTTTGCAAGAAGTTCCTCAGTGATTGAATAGGTATATGGCTTGCTAGCATGCATCAGGGAGTCAATCATCTTGGCATCATTGATTGGCTTAGACGGAGAATCATACTTGTTCAGAACAATCAATTCTTCACTCGTATTACGCTTGTACAGCTCACTGGCATGAGGCAAATGATTTGGCTCGTGGACTAAAATCCAACGCGGTAGAGGAAAAGGAATGCCTTTCCCGTTAAGAATATCACCCGTAAGAACAATCGCAAGATTACGCTCATAAGCATCGATCCTAATCATCTTGAACAAGAGACTGTTCATTTGTTCATAGTACCCATGCTTGAGAGACCATACAAGGGGAAGAGTGAAGTCATCGATCAAGATCAATGGCTTTTGATACGGTTCATCGGGATCCCAATTAATGAGATCGAGAGCTTTTTCAAGCATCTCTTCACTTAATTCCCCCTCCAACGCATCAAAACAATAGCTGCTATGACATTCCTCTATGATGTCCATGTGCATCGAATACAGCTCGGAAATCTTCATCTTCAGATAATGCAGAGCTTCTTCATAACTCGTAGCACTGAAATCACTAAAGTCAAGATAAAGAACCACATGCTTGTTCATATGATAAATGTCATCAACGAACAAGTCAGACGCATCTTCCTTCTTGTCATAGTAAAGCTTCAGAAACTGTAGGAAAGTACTCTTGCCACAACCTCTTGGTGCAGGAAAGAAATTGATGAATCTTTCCATGATATTTATTATGTTTGGATCATATGGCAGAAAACCAGGTGTGTTGACGAGTAATCTATATTTGTTCATAATAAACCTCCGCTATCATCATATCACACTTTTTAACAAATGGTGATAAAGTAATAAATTTATATATAATTCAGAAATAACATAAGCATCACAGATACTCTTGTTAATGATGGATTTGTCATATGTACAACTGTTTTGTGGAGATCAAAATGCATTGAATGCAGAGCTGTTTATCAATGGATGATAAAATGTCTCATAATGAACGCAAGCGCATGCTTGCGTTCATGTAGCGCGCAACATTACTTGACAAATCACTTATACCATGGTGAAGTGGAATGATGAGTGCTTCCATATATTCTCAGAAGCACAAGTGCGTGGAATTCTGCATCGTCTGCCTACTGTTATATGCGGAATGGTCGTAAATTCCTGCTCTGGTATAAATCTGAAGACAAATCATTCCAAAAGTGAGGGGAAAAGAAACAGCGGTGGAATCGGGAGCTAGGACTTTTCGAAGATGAAGAAGAAAAAAGGGTTGAAGCCGAATGGCTTCAACCCTTTTTTTCTTGTTGTTTCCGCACCGTTTCTTATACGCATCCTCTTGGTGCATTGCCTCAACGATATCGTTCTTGGGTACTGCGCAGAAACGCTGGATGACTGTATTTAGAATCTGCATATCTTCGGGTGGATACCAGTATCCTGCGACATCGCCAAGGTCTGGTTCCTTGCAACGGATGAGCTTGAGGTCAACGATGGATTCATAGGCCACCGGGCAGCACCCATGGACAAAGCCTGGTAAATCATTCCAGAGATGGCAGGCCCTCTGTGCTTGTAGGACAGTGCGTCCGCATACCAAAGCATCTTGTTTCCAGCGAATTCTGGATCATGTTGGAATCTGGCATCTTTCGACAGGATAACGATTTTTTCAAAAAGCGCATTTCCACATCTAGGTATTTTGCATATGCAGAAGCGGAAAGGGAATTTAATCCCGCTTGAAGAATATGCAAAAACCATGTAGGATCAGAGCTCAGCTTGCGAAAAATCATATCATGCGCCATATCCTGTACCTGATAGCTTTCATAGCGCGTAATGATCTTTCCTCCCCATACTGGCAAGAGGCGCTAGTTGCTCTGGCTGATGCCGTACTTGTCGCGGGTTGCCTTGAGTTAATGCGATGTAAGAAGTCCAACTTTTTCACGGTAGGCATTCTTCATGCTGATATCATTCCTGTTCATTTGCTCGCTATCTTCGAAATACTCGTCCGCATTGTCGCAATAGAAGCATTCCACCGTGTATTCAACTTCCGTTTCCTTAAATACAATGTCGGTTTCAAATTGTACTGTTTGCACAACATGTTCTTCCATGCAACAGGGACATAGTTTATTTTCTGCCTTTAAAATTTTCGTGTTCATTCTTTTTCTCATTGTTGTTTTCTGTATGGGAACATATCAGGTGTAATAGGGGGTTGTGCGTAATGAAAAGACATAACGAATGTTGTGTGATTGCCATATTTTGCGATCAATTCTACACGAATCCTGATGTAGACTTCCCCTTTCCCAGCATATATTCTTCAATTTCCAATGAGGATAGTTCCATTTTGATGGCTTCTGTATGATTCGTGTCTAGAAATAAGTCTGCAACGGTAAAACGTTGCTCGCATCTTTTGCCAAAAAGACGATCAAATTGGATGGTATCCTCAGCATAATGCTCTAAAGCGTATTGCAGTTTCTGCAAGTAATATGGTACTACAATTTTTCTTTATGTTTCATCTATGGTGCTTTCCTTCCTAAGATAATATATCATATGATAATAGTATACTATTCTATAAGCATTTGTCAAGAAAGTATTCAAGGATGTGAATGATTTGGAAGCAGTTTACAAATTCGCCCAATTCAAAGTGATACCATAGTCAAATTTGAGTTTAGCAAAAGCTGTCGGGTTGGCTGTTCGAAAACAAAAAGTGATTGGCAGAAACAGTATGCGATAGTGCGGCTGACATATTGATTTATATACTCAGATGTACTATTTCCTATTGTTTTACTCTGCGCAAAAAAAGGCTGGAAAATAACTATGAATAGTGTTACAATAAAAATGTGGCAGTAGTTGACACTTTTGGATTTGCCTTCGACACCTATTTGCTGATGCTGGGAGAAGATGAAAAACGCATAATGGATGCGTTGAACAGAAGAATATATAAGTGTTGTGGGAAGTCTTGCTATGGTAAATATAACAATCGGTATAACAAATAAGCCTGGTGCGTGCAAAGCATTAATTGATTATTTTAAGAGTCATAGTGAATATGATGGTTATCTCTACATTGGTTTTCCTCTGTTGGTGCAGGAGGATGGAACCAACGCTGTTGATGCCATGTGGTTCTCTGAAAAGAAAGGAATCGTCTTGTTTGATCTCATTAAGGGAAGCTAAGTGGAGCTGGATACAGCAAAGGATAAGCAAGATGATCTATGTAATAAGCTTGAAGGAAGATTGAAGAGATGCGCGTCTCTTGTCAAAAGAAGGCAGTTGATGGTTCAAATCAATGCTGTGACATTTGGACCAAGGATTTTGCCACAGAGAGATGATGGGTATTATATCTGTAACATTTCAACGCTTGAAGAAGTGCTTCAGACGTTTGCCGACTGGGATCATCCAGAGTATTTCTTGCCAGCGTTGTCAGAGTTGCATTCTGTAGTTGATATTCGCAAATCATCAAAAAAGCGTGAACTGTGGAATGATTCTACAAGAGGAGCAAAGCTGCAAGAGTTAGAAAATCGTATAGCTACGCTTGATAACAACCAAGTAGAAGCAGTTGTTGAAACTGTAGATGGAGTCCAGAGGATAAGAGGGCTTGCTGGTTCTGGAAAAACCATGGTGTTGGCTTTGAGAGCAACATATCTGCATTTACAGCATCCGGATTGGAATATCCTAGTGACATATTCCACGCGTTCTCTGAAAAACATGTTTCGTACACAAAAAAGGAACCTGATTGGAGTAAAATCAAGATCTTGCATGCCTGGGGTTCCGATGTCAATAATCAAGGGGTGTATTATGATTTTTGCGTGGATAACGGATAGAGTATTTCAATTACCGAGAAGCAGCTGATAGGAATGGCAAAGACGATGCTTTTGGAGGAATATGCGTACAGGCTCTTGCGCAAGCATCCGATGTTGTTCAGAAGTATGATTTGATTCTGATGGACGAAGCGCAGGATTTTCCAACAAGCTTCTTTCAGCTGTGCTATCAGTCGCTACGCTGCCCTAAACGACTTGTATATGTCTATGATGAACCGCAGAATTTGAATGCAAAGTCTTTGCCTGAACTGGATGAATTGTTTGGGATAAACAAGGATTCGCTTTCAAATGTTCAGGTTATCTATGACGATGAAACAGAAAAGCCAAGGCAAGACATTGTTTTGAAGACGTGCTATAGGAACTCACGACCGACCCTTGTGGCTGCTCATGCCTTGGGGTTTGGGGTTTGGCATCTACCGTAAACCTGATCAAGAAAATGGTACAGGATTTGTTCAAATGTTTATGGAGAAAAACCTTTGGAGAGATATTGGATATGCAGTTGAAAAGGGAGAACTTGCTGGAGGAGAAAGGGTTGTGTTAGGAAAAAAAGATGCTTCAAGCCCGAAATACATCGAGAATCATTCGCCCTTATCGGACCTTCTAGTATGCAAGACATTCGACAGCAAGAAAGAACAGGACGAATGGGTCGCAAAGCAGATCATTTCCGATATCCGAAACGAAAACCTTATGGCTAACGATATCATTGTGATCAATCCAAATCCGCTTTCTGCACGGCAAAATGTAGGAACAATCAGACAGATCTTATTCCGTGAAGGCATTCAATCTCATGTGACTGGGTGTCGCCGTTTCTTCGGATGATTTTGAGTCGAAAAATGATTCAGTGACATTTACAGGAATATACCGTGCAAAAGGCAATGAGGCGGGTATGGTCTACATAATCAATGCGGATGAATGCAGTGGTTCATAAACAACTGATAGGAATCGATTGTTTACAGCCATTACTCGAAGCAAGGCTTGAGTGAGAATCACTGGCGTAGGAGAGAGAATGAAGACAATCGAAGATGAAGTGAATTTGGTGAAAGAGAATGGGTATACATTGAATTTCGTCTACCCAACAAATACACAGTTTAAACGTTAATTTTCCCAATAAGCTAACTAATATTTTGGGCTATTATTTTAGAAGAAGCTTCCCATACGCTTTTCTTTGGTCACAAGCCCCAAAATAATGTCAAAATCTATTAGTTAGTGGTCTAGCTAATAGATTTGCATATTATTTTTTGGAGCGAAGGGAAAATGAATCGTTGACCGGCTAACTTTTCTTCTGCCCCGACGCAAGGCCGCCAAGGTTTTCGGGCGAAGCGCCAAGGCTCTTCAAGAGGGCGGACTCCTCTTCCAGCTCTGTGTGGCTGTTGATGTGATTCCCCTTCAGAATAGCATCCCGCACGGATGTAGTCAAGCCCCTTGATCGCCGTGTTTGTCCCTTAAAAATAATAGATGAAAATATTAGTTAGCTTATTGGATAAATTAACGTTTAAACACTTGAATATTGTTGACCGATGCATGAACAATGATACCAGACGAATCATTGCCAAAACGCAAGAAAGCCTTAAAGAGTTTCTGGATGATATGAGCATTGGCAATATCATGAAAGCTGATATTCCTCAAGGCATTTGGGATCGTTTGAAAGAAATGGTGAATGAATAAAATGAATGAAGCTGTACTGGAACAGATATCTGATCGTTCCACATATAGCATATGCTGAGATATAATAGGTCAGTTTTCATGGAAAGACTTCACGGGAAGTTTTTGGATTTTAACGAAATACAAAATAGTATTGTGATTTCACGCGCTAGCGCGGTTTTGCACACAGTGTGTTGAAAATTTCAGAAACCCACAATCTTTTGGGAAATTGAGCTTTTTTTCCGGATTTTTCAAAGAATTTTCTGTTGCTTCCCTTGCGTATCAAACATTTCGAGGGTATTGTCTTTCCGTAAGGAGGTCTTTATGGCTAAGAAGAAT
>OMYM01000497.1 GCA_900315225.1 uncultured Erysipelotrichaceae bacterium | reverse complement strand
TTTAGAGCCAGAAAGTTGGAAAGACGCTTGAATGGATACCCCTTGCGTGGTAAAGTATAGGAAAGAAAAGGGGGAATGATTATTGCATGTCAAATAACAATGAAAAGAACAAGAGAAAGCCACCCGAGAAGAAAAGATTTGAAGACTTGACGTTGATGGACGACTATATGTTTGCCCATGTGATGATGGATCCCAAGAACATGAAGCCATTCCTGGAATGCGTCCTGGGATTCAAGATCTCAAGGATTGAGTTCTTCGCAAAGCAAAAATCGGAAAAGGAAGGGTACACTTCCAAAGGCGTGGTCTTTGACTTGTATGTCATTGATAAAAACGGAGTCATCTACAACGTGGAAGTCCAGACAACAGACAAGAAAAACCTTGCAAAGCGCATGCGGTACTACCAATCGGTCATTGACATCAGCACCACCCCGGAGGGGAAGGACTACAAATACCTCAAGAAGTCATACATTGTTTTCGTGTGCGGATATGATCCGTTTGGCTGCGACCAATACATCTATACATTTGAAAATGCATGCCGAGAGGTGGCCAGCCTGAAGCTCGGCGACGAAGCGTACAAGGTTGTGCTAAACACCAAGGGGACCAAGGGGGAAATCCCCGATGAGCTGAAGGAAACCATTGTCTATCTTGACAAAGGGGAAGTGACGGGCGACTTCAGCAAGAGCCTCGATGACGCAGTGAACCGCGTCAAGGCAAGCGAGGAGAGGAGACGTGAGTATATGCTGATATCGGTCAGGGAAAACGAATTAAGGGAAGAAGGAAGAGAAGCGGGATTGCAAGAAGGTTTGCAAGAAGGATTGCAAGAAGGCATTCTTGGGTCGGTCCGCCTCTTGCTGAGCTTCAATCTCCCCAAGGATAAGATCATTGAGTCCATCTCCCGGCAGTTTAGCCTTGCTCTCGAAGATGCCGAGGGATATTTCGCGAAGGCATCGGAGGGCGAAGGCGCATGCCAGGCGGAGGAAGCGCCGCAAGAGTGAAATTAGCAACATTCTTTGAAAAGAGCTGTTGACAGCTCTTTTCTTGTGATTAAACAATCACTCCCTGAAGGTAAACAATCGCTTTCCATGCCCTGCGAAAGCAGAGCTGGATACGGGCTAAGGCAAGACGTGTATCATACAGAAAGCATCCAGAATGCATTGGAAGATATTGATAGCTTATTGGCTTCATCGTAATCACACGTCGATTATGACTATCTTTTGTGTTCTTCGGCTTTCACCAACCGTCCATGCTACATCGTATCTGCTGAGAAAAACAATTTCTCCCCGTGAGACGCTTTTTTACTCATATAAACCGATATAATGAGTCCACCTACATTGCAATTCATGGTATTATTGTCATGGCAAAGAGAACTGCATATGGCATGCTTTGCAAAACCAATTGATTGTGATGGATTTGAGGTCGTGGTCTGTTTCGCATATAATTTTAGACAGATATACAGAATTTCTCTTAATTGTGCTTCTGAGTATAATAGACTGTGCAAAATGGAGGATCTTACTAAGTATGAGACTATATCACGGCAGTAACGTATCGGTGCCGCATCCACGTATCTTGTCAGATAGAAGGGCAATGGATTTTGGGAGTGGTTTCTATCTGACAAGTGATCGCTCGCAAGCGATAAAATGGACGCAAATCAAAACAAGGCGAACAGGAATTGGAAAAACAATGGTATCTGTTTTCCAAATGGATGACAAATCGTTCAATAAACTGAGTATTCTGTTTTTTTTAGAACCAGACAAAGGATGGCTTGCTTATGTTTCAGCTAATCGACGTGATAAATACCGAACAGATGACTTTGACATTGTCATTGGACCGGTTGCTAACGACAGGACTATGCCGACAATCAACTTATATCTAAGAGGATATGGCTATTGAGTTGCTTGCTTCTACCTCAAAAGCTAAAAGACCAGTATTGCTTCAAGACAGAGAAATCACTAAGCTTTATCAAGTTTGAGGAGGCTGTAACATATGATTAAGATTATTCCTGAAGTATATGATTACTATGACAGAGAGCTAACAATATTGATTTCCGAGAAATACGGCTATAGCCAAATGGAGGCATTGCAGTTGTTTTTGTCATCTGAAGTACGCAGAATGATGGAAGATCCAGAGCTAGAGATGATAGAATTCAGTGCTTTGGCCATCTTTGACATGTGGGAAGCAGAAAAGGTAACAGGCAATCCGAGGAATTCTATTTATATTAGAGGTGAGTGACATGTCAAAGGAAATGGAATTCTTCATCTATCTTTTAGAGTACTATGCCGAGTATTCCAACACTACAGCAAATCTTGTATTACAAAAATGGAATGAAAAAGGCATTGCCCAAGCCATTTACGATAACTATTGGTTGTATCATACAGAAAGCATCCAGAATGCATTGGAAGATATCGACAGCTTATTGGCTTCATCGTAATCACACGTATTGGTTAACAGTGCCCAGACAAAAAGGTCAACGCAGAGATTCTGCGTTGACCTTTGTATATTGGACAGTAAGGGTAATCCAGAAATAGGGGAAGGATGAATAGCTTGTACGATTCGTCTAGGTTCAGCGAGGCAATTCGCGATGCGTCTGCCGCAATGACCAGAAAGTCATCTTGCCTTATGACATATTCCTTTTTGACATTTGTTTCCACTTTGTTTTCATTGGCTTTACGGATGCCAATGATATTTACGCCATACAGTTCCCGCAGATTCAGCATATCCACTTTTCTGTTCCACCAGAGTTCGGGAGCTTTGATTTCCATGATTGCATAATCATTTGTGATGTGGAAGACATCGATGATCTTGGGGTTGATGAGGGAGATGGCGACACGTTGCCCCATTTCGTTTTCCGGCTGAATCACGGAATCAGCGCCGATCCGTTCCAGAACATATTTAAAGCGTTCATTGTTGGCCTTGGCAATGATTTTTTTGATGCCGAGTTCCTTCAGGTTCAAGATTGTGATGACACTGGCTTCCAGCTGGGTGCCCATTGCGACAATGACTACATCGGCATCCTGGATGCCAGCTTCTTTCAGAAGCTCGATATCCATGGCATCTGCGCACACGGCGTTGGGCACCGATTCCGCTATGGCCTGCACCGCGAGAATGCTTTTATCAATCGCAATTACGTCTTGTCCGGCATTGGCCATTGTCACCGCTACGGCCTTGCCAAAATTACCGAGTCCGATCACGGCGTAAGACATGGAACTGTTGTTTGACATGATGTGAATCCTCCATTAACCGATAATGATATTTGCGTTTGGATAGGTGACGTGCCTTCCCGGCTTGACCTGGGACTTATGGAAAGCAAGATATATGCTAAGAGGTCCAAGTCGTCCGATGAACATGAGAACCATGATAACCACCTTTCCGCCAAGGCTCAGGGAACCCGTAATGCCGGTGGAGAGGCCAACGGTGGCGATGGCAGAGAAAGCCTCGAATACCAAGGGTAGAAGATCTGTTTCAGGCTCGGTTACCGTCAGAAGCAGGATCGCCAAAAACAGGGTGAAAATATACAACGTCAGAATGACAAACGCATGTTTCAGAAGCGATGGCGCAACCCGTCGATGGTGAATCACAGCATCTTTTTGTTCATCGTCCAGTGAATTGATGGCACTGCGGAATAACACGGAAGCCGTGGTTGTTTTCATGCCACCGGCAGTACCGCCTGGCGAGCCGCCAATGAGCATATAGATGCACATGATCAACAATGTCGGTCGTGTGCATTTCCCGATATTGACTGTCGCAAAACCAGCCGTTCGCAGCGTTACCGACTGGAACAGGCATATAAAGCCTTTGGCTGGTGCCGGTGCCTCAGCAAGCGTAGCGGGATTGCGTAGCTCGGTCAGGAAAAACAAGAGCATGCCACTGGCTAGCAGAATCACGGTTGTCCGCAAGACAACCATTGCGTGTACCGTAAGAGTCCTGCGTTTCCGCCGCAAGACATTGCCTCGGTTTCGCAGGGAAAGAACAAGTTCATACAGTTCAAACCAAACCATGAAGCCAAGTCCACCGGTAATGATCAAGAAAACCACCGCAAAGTTGATCAACGGATCACCCGCGAAACCGATCAGGCTGTCTGCCCCAAAACAGTCAAAGCCAGAATTCGTAAACGCAGATACTGAAAGGAATAGGGCATGGAACATGCCTTTCCAGGTATCGTAGAGGGGAATTAGGCGGATGCACAACAGGATGAACCCAATCAATTCAAAGATAAAGGTGAACCGGATGATCCGTCGGATATATGTGGGTACGTCATATAGGTTGCTTTTTCCCGAACCAGCGGCGAACAGTTTCTTTTCCGTTGTCTCCATATGCCGTCGATTGCGCTGGTAGATGATCGCGATGATCGTCATCGGACCAAGTCCACCGATTTCCATCAGGAAGATCATGGTGATTTTTCCAAACAGCGTATACTGCGACGATGCCGTGACCGTTGTCAGACCGGTCACGCACACGGCGCTGAATGATACAAACAGATTGTCGATGTACGAGGCAGAGCGAACCTGATTGGCGATTGGCAGGCTTAGAAGAAGCGAACCGCCTAGGATTACAATCAGGAAAGCCACAAAAAAGATTCGTTCGGGATTATTGGCTTCGGACAGCCGGGTGATCCAGGATTTTTCTCTGCGCATCCAGGAAAACA
This sequence comes from uncultured Erysipelotrichaceae bacterium, assembly GCA_900315225.1. Classification (GTDB taxonomy): domain Bacteria; phylum Bacillota_I; class Bacilli_A; order Erysipelotrichales; family Erysipelotrichaceae; genus Bulleidia. Next base: position 6,183 of record OMYM01000497.1, on the reverse strand, counting down.
GCTCAAAAATGCTATTCATGTCGTTATTATACCATAGCGTGACAGTATAAGATAGGTGAATGCGCGTAAGTCCATGAAGAAGAGAAAATGCTACAGTTTTTATGTGATGTTGCGGATGTTGCAGTTGGAATCTCATTGCATCAACCGAGAAAATACTTCTTTGCTTCATATTCATTTTTGGCATGGGAATCCATAGAAAACAAGTATTTGTATATAGGAATCATAGAGACTATAATGATAAACATAACAAACAGGTTCTATGATGACTGTGAAAGGAGTGAACTATGGCATTGATACAGATGGACTTTAAGTCAGAAACATTAAAAAGAACGGTTTCCGTGAATGTCATTCTTCCGTTTGAACGGTTTTGCGGTCCTTATCCGACCCTATACCTTTTGCATGGACTCACGGATAATTACAACAGTTGGCTAAGCTACAGCAGGATCCGCTTGTGGGCAGAGGAAAGCGGGCTTGCGGTCGTCATGCCTTCTGGCGAGAATTCGTTCTACATGGATATTCTTGTAAAGGATGGATGCCTAGGGGATTTTGGCGAGTATGTCGGACGCGAGCTAATAGACGTGACGCGAGAGCTTTTCCCTCTTTCCCGCAAGCGTGAAGACACCTATATCGCGGGACTGTCCATGGGAGGATTCGGGGCATGCCGCAATGCCTTGAAGTATTGCGATACTTTTGGCAAGGCGGCGATTCTATCGGGTGCCCTGCATTTCTATGAATATCCAGTCGATTGGGTTGAAACAAAAGGAAACACCATCGGCGAGACTAGGAACTTTGGAAATCTGGAAGAGACAAGACAATCTGACAGGAACCCACGCTATCTGATGGATGTCATCAAAGAAGACCCAGATAAGCAATTCCCAGCCTTCTATGTGGCTTGCGGGCTGCAGGATGTCCTTTTGGAAGCCAACCGATCCATTGCCAAGGCACTTGCTGAGGCTGGTGCCGATGTCACATATGAAGAAGGGAAAGGATTCCATGACTGGGATTTCTGGAATACATACATCCAGCATGTTTTGAAGTGGCTGGGCTATTCGGCCACAGCCCGTTCGCAAATGCATGCGGACGGAGAATAAGGCTTCTCTTCATGAAATGGCTAAAGGATTATTGAACAGAATGTCGATGTGCTTGACAGTCTGCTTGTTTCTTCTCGGATGCAATGGCGCAAATGCGAGTGATGCTAGCCAGGCGATTCCATCAGCCACGACATCTGGCCAAGAAAACACAGAAACAGCGAAACCGATGGAAGAAGCGGCCATGTCCACATACACGTATGTACCCCAAGAAATATGGGTGCAAAATGGGAATATGAAAATCTATGGCATTGCCTATGTGCCAGATACGAATGGGAAGCTGCCGCTTGTGATTTTCTCCCATGAATTGGGAAACGATCATACCTCTGGAGAGCGATACGCTGAACAATTGGCAGAAGCAGGATATGCCACGTATGTCTTTGATTTTTGCGGTGGCACCGTTGGCGGGAACAAAAGCGATGGAAGCAACAATGAAATGTCTATCTTGACAGAGGCATCCGATTTGACTGCAGTGCTGGAATCCGCTAAATCATGGGAATTTGTTGACCCAGACAAGATCATCCTTCTTGGCGGCAGCATGGGCGGGCTTGTCACAATGGTTGTTGGCAGCGAACATCAGGATGAGATCGCAGGAATGATCCTCATGTATCCAGCATTGTCCGCAAAGGTTGACGGTGGAACAGAGCGATACAGGACAGAAGATGAAGTACCGGAAGATATCGGCCTTTTCGGCGGATGGATCCATGTCGGAAAAAACTACATCACCGATCTTTGGGAAGTCGATTTCAGTCAGCTGCTTTCTTCCTATGAAGGGCATATGCTGCTTCTTCATGGCGATAAGGACACCATTGTCCCGATCTCTTGGTCAAAGGATGCCAAAAAGATAATCCCGGATTGCGAGTTTTATGTGATTGAAAAGGGTGGACATGAATTCTTCGGGCAACCTTTTGAAGACGCAATGTCGTATATTCTATCCTATCTGAACAGACAGGTAGGATTGGCGATAAGTGAATAAAAGCGTATATCATCCATTCTTAAAAAAGCATGCCAGCAGGAACACTTGTGGTTCCTGCTGGCATGCTTTTATTGGCATTCACATTGTTGTGGTATGTCTGGATACTTTGCTATTGCCACAGCTTGGCGTGATGGATGTCAAGGGCGGACAAGAGCAACGCCATACGAGCTTCCTTCAACGCCTTTTAGCTGACCAAGCCCATACTGCTTGTTGCCACTGGTGCAGAAACGATCAATCGCAATCGTCCATCCGCCGCCCGAAACGCTCATCTTGCCATTTTTGAATTTGCCACTGAAGTAAAGCGCGCCACCATTCTGCTGGGTGTAGCTGCCATCGTTCAGATTGTAATGATAACTGTAGGAAAGCGCTGCCTCGATTTCTTTTTCTGTTCCAGTAAAAGAGATGTTGCCAAGCTCATACATCAGTGGCGTGTAGTCGATAATCACTTTCCAACCGCCATCAACGCCTTCCAGGGTTGTCAATCTTTCCCCATCTGGAATAGCCCCTGTGTTGAAATACCAGTCAAAGTCATCGATGTCGCCATTTGCCGATGTAGCAAAGTTTGCTTCATCTTTGCCAGTGTGTCCAGAGGATAGCCGTGTTGCCACAAAAACCCCAACCGCCAAGATCAATGCGATCAAAATGATTTTTCCAAAGCCACCTGATTTCTCTCTTTTGCCATCAATGGATACGCCTCTTTTTGGTTCTTCAAAGCGCAAGACTTGTTTTTGCCCTATGCGTGTTCCGCATTTGCCGCAAAATACCGCATTGTCATTCAGCTTTTCCCCACATTGGGAACAATATTTACTCATGTCATGAACCTCTCTTGCATGCTATCATCATACCAGTGTTCCTTTCTGTCGCGCAATTGTTTTATGCTGGCTGAAGGATGCTTGGTTGGCGATGGGGTAAAGGAAATCCCTTGCCAAAGCAATGAGAATATTGTATTTTTATATCATTGAATTTATAGCTCAGAGCTTTCCTGTGACATAGACAATGCGAAAGGCTTTGTGGCTTGAATAAAGGATAGGATACTATATGTCTATAGCAATGATACCCATGATACTGCTTTCTCTCTTTCTGCTGGCAAAGAAATTCTATCCCTTGATCGGGGAAATCCCCGATCAAGGGAAACAGAAGGAATATGCCGCAAAGACAGATCTGTATCACGACAAGAAATTCCATAACGAGAGAGACTTTCGCATGTTGACGGGGCCACGCCAAAAAGAAAGTCTGCGAACCAAGCCGACAAGCCGCATCCCCGTGCAAAAGATCGAAAACATCGAACGTGCTGATGCAGATGAAATGAAAATCACATGGCTTGGTCATTCTTCTACGCTTGTGCAAATGGGAGATAAGAACATCCTGCTGGATCCAGTGTTGGGAGAGTATTGTTCCCCTGTCTGGCTTGCCATGCTAAAACGCTTTAGCGACAAAGCCCTTGCCGTGGAAAATGTCCCGGACATAGACGTAGTGTTCATCTCCCATGATCATTACGATCACCTTGACTATGAAACGATCAAGATGATTGATCATAAGGTTAGCCACTATGTCTTTCCCCTTGGGGTAGATGCGATACTGAAGGGGTGGGGCGTGGATCAACACAAGATGCATCCCCTTGGCTGGTGGGAAAGCATAGAACTAGAGGGCATTGCCTATACCCTTGTGCCTGCGCAACATTCATCGTTCCGAAATCCAATGCATGCATTTGCGACCCTATGGGGTGGCATCTACATGAAAAACGATAGACACAGTCTATATTTTACGGGAGATTGTGGCTACTATGATGTTTTCACAAGGATCTATGAGTTCTTTGGCGAAACAGAGGTAATGCTCGCCGATTCGGCGCAATACAACGATGCCTGGGCATTGACGCACATGACACCTGAACAATCGGTGCAGGCCGCAAAGGATGCCCATGCCAAATGGCTGATGCCAATACACTGGGGAGCATTCAAGCTATCATCGCACGATTGGGACGAACCACCTCGGCGTGCCATCAAGGCAGCCCAAGAACAAGGTGTTTCCCTGGCTACCCCAAGGATTGGACAGACGGTGGATTATGATGATATATCCTCCTTCAACGAACACTGGTGGCAAATTTTTGATTGACAAAGATCTATGCCCATTCCACTATGGCTTGAAATGATTGATCTGAATATTTGCTTCATCTGGCATAAGCACATATAATCATTATGCAAGGAGATACGAGGACATGTATGAACACACACAATGAATCGATAATGACCCAATACATTCAAAACCATGCCAAGTACGAGCGGTTGGAACGCATTGTCGCACAGCGATTGGAAAACGAGCTAAAGCAAAGCGGTATCATGGTATTCCAATTGTCGCATCGGCTGAAGACACAAGACAGCCTGCGAGGCAAGTTGGAGAAAAAAGGCGATAAATACGAAAGCGCAATGGATCTGACAGATCTTCTTGGCATTCGGGTGATTTGTTACTTTGCGGACGATGTCGACCGCATTGCCGAGAAGATAGAGGGATTGTTTGTCATAGACAGAAAGAACTCGGTCGATAAGCGAAAGATTCTGGAAGACGATCAATTTGGCTATATGTCACTGCATTATATCTGCAGCCTGTCGCCAGGACTGGCTACAGAGGAGGATATCAGCGATATCCGCTTTGAAGTCCAGATTCGCTCTGTCCTCCAACATGCCTGGGCTGAAATTAACCATGATATCGGATATAAAAGCAACACTGGCGTTCCCCACTCCATTATCCGTGGCTTTTCCCGACTTGCGGGTCTATTGGAGATTGCGGATGAACAGTTTGCCCAGATTCGCGATTCCATCAAGCAATACCAAAGTGAAAGCGTGGAAACCATCATAAGCAACGACCTTGAAAACCTTCCCATCAATGAATTGACGCTTTATGCCTTTTTCCAGAATGACGCCAACGTGCAAAAGAAATTCCTTGCTAGTGGCATAGAGTTGTTGATGGAAGGCTGCGAAGAAAGCGCCGAACGACTGGAAGCACTTCAAATCCACACCATGGACGAATTTTCGAAAATGGCTCTCGGCAATCTTGAAAGAGCGATAGAACTGGCCGAATATGAAAACGACTTGGAAAAACCTGATGCCATCAGCGCAGGACTGCTGGTCCGCTTGTTGATTGAAGCAGATTTGATGGACAGCGATGACCCCGAGCCAAAGATCCATGAGTATTTCCTCGGATACTATGGCGAAGGAAAAGCGGCGGAAAGAAGAGAAAAGGATCTGCTAAAGAACATCAAACGCATGAGAAAAGGAAAAAGCCTAAAGGCAATTGAATAAGGGAAAAGTATTTTCCCGGAAAAGGACGAAGATATCCCAGACAGGCGTGCGGAAGTCGAGGCAATGTTTGATCTTTATGGTGGACGCGAGAATATCAAATCGCTTCTTCAGCAGTTGTCGGCAGCTTCTGAACAAAAGGTAACGATCAGAAGGAACAAACCCTGTCCCTGCGGCAGTGGCAAGAAATACAAAATGTGCTGCGGAAGAGAGCCTAAGAAACGCTCTTCCACTAGAAACAAAGCATGATTGAACTAAACGAATCGCTTGAAGAGCTGATCGCTTCAACACCTGTCCTTCTTCTTCAGTTTGGCGATGATTCTTGCTGGCCTTGTCAAGCAACGGTGGCTAAATGAACAAGACAACATAACAGCCAGATATATCGATATGAAAGACAATCTGGCTGTTTGTTCCCAGATGAGCATCTTCTCCATTCCAACAGTGATTGTATACATGAATGGAATCTTGATGGCACACAGAATAAGGCATGATTGAACTAAATGAATCGCTTGAAGAGCTGATTGCTTCAACACCTGTCCTTCTTCTTCAGTTTGGCGATGATTTTTGCTGGCCTTGTCAAGCAACGGTGGCTAAAGGAACAAGACAACGTAACAGCCAGATATATCGATATGAAAGACAATCTGGCTGTTTGTTCCCAGATGGGCATCTTCTCCATTCCAACAGTGATTGTATACATGAATGGAATCTTGATGGCACACAGAATACGGCTACTTCAGCCTAGACATGCTGTTGGGGAGGGTGGAACGATACATGGAGCTAAAACATGAAGCAATGCGTAGGTGATGCATTTTCTCTGGGCTGACTG
>OMYM01000405.1 GCA_900315225.1 uncultured Erysipelotrichaceae bacterium | reverse complement strand
TCACTGTGTTGACCAAGGTGTCCCCCAGGGAGTCGTCGATGACAGCCTTCCCGTACAGGCTCGCAATCTCCCGCTTGATCGAATCGCCGAGGAATTCGATCCAGTCAAGCCTCTCGGGCGTGGTTCCCTTTCTTTTCGCCGCCCGGTCAAGCTTCTTTTGCCTTGCCTTCGCCCGCGCCCTAAACTTCACCATGTCGATGTAGATCACATCGAAAGCACCACGGTTTTTCAAGCCAGGATCCATACGGGAAATCTCCTTGTCCTTGAACAGGAACGTTGTGTCGTAGCCGATGGTGTAGTAAGCTCTCAGCCTCAATGCCGCATATGTCTTGCCAAACCTGCGTGGTCGGCTGACAAGCACCAGCTGGTTTTCCTCTTCCATCTTCTCGTTGATGAATCCAATCATTCCCGTCTTGTCAACGTAGTTCTTTGCCTTGCTGAGCATTCTAAATGACTCGATTGGATCTGTGTTCAAGTAGTAGCGCTCCATGGCAGCCTCCTCTCATGGCTCGCTTGGCGAGCCTCGGTTTGTTATGATTGCATTGTATCAGTTGAAGCCTCTCCCATCAACCGCAAAATTCAGCTTTGCGTCATGTTTCAACCCATGCGCTTAACACTACAGTTCGCAGCCAAATGCATTTGCAAGTACTTTGTACTTTTTCACCGATTCCTTCCAAAGATGCTGACACTATTCTCCGACACCGATATTCAAAAGCATTGCTGGGTTGAATGATTCTAAAACTGGTCACTGCGAATAATATAACACTGTTTGGTAGATAAAAAACTATTACATTATCCTTGAATGGATTTTACAACATTCAACAATTCCCTGAGATTCACCTTTAGTTCTTGCTCAGATGTATCAGTTCCCCAGCTTATCCGTACAGATTCTTCTGCTTCTTGATCACTTAAACCCATGGCTTTCAAGACATAGCTTGGTTCATAACTTTTCGATGTACACGCTGAACCATTTGAAATCCCACAAAATTGCTTTGTTGCGATCATCAGCGCTTCTGACGATACCCCAACAAACTGAACATTCACCGTACTGGGAATACAATACTCTTGCGCACCGTGAACAATGTATTCAACCCCTGAATTCTTCAATAAATCAAGTATACTATCTTTCATCGCATGCATCTTGATTGAATTTTCTTTATATTTTACCAGAGCTATTTCGCATGCTTTGCCCATGCCTGCAACAAGCGCCACAGGTGTTGTCCCCGGTCTAATCCCATGCTCTTGTTGTCCACCATAAAATAGTTGCTTGACTGGAGGAAGTCTATATTTTTTCTTCTTGAGAACAAGTGTTCCAATGCCTTGCGGTCCATGGAATTTATGCGCACTCATAGACAACATGTCATACTTCACCTTCTGTAGCTCCGTAACAAGCTTTCCACAGCTTTGCGTCGCATCAACATGGAACAGAACCTGTCTTTTGCTGAGTTCTTCGCCAATCTTTTCGATTGGCTGAATCATGCCCGTTTCATTGTTTACATGCATAATCGATACAAGCAATGTATCTTCACGCACCTTATTCAGCACTTCGTCAGGATTAATCCTTCCATCTGATTCAGGAAGAATATAATCAACTTTATAGCCTTCTTTTTCCATGTGTTTCATTGTATTTAAAACAGCATGGTGTTCGATGGCTGTAGTGATCATGTGTTTTTTCCCAGTTTTTTCCGCGTATTCTCGCAAGCCTTGGATGGCAATATTATTGCTCTCTGTGGCACCAGAAGTAAAGAACACTTCATCCGCGTTGACATTCAAAAGTTTTGCTACGCTTTTACGTCCAACTTCCGTCACTTTCCTTGCGTTCTCCCCAAAAGAATGTGTCCTGCTATCAGCATTTCCAATTGCATTGGAATATACTTCAATCATATAGGCAAGTACTTGTGGATCAATGGGGGTCGATGCATTGTAATCAAGATATATCGCCATTCTTATCTCCTGTCCTTCTTAAAAGATCTTCAAGGTTTTTAATGAAATTTGTCCCAGACAAATATCCAATTCCACGTTCCAAATGTAATTTGAAATACTTTTCTACGTTTTCATCTGTTACTAGAATGCCATGTTCAAGGCACCACTCCTTGATAATTCCTTCGTAGATCTCACCATATTCCCCAGCAAACACAACCCATGACATTTCAAGGACATTTTCCTCCTTGATCTTAACATCGGCTGGCACAGTTCCTTCCCTAAGGGAATAGCACAATGCCCATCTGCATAGAATGTTCCAGTTCTGGATCCCAGTCTTGGATTTCAATCGAATTAACTTATCCCTGCCATTTTTAGATATACGAACAGTCTTGATGATCATACTGAAGACCTCTGAAAATAACCATTTGCAACCCTGGTGATGCCTTTTTCATCATCATACAACAAGGTGAATTCATCGCCAATGTTGTCTTTCATCATATCGTAATACTCATGTGTGATTTCCGTGTCTGTAGAAAGAAGGATAATCTGTATGCTTGCCTTTGGAAAATACTCCTTAATCAAAGATATCCGATGCTCCCGATCTAGTCTAGACATCGGCGTGTCTATGATCACAGGTAGCTTTTTCTTGGAACAAATCGCCAATGCCCACAAAATCGAAATCACCATCATCTGTTTTTCGCCTGCCGACAAAGAATGTTTTGGAACCTCATCTCCCTGTTTGTTCAAATAGGAAAGATCCAATGTTGTAGAACTCATCTCCACGGTTTCGATCATGCCGTTTTTATTTGCCAAGCATTTATAGCATCGCGTAATAGTCTCTGATAATTCTATCAACTTTGTTTTCTGAAGGCGAATGGAATATTCCTCCATTACCTTTTCCATCATATCAAGGTATTTTATCATACGCTCATTTTCATCCTTAAGTTCAAGCTGCTCTAAAACATCCTTGACATATTTGTTGAAATCCGCAGTTGCTGTTCTTAGATCACCAGATGCCATCTGCTTTTCTACTCTTTTTTCAGAAATCTGCCTTTCAATCTCATCGGATTGTTCAGACAACTGCTTCATTCTGTCCACAATCTCTTTGACGCTATTATCATTGATAGATACAGACATTTGTTTTTCGAGGTTCAAAATATCTTTACGCTTTTTTTTCAAGTTTTCCATTACGGCAAAGGTTTTTTTCTTTGTATCCGACAGTCTTGATGAAGTCAAAGCATGTAAGTTCATATATGCATCATCGGAAAAACCATAGATCGGGCTTCCCTGGGAAACATCGCTTTCTCGCGTTGCATATTCAATAAATTCAGCTAAATTCTTTGAGGATTTAGACTTCTCCTTGAATACTTGATATAATTGATCGAGTTTCTGCTGGAAAATAGGGCTCTTCTGTACAGATCGTGGGTCACAATTCAAGGATGCTTTAAAGCCAAAGGTTCCGAAGGGCTCAGGCTGTGTTTTGGTGGCTTGCGCCGTATGGCTGCCCCGGCCAGGCGGCACGGGTTTATTCCACGGTTCGATTGACAATGGGGCCCTGCACCCCTTGACCCCCGGACGCAAAGGCGTTGGCAATAATAATGCCCCTTGGCAACACCTTTGCCGACAGTGTACAAGG
>OMYM01000164.1 GCA_900315225.1 uncultured Erysipelotrichaceae bacterium | reverse complement strand
GTTATCTCTGTCCGCTTGCGGAAACAGTGTTTCACCAAGCAACAACAAGACTGCCGTCTTTCGGACGCTGGATGAAATCAAGGAAAGCAAGAAGATCAATATCGGTGTCTTTTCCGACAAGAACCCTTTCGGATACGTCGATGAATATGGCGAATACCAAGGCTATGATGTCTATTTTGCGCGTCGCATAGGCGATGACCTTGGCGTAGATGTCAATTTCGTTTCCACCGAGGCAGCCAACAGGGTTGAATACCTTGAAACGGGAAAGGTGGACATCATCTTGGCAAACTTCACCGTTACCGCCGAGCGTGCCGAAAAAGTCGACTTTGCCTTGCCGTATATGAACGTTGCTCTTGGCGTTGTATCGCCAAATAGCAGGGTGATCGAAGATTTGTCGCAAATCGATCCGAGCGATGAAGTAATTGTCATTTCGGGAACGACTGCCGAAGATTACCTGATCAAGAACAATCCGGAAATCAAGCTTCAGAAATACGACACATATGCAAATGCCAAGAATGCATTTGAAAACGGCAATGGCATCGCCTGGGCAAATGACAATACCGAAGTGATCGCATATGCCCTGCAGAATCCAGGCTACACGGTGGGTATTCCTTCGCTTGGCAGTCAGGATACGATTGCTCCCGCCGTCAGCAAAGGTAACAAAACGCTTCTTGACTGGATCGACAACGAGATCAAGTCGCTGGCAACGGAAAACTTCTTCCACAAGGACTATGAAGAAACGTTGGTTGACACCTATGGCCTTGACTATGAGGAAAGCCTTGTCGTAGAGGGAGGCGTGCCATCCACAGGTGGCGATACGAAAACAAATGCAACGCTTACCATCGGTGCAAGCTCTACGCCACATGGCGAGCTTCTTGAACTGGCAAAGCCATCCCTTGCTAAAAAGGGGATTGAACTGGAAATCGTGATATACGACGATTATGTTCTTCCCAATACCGCTCTGCAGGATGGAACCCTGGATGCCAACTATTTCCAGCATACCCCATATCTGAACAGCTTCAACGAGTCAAACGGCACAGATCTTGTGTCTGCTGGATTGATACATTATGAGCCTTTTGGCATCTATAGCTTCAGTGTAGATGATTTAAAGGATCTTGCTGCAGGGGCAACGATCATTGTGCCGGACGATGATTCCAACCAAACCAGAGCCTTGTTGCTGCTTGCCCAGGAAGGTCTTGTCGAGTTGCCGGAAGATTCATCCGTGGAAACGGGCGTCATGCTTTTGGATATCGTCAATGACAACGGGTACAAGATCCAGGCGGCGCAAGCCGATGCTATTCCATCGCTGTTAAAAAACAGCGATGAAGGAACCATCGCCGTGATCAACTATAATTATGCTCTTGGGGCAGGGCTAAAGACAACGGATGCCCTCGCCATCGAGGATGCTTCTGGCGATGCAGCAAAGACTTATGCCAACATCATTGCAGTTCGCAAGGGAGAAGAGAACGACCCTTCCATCCAGGCTCTTGTCGAAGCACTGCAAGATGGCGTTGTAGAGCAATACAACCAACAGACAGGCGCCGGCATCGTGCCGATCAAATGAAACTCGTTCCCGAGAAAGGAAAACACTTATGATTGAGCTTTGTCATCTCGCCAAGACATACAAGGACCAAGACAAAGAAATCGTGGCGCTTGAGGATGTCAACCTGAGGATTCAGGATGGCGAAATATACGGGATTATCGGGCTTTCTGGGGCAGGAAAAAGCACGCTGGTGCGATGCATCAATCTGCTTGAGCGTCCTACGGCGGGACAGGTTCTCATTGATGGGGAAGACATCACCGTCATTCCCCGCAAACGCCTACTGGAATTGCGCAGGTCGATTGGCATGATATTCCAGGGATTTCATTTGTTGGAACAGAGATCCGTGTTGCGCAACGTGACATTTCCCTTGGAAGTGTCTGGCATAAAATCCTCCTTGGCGAAAGACAAGGCCATGGAGCTACTGGATGTCGTTGGCCTATCACAACGGGCAAGCTCATACCCATCGCAGCTATCCGGCGGGCAGAAACAACGCGTTGCCATTGCCAGGGCGCTTGCGACAGATCCCAAGTACCTCCTTTGCGATGAAGCAACATCTGCCTTGGATCCCAATACAACCAGCTCGATCCTGGATTTGTTGAAGAAGATCAATCAGACGATGGGCGTGACAATCATTGTCATCACCCATGAGATGAGCGTCATCGACCAAATCTGCGACAAGGTCGCTGTCTTGGATCAAAGCAGGATTGTAGAGGAAGGAAAAGTCAGTGAAGTATTCGTCAACCCTCGTTCAAAAATCGCCAGGGAATTGATCTTGCGAAACCGAAAAACAAATTATGCGATCCATAATGGCCGAAGAATCAAGTTGATGCTCCAGGAAGATGACGTAAGACAGGGAAAAATAACGCTGGAATTGCCTGATGAAAGCCACGAGGCGAACAGGATTGTCGCTTGGCTAAAAGAAAACCACATCGAGTGGAAAGAGGAGGCGTAGGACATGTTCTCCGATATGTTCATAAAACTCTGGGAAAATGGAATCATACAACAGGGAATTTGGGAAACGATCTATATGACGGTTATATCTTCTTTGATCGCTTATGCGATAGGTCTTCCCCTTGGCGTGGTGCTAAACGTGACAAGCAAGGAAGGGATACAACCGACCTATTGGCTTAATCGAATCCTTGGGTTGGTCGTGAATTTCTTTCGCAGCATTCCCTTTATCATCCTGATGGTGGCGATGTTGCCGGTTGCAAAGATGATCGTCGGGGTCAGCCTTGGCAATCAGGCAATGATCGTCATGCTGGTGATCGCCGCATCGCCATATGTCGCAAGAATGGTGGAAAGCTCCTTGCAGGAAGTAAGCGCCGGCGTCATAGAAGCTGCCCAGTCCATGGGAGCCAACAACCTTCAGATCATATGGAAAGTACTGCTACCAGAAGCTAAGCCATCACTTATCGCAGGAGCAGTCATATCCATGGTGACAATCCTGGGATACTCGGCCATGGCGGCGACCATAGGCGGAACGGGACTTGGGCAGATAGCCATCAGCTATGGCCACCAACGCTTCAATCCAGATGTCACATGGTGTTGTGTCTTCTTGACCGTCATCATCGTTCAGGTGATCCAGGAGGCAGGGACATGGATTGCCCGCAAGACAGATAAAAGGCATGGCAAATGATTCTTGGTGTTATGCAATCGAAAGAGGAAGCGACATGAAAACAGTGCTTGCCTATGGCGATTCGAACACCTGGGGAATGGTGCCAGGATCAAAGAGTGGCGAAAGATACCCATGGGAAATCCGCTGGACAGGCATTCTTCAGGAAAAATGCCCGTCCGTGCGCATCATAGAAGAAGGCTTATGCGGCAGAACAACCGCGTTTGAAGACGACCTAAGACCTGGAAGGAAAGGTGTCGCAGCTCTTCCAATGATTCTTGACAGCCATCATCCATTGGATGGAGCCATACTCATGCTTGGGACAAACGATTGCAAGAGTATCTATTCCGTTTCCGCCGAGACAATAGGCAAAGGCATCCAGCTATGCCTGGATAAGATGGAAAGATATGTTCCTGTGCAAAACATTCTTCTGGTTTCTCCTATTTTGTTACAAGAGGATGTATGGCTGCCGGAAAAAGACCCTGAATTCTCAAGGCAATCCGTTGTTACATGCCACAGGCTCAAAGAGGTATATTCCGCTATTGCTAGACAAAGGCAAACGTCATTTCTCGCTGCATCGGATTATGTCTTGGCCAATGATGCGGATGGCGAACACATGGATGAAGAAGGACACCGCGTCTTTGCCATGGCAGTATATGGAAAGATAAAGGAATTGGGCATGATATAGGTATTGAGGTTCAGAATGAACCTCTTTTTGATTGGTTACGGTAGGTTATTCCATGTTTAGCGGATATAATGGAGAAGAGGTGAAAGACGAGGAGTTGACATGGACGATAAAGAGAAATTGGTGAAGATCCCTTCATATGCCAAAATCGGCAAAAACAACATGGTATACGCCGTCAAAAAGGACATGCCATATTTTGGCTATGACCAGGAAGAAAGGGGATACCTGTCTCTTGGCAAACTGACGGAAGAACCTGGAATGATGAAGCCTGGCCTGAATTATTACTTTTACTGCACACAAGAGGCACTGCAAAAACGTGATCGCATGTTGGCGGAAGAAGAGGCTGCCATAGAAGCAGAAGAAAAGCGCATCAAGGAGGAACAGGAAGAACTGGAAAGAAACCTTGGCTGGTACTATTATCCGCGCAATGAAGTCAAGAAAGATTTAACCTGCAAGCCAGCCAACGGCTTCCTTGCCGAGAAGTTCTTTGCCGAAACAGGTATCGGCAGCTTGCTGGAGGAAGTTTTTGGCAAGGAACGTGCCTTCTGGTTGCGTCTTTTGGCTGCGCTTGCTGGAGCGGGAAAGGTCGGGACGATCAATTTTGAAGGCTTGGACGCTTTCCCAATGAAGGACCATATGATCAAGGAATGCACCAATATCTTCTCCTTGAGGCTTTGGGGAACGATCAAGAAAAATGAGATCCAGACATTTCTTTCAAAGTGGATACAATGCAAAGATCCAAAGAAAGTATCATCGCTGGATACCCACTGTTCCATAACGCTGTATCACGATTCAACATCCGACGACTGGGGCTATTGTTTCTTTTGTTCCAGGGTGCGCACGGGAACAAAATACGAAACCAACTACATGCTGTACAGAGACGCAGATACCGACCAGCTGCTGGCATATGAAAGATATCAATACGATGAAAGTGTAGAAAGACTATATGATCGATGCGACCAAGTCTATACGATCAAACACAGTCTGTATTCCCGGCTACAGAATGCTTTATTTCGCATGTATATGGATAGGGATTATTTCTTGATGGAGCTTGCTGGCAAACAGGTTCCGCTAATCATATGCATGTTGCCATCATACCACGCTTGCATCGAGGAAATCGAAGGATACCTTTCATCTCTTGCGAATACGCCATTGAAGAACGGATGGCGTATCATCCGATGGGATGGGGAATGCAGAGATCTCCCTGGGCATTGGGTATTGATGGAGAATGAGGAAAAAAGAAAGAGACTGCTTGGACAAGAGACATCCATCTTGGCTGAAAAGAAAAAGAAGCTAGAGGCAATGTCTTTCTTTAACACATTGTATGATCCCTATAAGGTGTATTTTGCTATCGATAGAGTAGATGAAGACGATATTCATCCCTTTGGCGATGACAAATTTACCGTAGAGCTGAGGAAGAATGCCCATGCATGGTTTGAAAAGAATGCCGGCAGGCTCTTGTATTTCGTCATGGAAGAAGATATTCCTGATGAAAAACTGATTCGCATGCAGCGGCAGGATGAAGATCAATTGGATTTGTGGAATACAATGATCAATCATGGCGAGACAGCGGATGTCACTAAAGAATTCTTCGATGGCATGGAAGGAAGAGACTTTACCGTATTTCTTGGCCAAATGTACAGAGAGTGGATTTTTGACCACATAGAAGACCAACTCACCGAAGAATTCGATATCAATGACTTTTTTGCGGAAATAGCAAAGATTGAGTTTGTCATTGAGGAAGATGGCAAGGCGAAGCCAAGAAGACAACGGAAGAAAAGAACGGCTTGGCTGGAACGATTTGGCGTTGCCATAGATGATCTAAAGAACTACATGAACGACAACATCGAGGAAAAAAAGTATTTCAGCGAGCAATTCGAGGATGGTTACGACGATTGATGACTCATTTTTTTTGTTAACGGTGGGGTCGCTGGCGGTGATACTGCAGACATGCTACACCATCGGCTACGATACAACGATCCTGAACACGGAATCAAAGTTTATTGGGCATCCTCGCGAAGTCGCCAAAACCATGCTTGGAGAAACAAGAAGGCGTTATACTGGAACGATCAAATATCTGGAACAGATATTTACAATCGTTCCGCATATAACAGCAGGAGGATGATGCAGAATTCTGCCAATTTGTGCGTCCAAGTATAATAGCATATGTTGAAACGTGACACCAGGATGTATACCCTGGTTGACGGGAGAGACTGCAATTGATACAATACAATCGTGAAACAGAGGCTCGCCAAGCGGGTCAAGAGAGGAGGATGCCATGATGCGCTACTACTTGAACACAGACCCAATTCCGTCATACAGAAAGCTTAGCAAGGCAAGGAACTACGTTGACAAGACAGGGTTGATTCAATTGATTAATGAAATGATTGAATCGGATAACCAGCTTGTCCTTGTCAGCCGACCACGCAGGTTCGGCAAGACGTATGCGGCGGTGATGCTGAGGGCATACTACACCATCGGCTACGACACAACGCCTTTGTTCAAGGGCAAGAAGATTTTCCAGATCGATCCCGATCTGAAGAACTGCGGGGAATTTGACGTGATCTACATCGACATGGTGAAGTTTAGGGCAAGGGCACAAGGGAGGCAGAAAAAACTTGACGAGGAAGCGGAAGAAAAGGGAACGAAACCCGTGAAGCTCGACTGGATTCGTTTTCTTGCCAAGACTCTTATTGGTGAAGTCGCTGATATGTATGGGGAGGAACTTGTGGCAGACACCCTTTCGGACACCTTGGTCAATGCGGTAAACAAGAACGGCAGGCAATTCGTGTGGATCTGCGATGAGTGGGACAATTTTTTCCGCGAGCCAACGGATGACCCAAACGCAAAGGCTAACTACATCGAGCTGCTCAGGAGCCTGTTCAGGGACAAGGATACATGTACGACTGTGTTCGCGGCAGCCTACATGACGGGCATCCTTCCCATGATCAAGATGAAGGGATATTCCGCCCTGGCTGAGTTTGACGACTATACGATGTTCGCTCCCGGCGACCTTGCTCCATACATTGGGTTCACGGAAAGCGAGGTGAGGGATCTTCTGGCGAGGAACCCCAGGTGCAGGATTACTTACGATGAGATGGCGGAATGGTACGAAGGGTATTCGTTTCCCGATGCCGGGCCAATCTTCAACCCCCGGTCGGTGATCGAGGCGATCAAAAAAAACATATGCAAGTCCTACTGGAGCGCGACAGACAGCAACGAGCAGTTCAGGGAGCTGGTGGCACTGCAGAACGATGGGCTCCGCGAGGACGTGGAAAGCCTGCTGAGGGGCGGGGAGGTTCCCGCAGACGATGCGAGTTTCGACAACGACCTTGCGACCCTTCCAAAAGCTGGGAGAAATGCGACGATTGCGGCGATGGTCCACCTTGGCTACCTTAGTCTTTCGCCGGAAACAGGATACGCCCGCATCCCTAACAAGGAAATCAGAAAAATGTACGTCAACATGCTCCAAAACAGCACGGAATCGACGATCTACAGAAAGATCTCCGAGGCGGACGCCATCCTTGATGCAACCTTGCGTGGCGATGAGCAAAAGGTTGCGGAAGCCTTTCGAAAGATACATTATTATTACGCGGACCCAAAGGCAGGCAACAGCGAGGCAACGCTGAAGGAGACAATCGACATGGCCTACTACACGGCGGAAAGGTTCTACGTGAGGATGTACGAGCTGCCGACAGGAGAGGGGTACGCGGACATCGTGCTATATCCCAAGGCAGGCAAGGCGATGCCGCTGATGGTGATTGAGCTGAAGAAGAACAAGGCCGTCAACACGGGGCTTGACCAGATCAAGAGAAGAAGATACCCTGATAGGTTCAAGGAATACGGTGGGAGGCAGATGCTGCTGGTAGCGGTTAGCTATGATGCAGACAAGCTGGAGAAGGAACATTACTGTAGGATTGAACAAGTGCAGCTGCCCAATCTCTGACATTAAGTGGTTGCCAAAGCATCCATGCCAGACATTTTCGTCCCAATAGCAACAGGTTTTGCCTGGGATGATCAGAAGATTCGCATATAACAACAAGCAGACAATGCAGAATTCCAGCTAGTTGTGTATATGTATCTGGGTATAATACGCCTGAGCGAGATGTTGGGGCAGTGCAGGACGGCATGGCTTGCGACCGGAAAGATACACAAGTATGATATCTTAACGCAAATAGATGCGGATAGGGAGGAAATGTAATGAATATCAATGAAGTACTCAGCAATCTCACGGAAGAACAGAAGGAAAAGGCAAAGAAATGCCAAAGTGCAGAAGAACTTATTGCACTTGCCCAGCAAGAAGGAATTGAGCTGACGGATGAGCAGCTTGAAGGCATCGCTGGTGGAGTGGAATGGACTTGCCTGTCGAAGAATTGCGGCGGCTACGATGGCTGCCTGGGATTCAATTAATCAGCCGGAAAATGAAGATAGTGCCGCAGCATTTGCTGCGGCACTATTCTTTGACATTCCGATATTATGGCAAGAAGAACAAATTCACCCAAGGGATGTCCTTTTGCCTGCCGTTCGCCAATGATTATCTTCTGCCTAAAAACCTGTTCTTTTCCGATTCATCAAAGCCACGGTGGCCGTGGATTTCACATTCGCTGAGAGCTTTCTCAAGCCTTTGGAATTCATCCTCGCTTAAGACGACTTCAGATGCCTTGAGATTCTCAAGGATCCTGCCCTTGTTTTTCGACCCAGGAATTGGAACAACGTTTGGATACTTGTGGAGCATCCAGGCAAGAGAAATCTGGGCAGGGGTTGCTTCTTTCAATCCGGCGAATTGCCAAAGCAAGTCAATGATCGGCTGGTTGCCAACGATGTTCTCTTTCTTCAACTGTGGCACCCAGTTTCGTACATCGTCGTTTTTTTCGAATTCCGTATTTGCCGTGATCTTTCCCGACAACAAGCCGCTTGCGATTGGAGAGAACGGGACAACGCCAATGCCATGCTCCAGGCAATAGGGAATGACGTTCTCTTCCACATCGCGTTCAACCATGGAATAGATGTTTTGTACGGCTGATACTGGATAGATATTGTGCGCACGTTCGATGACAGTAACTGGAACTTGGGAAAGCCCCCAGCCAAGGATTAGCTTTTCCCCAACAAGCTTTCCCATTGCTTCAGCGACTTCTTCAACGGGAATATCCGGATTGATGCGATGAAGATAATACAGGTCGGCATATTCCATTTCCAATCGTTCCAAGGAAGCAAGCAAATGATCGCGTATTGCCTGATAAACCCCTTTGGCTTTTGCTTCGTCCGTAGGCAAATGAAGCTTTGTGGCAATCACATAATCCTTCCTTGGCACGCCAAGTCTCTTCATTGCCTTGCCTACGATACGCTCATTGTGTCCTCTGTTTTTAGGCAATAGGTTTGGTCCATAGGCTTCCGCCGTGTCAAAAAACGTGCATCCTGCCTCATATCCAGCCAGAATTGCCTCAATGCTTGTCGCCTCATCTGGGATTTGCCCATAGCCATGGGAGAAACCCATGCATCCCATGCCGATTTCCGATACTTCCAACGTTCCGAGTTTTCTTGTTTTCATGTGTTTTCCTTTCTTCAGTATTTTTGTAGATGCTACATATGATATGTAAATAATACCACAATTTATGTTTATATAGCGAAAAATAATCCAGGAGTGTCTTGATGCTCGACTTCATTCTGCGTAGATATCGTAAATCGGATGCATCCATGATGGTTTTGTGATATCCTTGTTTGCAAGCGGTTTCGTATTTGCGACTAGGATGGAGGAATTCAATAGTTCGAATGACAGGCTTTACATTCATCAGCTATTCCCATAAAGACGAGAGGAAAATGCAACAGATTCTATCTGGCCTGTCCGAAAGAGGCTATTCGTTTTGGTACGATGATGGCTTGCGTAGTGGCGAAGGATGGGACAAGATGATCGTATCCAAGATTGAAGCGGCGGATTCCATCCTTTTGGTCATTACAAGCAACTGGTATTCATCAAAGAATTGCCTGGATGAGATGGAGTATGCGTTTCAGTTAGGCAAGCATGTTGTTCCTGTCATATTGAAAGGGACAAGGCTTCCTTCACACCTTAACATGCGCCTGGGAAGACTACAGTGCGTCTATCAGGACAAATACCCCGATTTCGAGCGATTCCTTGACCATATTGTCAATGATCACCAGCCATTTTACAACCAGGCAACAACTGGAAAAAGAACAAACTATCCTTTTGTGGCGATAGCTATTCTCTTATGCGTCTTGTTGGTAATGGCTTTTGCGATGCTTCCGGAAATGTTTCACCAAAAACTTGCTTCAAACGATGTTTTGATAGAAGAACCTGCCAGGACAGATGATGGATACATATGGATCAGAGATGCCTTTCAGCTTATGGAAATGGATTTGGATGGCAAGTATCGTTTGTATACCGACTTGGATTTATCGGGCATCGCCAATTGGGTTGCGATCAGCGATGACGAGCGACCATTTACAGGAGAATTCGATGGCAATGCCCATGTCATAAAAAACATGACGATCAACGTGGATGAAGCAAAGGGGGATACCGCTTTAGAAGCAAATGGTTTCTTTGGGGTTGTCGACCATGCCTATATCCATGATGTGGGATTGGAGAAAGCCTATGTCTCGCTTTCCTTAAATGACTTCGGCAGTATATTTACGGATCTGGATGACTATCGTTTCTGCAATGCAGGCGGCATCGTTGGCAAAATGAATGGATCTATTCTGGAGAACGCGTATTTCATTGGCAAGATTTCCAATACAGTAGGAAAAAACACATATGGTCGTGCAGCGGGTCTATGCAGTATAGCCATAAACAACTCTGTTATTCGAAACTGTTATAGCGAGGCAGATATTCAGGTGGCATGTGTCAATGCGAATGCCATGGTTGCTGGCGGATCTGCTTGGCTGAATGAATCCACGATAGAGAATTGCTATGTCATGGGAAGCCTTGTTGGAAAGGATAATGGAGGCTATGTCTATATCGCAGGCCTGAATGCATCTGGATCAGATGGATTTTTGAAAAACAGCATCTCGTTTATCTCCAGCCGTCAAATGGAAGGAAGCCGAATTGTTGATGATGATATAGGAAATTTCTCAACGAAGGAAAGCGCAACTTTTTATAAAATCGATCAAATTGCCAATCCGGATGTATACCAGGGATGGGATTTTGCAAATGTCTGGAAGATGGGAAAAAGAGGTCCTGTTTTAAGAAGGTTTCTTGAAGAAATGCCGATAGAAGCCGATTAGGAAAAGTATGCTGGAAGTCATTCTCATAAATTGATTGACATAGTTCAATGAATGTATTATAAAAGAATAATGAAACCCTGCTGGTCTTTGATGAAAAACATCGAGGTTTCAAGCAGCGTGCAAGAAAAGGCGAGGAGGAATGAAAATGAATGATTACACATTTGGACGTTCATTTATATGGGATAAGAAACACGGTTTTGGTCTTCTCCCTTCCGGCGTGAACAAAAAATGTTTCTATGAGGATGGGGCGCTTGTACCCGTGAATGGAGAGCTTAAGATTGATGATATGATCAATCATCTGGACAAAAACGCTTATCGAGTGAAAATTTATAGTGGCCCTTCGCTGATCAAGGAGTATCAAGATTTGATCAAAGATGCGACTTGCACGTTTTCTTTCATGGAAAATGGATCTCTGCAAGCATTTCTAAAGACAGCGGATCATCAGTTTCAGGTTTCTGTTGAAAACAAAGAGTACTATACCACTACAACTTGCACATGCGGGCATACGCCTTGTGCCCATGTTTGGGCAGCCAACGATTTTCTGAGGCAGCGTATTGAGGCGTTGGAACATGCCTTTATCTCTTCCGAGCGTGTGGAAAAAAAGCTTTTTTTGGAAAGCAGGCTTGTGAAAATGACGCAGAAGCCTATTGTCGATAATCTGGGTTTTGACTCGATTGAAAAAATCAAGGACATCGTCCAGATGGTGGATGCGGCGAAAAGCGATGCCTATTATCAGAAGTTCTGTGATTATCTACTCGAGTTGCCTACGCCGTCTCCCTATAGGGTCTATTTTTTGGAAGAGGAAGATTATTCCCCGCTTCTTATAGCCCTGTTTGAAGATCCTGGCTTTCAAAAGTCGGTGATAGATTCGAATTACTATTTGAATTCAGATCTATACGAAAGACGTCAGCGCAAATCAAACCGGAATTGCATGAAGCGCATGCTCAAGAATTATCAAAGGGTAGTCAAGGAATTGGATGGAAAAGGGGACTATAAGCCAGACTATCATAAGGAATTCCTTTTGAAGTATCGCGAAGATTGGCCTGGCTTGTTCCGTTATTATGCTGAAGGTTCCGGGAAGATACAAGAATTCGATTTGCCCTTCCTTGACAAGATTGCCGAGTTGCCAGACCTTAATCCGGCATATGTCCGTGCCATCGCGATAAAGCTGGATGTCTTGCCGGATGTCAAGAAGACAGAACCCGTCCTTCACCGCTTGATTGAAAAACTGACGCAGGAACAAAAGCTGGAAATCTTCAGCCATCTTCAGCATTTGTCTCTTTCAACGCAGGAAATACGCAGCCTTGGACGGGAAGAGCAGCTGAGGATGATTCGCAATACGCCGATGACAACCGAGAATTTCTGCTACAACATGGATGAATTGCTTTTAGGAAGCGATCTTGCGACCAGGGGGAAGTATATTCTCTGTGCGATTGAAAAAGCCAGGTCTTTAAACAATGCCGCATTGAAGCAGGCAATCGTTGAAAGAACGCTCAGGTTGTCCAACAACAGGCTGTTGCTTAGCTATGCGCTGTATAAGCTGAATCGCAAGGATAGGTATTTTACGCCATCGCCGAATCCAGAAAAAGAACTGAGTACTTTCTTTGCTTGCGACTATAGAATTGTTCGTGACAAGAAAAGAATGTACGTTGAGTTTAACGTGAGTGATCCCGAATCCAACACGGTCCTATTGACTGCTACGGAAGAAAACGGCAAGCTGGCAAAACAGACAACACTCTTCAGTCGAATGGATTATACGCCGGAAATGATTCGAAAGGTTTGCCTGGAGGGAAAGGAAGAAGCATATAAGAATGCTTTGGAAGAAAATCAAGATGCGCTTGCGATTGATCTTTTTGAGCAGAATAACGAAAAATTCGCTAAGAAATACAATCAGCTGTGCGCTTCTTTTTCCGAAGGGAAAATCCTGTATGCCAACGATGGAAAGGCAAGCATTGAATGGCTGATCTATCGGGAGAATGAAGCAAACGCCTTGGCATTTAAGGTTGGGCGCAACAGGATGTATGTCGTAAAGGATGTCTTGGAGTTTCTGGACGCATTCCGCACTGGCGCAACCACTGAGTATGGCAAAGACTTGGTCTTGACGCATGACCTAGACAATCTGAACGATGATGACGCGGCTGTCATCAGTCTCTTGACGACCGCAAAGTATACCAAGGGACGTAGATTGGAACCCAATAACAAACGCTACATCACCATCGGCGACACCCTATTAGCAAGCATTTTAGAAGCCCTTGAGGGAAAAACCGTAACCTTCAATGATACTCCATGCGACATTCGAATGGAACCAAGGAAAGTCAGGCTGAAAGTCAATGACAAGTATGTCTTGTCCACCGACATGGACAAGGGTCAGGAGTTCTTTAACCTGATGGGAAAGGGTTATATCCTGGCGTGGCAAGATGGCGGAAAAGGAAAGGTGATGGATAAGGTCGAGGCTTCGGCGGAAGAGGTAAACCTGATCAGCTTGGTCGATGAGAATCCTTTGGTAAATATCAAGCCGATCCTCAAGAGTTTCAAGAAGAACGTCTATTCCCGTTTCTTTGCGATGATCGATGTGGATCAAGCGATACAAAAGGACTTTGCCTTGAGCCAACTCAG
>OMYM01000025.1 GCA_900315225.1 uncultured Erysipelotrichaceae bacterium | reverse complement strand
GGCCTTCCCCCATCCCAATATAACCGATTTCATTTCTCCGTCAAGCCATGTGGCAATACCTCCAAAAGGTGCCATCCCAATGAGGATTCTGTTGTATAAGAAATTGCTAGTTGAAGTGTCTTTTTGCTCCATTAGTTCTTTTAAAGATGCTATTGGCAATGAAGCTTGATAGGAATAAAACACTCGCTCTGTAATCGACAGCCAAATGGTGTCGATGGCGATGGGTATGGAAGTGCTTTCGACATCTGCAATCCATACGGAAAGGGATTCGCCCCATTCACCGCTGAAAGGTGTTTCCTTTGGCAGTTCTATAGGTATGCCAGATTCGGTCTCCAAAAAGGCAAAAAAGCTCTCCGTTGGATAGAGCACAGGAGCCGTTCCCGACATTTTGATATCATATTTTTTTGTCATCGGTTAACTTATGATTCTTGGGATACCTGAACATCTTTGATGTTGATATTGTTTGCGACGCTGAGGGTGCCTTTGTCACCAAGGTAATCGTATAGGTATTTCATTTGTCCGGAACATGTGTCGTTTGCACCTGCTGTTGGACTACCTTTTTCTCCAATATATATCCTCCTTATAATAACCATTTTGTCATCCATCAAAGCTAACGATGGTCCATTGACTAAGGTGTTGTCGGCGAATGCCTTCAATTGTTGGTTCATTGAGAAATGAACATATTTCAGACGGACTTTTCTGTATAGGTTCTGATATTTGGGTACGCAGAAGAAACGTCCCTTGGATTTTAAAGGAGATTGCTCAATTTGGTTATAGAATGGCTTCAGGTCGGAAGGGATGGCATGACGCATTTCATTGAGAGGATTAAAGATATTGCCTGCTTTGTTTGAACACCATGTCATCATCATCTTAAGAGGAATGTTACTATAGCCTGGATAGACGTATTTGTATAGCCCGATGTTGTTGAACCGTTTGATACCAGCCAAATGAGTTCCCTCTATGACAACCGTCTCTCCTTTTGACAACACCTCTTTTTTTGCCCTTCCATCCAAATAATTTTGGTTTGTTTCTATGACGGAATCTGCTCCTACCCAACCCAGCGACTTTAGGGATTCTAAACCAACAGGCAAAATGTCGTTCTTTTGAGGCTCAGAACATGGATAATAGTTGTAGAAACATATTTCCCTTTTTTCAAATTTTGGCAATGAGATTTTTTTCTTGCCTGTAATCAGATCTTTTAGTTCGTTTGCTGTTTCTTTGGCTTGCTTGAAGGTCTCCTTCATTTCCTCACACCGTTCTTTGATAAAATCAGAACACTCGTTGACAATGACAAAATGCCCGTTTTCGATGGTGAATGCCTGCTGTAAATTTTGGGCAATGCCCAAAATGTTTGTGGAGGTTTGCTTGATGTTATCAATGACATTAGGGATGCTTTTGAAAACATTGATGGTAGAGTTGATGGCTCCGGCCGAATCGGTTAACGCTTGTACGATTCCGCTTACTGAATGAAGGTTGGCATTTTTAAGCCCTTTCACTTTTTGTAAAACATTAGAGGCCAGTCCCAAGGTGTTGTGATACGAGGTTTGTAAGCCTTCTATCCCAGAAAAGACATTGGCAACATTCGAAGAAAGGTTGGCGATGACGCTGTTGCTAGTACCGGTATTGGGTGTGAAGAAGCCGCTGAGTGCTTCGGAAGGATGGAGTACGGTATTGAGGCCGTTTTTCAAACCTTGATATCCTTCAGATATGGCTTTTGGTAAGTTGACAGCTAATCCTAAAGTGTTTGTGCATGTTTGTTTGGCACTTTCAAGCGTTGATTTGAAGTCTTTCATCGTGGCGATGGATTTGGTAATGACTTCAGAAGTGTCTGAAAATGCTCCTAGGATGCCTTTGAATGAATGAATATTGTTTTCTTTTATGCCCTTGAATGCATTGATGGTCGCTAAGGCATCAGCTTGTGTTTGGCCGTAACCGCTAACCGTGTCTGTCAATCCCGATGTCATCCCTTCGAGGTTGGAGACAATATCGCCTAAAACATTGTCTCCCTTTCCCGTAGCAGGTTTAATAAACTCGGAAAGGTTGTCTTTTAAGGGATTGAGTATGTCATCATTTATGTTGATGTTTGTTGCGGCGGTATACAAGTTTTTGCCGAGTCCTAGTATATTTGAAGAGGCCTGCTGGGTACTCCCAATCATTCCTTTAAGGCTTTTTATCGCCTCTTCAGAATAGTTGATTGCACTTGAAACCGCAGACAAGGAAATGTCTATTCCTTTAAGGGATCCAAAGTCTACGTTTCCTAAGCCCTTGATTTTTTCGTACGCTAGTTTGGCGTTATGCTCTAGGCTTTGGTAGGATTGGTCTATGCCTTGTAATCCTGAAGCGGTTTGAGTAAGGTTGTTTTGTATATTGGCACCTGTGCCTTGTCCTGAATCGGTTTGCGGTGTTATGAAGCCGTTTAGCGTGTTCTGGTATATGCTTTCTAGATTGTTCCAAATGCCCGTTGCGGCTTGAGAAATGGAATCAATGGATTCTTTTACTCCTTTGTATGTGGCACAAAGACCTTTTGACACGGAATTGATCCCACTGATTGTTCCATGAACACCATACATGTTTTCCATGCCTTGTATCATGGTTTGGATTCCAGAAATCGCGGTGTTGCTGTCTATTAAGGCATTTGATACGCTATCCAATGCATCGTTAACGTCGTCAATTTTCGATTTCATGACGTTTTGGCTTATGGCATCGTTCTCTTTTAAAATTTCATCTTTTAAAGTACGCAGTATTTCAAGTGTTTCTTTTGACAAAGCAATGTCATTCTGGATAGCACTACAATCTTGAATGATTGAATTTGATGTTGATGTGAGTTTTGCAACGAGGTGTGCCACATGATGTTCGGTAGATTCGTGCCCTCTGATGGCGCTTTTGATAGCATTTGCAACGGTTGACATTGATTGCGCTGAAGAATTGAGGTTGTTCAGCAAAGTCACGAACGAACCAATAGTCTGGTCTGCTTGGTCCAGCGCGGAGGTAGGACTGTCGGCGTCTAACAAATTACCTATGTCTTGGAAGATTCCTTGAGATGTTTCTTTAACATGAGCCATGCCTTTGACGAACTGGTTTCCTCCTTCGATTAGGTTGTCAAATTGGTTAGCTATGTTTTGCAATGTGCTGCTTCCAGTGATATCAGCGGCATATTGGAGTGTTCCTTTTTTGACGAAGTCGTTGGAACCGTCGGTGTAATTGGGTATGGTTTTCTTTCCAGAGTTTTGTTCTCCGCCAGCTTGCCGTTGGACATCTGTAAGAATGCCCGATGCGATGCTTACGGTAGAGTGCGCATTTGAAACCGTATCCCTTACGCCTCCGTATGTAGTGTAAGCTCCTTCAAGTATATTTTGGATGGCGGAGACAAAGCCTGATCCCGAATCTAGGTTTTTGATCCCGTCAATCATACTTTTCACTCCCGAAGCGATTCTATTTGCACTATTGATGGTTTGGTTGACTCCAGTGATTACGTTTTTTGCATCTTTTACCCTTTGCAAGAGGTTGCCGACGATTTCGCTTGTGTTTGTCGCTTCTTTATTGATGATTTTTAAGTCG
The DNA here is from genome assembly GCA_900315225.1 of uncultured Erysipelotrichaceae bacterium. Lineage (GTDB taxonomy): Bacteria > Bacillota_I > Bacilli_A > Erysipelotrichales > Erysipelotrichaceae > Bulleidia. Next base: position 2,249 of record OMYM01000025.1, on the reverse strand, counting down.
TCAAGTCCTATGCCAGCACCTCCGCCAATATCGGTATGGCAGCCAGGCATGAAAATCTCGGTGCCGTTTTTTGACTTGATTGAACTCTCGATGTCAACAAGAGAAAAATTGATACGGTTTTCGTCGAGGGCGCAAATGTGAAGAACGTCTTTAGCATTGGTCGTGGCATACAAGCCGAATTCGTCAACGTTTCTGTCGTGATATTGCGATTTGCCGTATTTGGCGAACTCCACATTGTTTTTGATCTTGATGCCCTCGGAAACCGCAGTGTTTAATGGATCTCGAAGGATTCCTATGGAAGAGACAGTGTCATAAATGCCAAGTACTCTGACTTCCTTTAAAGAAAGTAACGAAGACGGGTCTTCTTCATGAAGAGGAAGAAATGTACTTGCTTTTCCCGTGAACAATAGGAAATCATTGTTGCTTATGCTGTTTTCATGCTTGGGATTCACTAAATAAGTGAATAGTCTGGCAGTTGTGGCCCCTCTACTGAATCCAAAAACATCAAAATGAAAGCGGATCTCTTTTACTCCAGGCTTATTATACATGCCGTAGATGTTGTTGATTTGTATAACCATCTTTCGACATTTGGCAGCGACTCCAGTTGGGCCCACGCCAAACCCTAGCCCTATCACATCGTCGACCGCACCTTGAAAATTTGCAGCCGCAGTAATTGTTGAATCGGCGCCACTGCCTTCAACATAAATTCTATGACGATAGGTTTTGTGATTCTCATATTGTTGGTCCGCATCTTCTCCTGTTATATAATGGCTCCATAAAAGGCAAGGATTAGTGTAGGTGGAACCATTAGCAAAAGCTCCTTTAATTGCAAAGTCGGGCAAAAGACTATTTCCAGAATTGGAATTAGGGTCGGCTATTTCATCTATTTTCTTTTGGTATTGGCCTGCCAAACCAAGGTTGACCGGGTTGTCTGAATTATTGACAGTCACTGAAGAATACGAATAGTCAGTGTTTTGGGAAGCAATGTCTTTTTCCAGTTGGTAGTCACCTCTGCCAGCCGATTCGTATAATTGGTCCAATTCATTTCTTGTGAAAATGCCGCTATTTTCCCAATGTGAACGGGGTTTCTCCATAATATTCTCAACACTAGTGCATCCTGCTTTACCCAATTCGTATCGATGATTTTTGAACACTTCTTTGCGGCGGAAGTGTTGACCAATCATGGATTGCATCATGTTGTTGTTGGTCCCATCAAAGAAAACCCCAACAAATACATCGATTACGAGGCTATCGAATTCGTCCCGGTTTTTCTTTGATGGGGCTTCCGCACCGACAATACCAATGCTACTCATAGTGGATTAAAATAATAGTTTTTATTGGGTCTTGTTTAAACGCTATTGTTTACCAACAGTGCGATGATTTCTTCGGTTTAACGAATGTTGCTTCAGCATGAGGGGGACTCGATTTTGGCTTTTTCTGTACATATTGTGTTCCTTCACCCATTTGTCCGTCAGTAATCAAGCTAATTGTCCCACCCCAAATACACTGGCATTTGCACGATTTCAGCAAAGCCGGCTGCCCTTGTATCAAATCGTCAAATTTTCCTACAAACCATGGTGTAGGTGTGTTATGCACGCATGGCATAGGGGTAAGTGTACCCAACGCCGCCGCGGTAGCTGCCGCCGTAGGAGGGAACGCCAACGAACGGCAAAGCCCGAAAGGCGCCAGATTGACCATAGATTGGTGGTCGCTGATGTTGGCCTGCGGCTGCCCGGCAAGATGAACTGTCCTGATGGGAAGCACGGTTAATTGGGCAGGTTTCGTACCCATCGTGCATTGCATCATGGCTCCCGAACAAACATACGAATCTGACATATCAATTGGTCTTTACGATTGTAGCCTTGATGTCTATTTTCATCCCAGCATTGAGAGCCATTTCTTGGTCGGCTTTGGCGTGGTGTGTCTTGGAGTATTCAAGCAGTTGGTCTTTTGCTTCTTCACGAATGGTCTCCGCAGTGATTTGAAGTTTATGCTCCACTTGTTCGTCCTTGTTGTCGCCAATGGTGACAAATTGGTTTTCGCTGACCGATAGAGAATCGTTGCGGTCAATATTGGTGTTGCGGTCGTTGCCGGCATGTTCACGAATATCGTTATCAGCGGTGCGTTGCATGTCGTTGTCGGCAGCGAGGAACATGTCGTTATGGGCAGTCTCTGAAATGTCATTGTCTGCTTCAGCTATGATATCGTGCCCTGCGTGCATGATGATATCGTTCTTGGCATATAACTCG
>OMYM01000556.1 GCA_900315225.1 uncultured Erysipelotrichaceae bacterium | reverse complement strand
TCTGGAACAGATATTTACAATCGTTCCGCATATAACAGCAGGCAGAGGATGCAGAATTCTACATATTTGTGCGTCCAAGTATAATAAGGCATTATGCAGGACACGCAAGTGGATTCAACGATACCTTTTGACCCAGCCCTCATACCATGATATAATGATGGCAATCATGAATGGGAGGAATATATGAGAATCATTTTGAAGCTTGGACTGTCATTGGCATTGGCTTTCCTTGCACTAATTCCGGTACATGCCAAACCCGTTTACAAAATCACGATTGACATGCGGGATGGAACGTTGAGCGATGGAAGCCATAAGACAGTCATTGAGGTTGAGGAGGGCAAGCAACTGGGCGAATGCTCAAAATTGAATTTCTACAACCCCACCTGCCCCACAGGCTATGGCCTTGTGGGATATGCGCTTGGCGACAACAATGACGTGGTATTCAATGGCGAAGAACTATCATTGTTAAAGCCAAGCGGTGACATGGAGATTTATGGCGTCTATGGCAAGGCCTATACGATTACATTCGACTATAACGGCTCTAAGCTCTATGGCCAAACTTCAGACAAAGAAATTGTGGTTGAGGGATGCAAAGCATACTTTAGCTCCAGTGTCCCCGATGCGCCGGTGTCAACAGAAGCTTTTGCGGGCTGGTCGGTTGATAAATACGGCGAGCCACAGTATAGCACGAACGAACTCGAAAATCTGGAGTATACAAAAAACACAACTTTCTACGCCATATACAAGCCTGCGGTAACTGTTACCCTCGAAGGCAATGACGGCGTCTTCTACCCCGATGAAGTAGCAACCATGACCACAAAGGCACCAAAGGGATTCAGATACTGCTCCCGCAGCTACTACCCCGATAAAGAAGATTCATACTTCATTGGCTGGTCTACGACAAAGGACGGTCCTGCGGAATATGGACTTGATGATGAGGGGATCTATGGCATTGTTTTCAACAATGACACAACACTGTATGCCGTTTACAGGCCTAAAGTGAAAGCCACATCCTACGACATAGCGGAAGAGCTTACCATGCATGCAGGTGAAACAGTCCCTTGGCCACTCACCATCGAACCGGCAAACGCTGATTATGCGATTATCTCTGTCTCTCATGACGCATCTGTCGCAAAACAAACACAAGGTGGAATCACGGCATACAGGGAAGGCGTTGCGGAAATCGAATATATGTTCCAATCTCCAGGAGGCAACAAGTTTAGTAAACTCACCGTCACCGTTCTTCCATCGGAAAAGCCAGGACCAAAGGAATTCGGCTTTGTTGAAGTAGATGGCAAGAAGTATTGGTACGAAAACTGGGAGAAGCAAGGTGTCTATGGCGATCCAAAGAACATCTGGGACACGACATACGATAAGCTCGAAAGAGGACGTGAGATCTATGATCCTGAATCTGATGGATGGTATTGGCTGGATGCTGTATATGACGGCGCAGCCGCATATGGAAAAGAAGTCTGGATACCTTACATCTATCAAAACGAAGACGATATGCCCGATGCCGAAAAAAGAAACAACGCCAACAATAGCGATGAAGGCATGGAAGAATTCGTCTATCAATGCATGGTGAACAAGACAGGCAAGTGGGTCAGGTATGACAACAATGGAAAGATGCTGAAGGGATGGGTCCCCATCACGGGAGACCTTGCCAAGGCATACCCCGACCAAGCAGGCAACACATACTACTATGACCAATGGACAGGCACCATGGCAAAGGGATACATGACCTTGGATGGCGTGCTGTATCACTTTGATGAAAATACAGGCGTGCTGACAAAATAAAAGAAGCCATAAGGCTTCTTTTTTGACTTGTTTTGGATTAAAGCCGATATCACGCCATCTTCCATTCCTTCAGGATGCGTTTTTCGGAATCGAACCCAACACCGATCTTGAACAGTTTCCTGTGGTCCGCAGCAAACGGCAGGGCGTAGCCCTTGTCGTCAATCTGCGCCAAGGCGTTTTCAGCCGTGTCGTCGCGCTTGAACTCGAACAGGTAGACAAACCGATCCGCCAACAATCGACAATCAACTCTTCCGGTGACCGAGTGCATCTCACATTGCACGCTAAAACC
>OMYM01000256.1 GCA_900315225.1 uncultured Erysipelotrichaceae bacterium | reverse complement strand
TCTCTATGTAGCTTTGACAAGAGCACAAAAAGGAGCATATATCACAAGCTATGGTAAGAAGTCGGAGTTGATACCAGATGAAAAATAATTGAATTCAAATTATAGACACGAAGAAATTGTTGCAGTGCCTATACTATATGTTTGTAAAGTAATAAAGAAAGGGCTTTTGAAAATGTATATTGAAAGAGCCCTTTGATTAATCTTTGTAGTTTCGAATTCGAATAAATCAGGTGACAAAGAATGGAAAAACATATTTTTATCAGTTATTGTCATGCGGAAGACAAGATTATTCGTAAAGATGTGATTGGGATGGCAAGGCGTTGGCGTACGTGGATTGACAAGGATGGCTTGTCTTTAGGGCAAGATTTTAATCATGTGATTATGCAGAATATCCTAGATGCTTCCTGTGTCATGGTTTTCTTGTCAATCCATTACTGTGATTCCGACTACTGCATGAGGGAATTGGCATATGCAAGAGAGAATGGCAAGGTTATTATTACTGTGCAGCTTGATTCTAGTGAAGACCTTTTGATGCATCGATATGGCAAGAGAGCATTGCAGATCTGCAAGGAATCACAGGACATCATTCCATTTGACGAGTCACTTGTTGCCAGAATTGCTTGCTGTATTGACTCAAACAGGGTTGATGTCATTGAAGAGGATAGTGTCAAAAATGATCCAGACTACTTCTTCCCTCCCTATGTTCCACCATTTGACATTTCTACGCCTCACTCTTTCCGGTTTGCATACAATTATAAAAATGATGAGCTAAAGTTCATTGGTAGAGAGGAAGAATTGCAGAAATTGGATCGTTTTGTAAATTCATCGCAAATACAGTCTTGGTGTTTAATCGTGGGTGCTGGGGGAACAGGGAAGAGTCGTTTGTGTTTTGAATTTGCAAAACAGATGAATGCAAAGACATGGGATGTCAGGTATTTAGACCATGAACATTGGTAACGAACTCGAAAAAATAAAGGTGAGGCAATGCAATGACCTGCTGGTGGTCATAGACTATACGATGACATATCTTGAAAGTGTTGCCAAATATCTGTTCTATCTTTCTGAAACCAAAGAGAACAGGTTCAAGACAAGGGTGATCTTAGTTGACAGAGATCAAAGGCATATAACAGGAAATAGGGATTCATTAGATTATGGTTTTAGCCAATATTTTCCTTTTCTTGATAGCGATGAACAAATACATGGAATTCAAGACATGCAATTTGGAGGTTATCCATTGATCCAGACCGATCATCCAGACAAGACTGTTTTAATGGGAATGATGATGCAATACGCAAGGGTTGAACTCGGCAAGGAGATGGAAGATAGTTTGGCAGAGAGCTTATATAGATCGTTGTCAGAGATAGATCCATTTTGCCAACGCCCACTGTATGCATTGTTTCTTACTGATGCATGGGCAATGGGAAACAAGTCACTCAAAACGACAAATGAGGTGCTGGATTTTGTCATAGATCGTGAGCTTGATGAACTTGTTGCAAAGGCAGGGATTGACAAGGATATAGATTCTTTCAAGCAAGCCATTTTAACGGTTTTATCTTTTGCGACCTTTAACAAGGGTATTGATGTGAATGAATTGAAAAAAGTTGCCAATCATTCTTGTGGTTATATTGATGAAAATCTTCCAGGAAAATTAGGCTTGCTTGGTTTCCTTGGGTGTGCTGGATGGTTGAATGATACTATGGTTTCCGCTTTTCAACCCGATATGATTGGCGAGTACTTTGTGCTTGTCTTTATGCGTAGCAGCAAGAATGCTAGAAATTTGCTTGGCAATGATTGGTATGCCAAAGAAGACCCAAGGCAGTTTGTTATCAATCTATGTAATGATTTCCCTAGAGAAATAGGCCATAATGATGTATTTTGGAATTTCATGCTGGGTGTGTTGCCAGATGAAGCACAATATATGAACTATGCCAATATGCTAAAGGATATATTCTTGATCAGTGATGCATCGATTAAAGGGAGAATAATTGCCAAGCTATTGGTTCTGGCGGAAAAAACGCATGATAGTGGAAACAAGGATAAGCTTGATCAGATCATTGCGACTGCCTACAGGAAAAAAGGTGAATTTAAAAATAGCTTAGAATATCACGAACGGAGTCTCAATTTTCGATTGGAACAATATGGCGAAGATCATCCACTCACAGCAACTGCATACAACAACATAGGTGATGTATATCGGGTGATTGGCGATTATGATAGGGCTTTACAGTGTTATGAGAAGGCATTTTCAATCAGAGATCAGACGTTAGGAAGCAATCATCTTTCTACCTATATCAGCAAGACCAACATAGGAAAAACGTATTTCCATTTAGGAAACTACAAGGAAGCACTAAAGAACTATTTGATGGCGTACATCATTCGCTGGCAAAAGACGGGGAATGATCATCCAGATATCGCTAAATTGTACAATAATATCGGATCGGCATATGAGGCGATGGGCGAATACGACAAGGCATTGAAATTCTACAAGAAAGCGATAGCAATCTTTGAAAAACACTATGGCGGAGAACATCCTGATATTGCAGCATCCTACAATAACGTTGGTGGAACATATTATCTTACAGGGGAGTATGATAAGGCATTATCATACTATCTGAAAGATAAATCCATCTTGGAGACGACACTTGGCAAGAGCAATCCCGAGATCGCTTCCAACTATAACAATATTGCGTTGACATATAAGGCAATGGGGAAGTATGACAAGGCGTTGGAATACTACGAAAGGGCGGTATTGATTCTTGAGAAGACGCTTGAAGGACATCACCCAGATATCGCCGCAACGTATAGTAATATTGGATTGATGTATACAGCCATGCAGGATCACGATAAAGCAATCAGGTATTGTCGCAAGGCAGCTATGATGTTCGAAAGAACATTGAAGCAGGATCATCCCGATATTGCTGTGGGGTATAACAATTTAGCTGTTGTGTATTTCGAAGCGGGTAAGTTCAAACTTGCTATCAAGTATTTCTATAAAGCTTTCTTGATTTGGGAAACTGCTTTTGGCTCATCTAGTCAAATTGCCAAGGATTGTAGCCACAGACTGATTGGCGCATATAACCGGTATATGATGAATGGAGGCAAACGATCAGATCTAGATCAATCCATTAAGGATAAGATAGATGATATAGTGAATGCGCTTGCTCTTCTTTAGCATGGAGCCAGATAAGTATATTCCTTGTGCTCAGATTGATGTTGTGGAGTTCCCAGAAGGTGTTGGAGGAG
>OMYM01000242.1 GCA_900315225.1 uncultured Erysipelotrichaceae bacterium | reverse complement strand
CTTAAAATCAGAACACTCTTTCTTGCCGTTTCCTCTAATAAATCCCTCCGCAACAATCATCTTGTGTTCATGAATGAAAGAACGAAATTCATTAAAATCCTGTCTCATTTGTTCTATCAGTTCAAGGTCGCGAGGAGTTCCCCACATCGTGATTTTCCAAATGTTATCCGTGAGTGCTACATCAGGCGACAGTATTGATATATCATTTGGATCAATACAGAAAGATCTACTGTCATCAAATACATATCCTTCTACCCCTGGGCAGAAGGCTCAGGTCAAATCTCGGGGTAGTTGTTTCCATGCCTTGATTATGCCAGAATCGGCTGCTTCATACAATATCTGTTCTGGATATCGCATCCTATTCTCACCAGTGGTACATGGCTATTTCCACCTTTCTATTAAACCAATACGAATAAAGCAGGCATATTTTTTCAACGCATATACGAATAAGGGTGAATACAAAAAAAGCAGACCACATGGTCTGCTTAGTGTCAGCTGATTCTTGCTTAACTTTCTCTTCAGATTTCATCCGGCAACCCTAGGGATTGCATGAGCGGTCGCAATAATAGCTCAGTCCTCTAAACTATTCGTCTGATCCCAAATAAAAATTGAAAAACTAGGTCAAACCCCCAAGAAAATTTGGAGACCTTCTTTTACTTATCAACGGATGCTTCTTCACTTAATTTGCAATTTATAGTAAACGACTTTGAACTGTTCGTTTTAGCATTGAGCTACAACGGAGATTCAAATAACTTGAACTCTTCAAAACGTTAAAATCAAATGCGTTTACTATTATTACATATCAATTATACGAGATATCTGGAGATTGTGTGATAGTATTCTTTGGTGTAATTATTCCGTTTTTTATTGAAAACACATTCCAGTAAACTGCATCTCCTTGATCATTCGGCACGTTGAACGTCCTGAACAATTCATCCCCTTTGTAAATCTTGACCTGTGCATTCGAAACTGGCAGTTCGTTGGTTGAGGAGAAATTATAAACATAGTAATAATACGGCTTCGTTGATGTACATTGCAAGGTGATGGTTTCCGGACCATAGGAGTCCGTATCGTCCAGATCCAAATTGCACACTACGGTTCCCTCGTGATCTTGAGCCTGTAAATCTCCATAATAAACATGATACATTGCACCATCATCGCTTGCATATCCCTCCAAATGGGAATCCAAGTCATTTGGTCGTTCACCCCACGTTAGCACGATCCGATATTTTTCCCCTGTCTCAACTGGGCTCAGGCTGGCGTTCTGATGGCTGCTGAAGCCGCCTTGAACGACAATGTTGAAGTCATTTGGCACATATCCTTCTTTTTCCACATGTACCGTGTAATTCCCAAGCGGTAAATTGACATAGTATTCGCCATTGCTGCTGGTCTCCGTCTCTTCCACTACATCATAAAGGTCAACGGGAGCATTCCAACCTCTTCTGATCACAAGCCTAGCCTCCTCGACCCCATTGCCTGTGACAGCATCTTCAATCACCCCTGAGGCAACGCCAATCTCCACGTCGGAACCTTCAACCAACAAATAGCTTTCGGCATATGTCTTATTATCTGCCGTGATTGTTTCATATGAATTAAACGGAATATACCCTTCGGCGGATATTTCAATGCGATAGCTTCCTTCGGGCAAAGAGACCTCATAGTTCCCGTTTTCATCCGCAATGACGCTCGCGATTTCCCTGTGATCCACAGAAGGATCGATTACTAACGACTTGTATACACGTATCGCAGCATACCCTATCCCTTCGCTATTGTCTGACGCCTTGCACACTTTACCTGCAAGAGAACCCACATGCTTTCGTTTCAGGGTTTCTTCCACCGCTGCCCTTGCATTCACCATTTTTGTATTTACCGAGGTTTCTCTGAGATACCCTTGCCCCTGGTTCGAAGTGCCTACAATCGGGATTGAGGCGGTATTCTTCACGATATCAACGACTTCATTCCCCTTCAGTTGCTCATTCAGGCTCCAAACCATTCCGCAGACCCCGCTCACCATCGGCGCAGCCATGGATGTTCCACTCTTAACGCCATATTTGCCGTTTTGGTTTGTATATGTGGAATATATATCCCTTGAAGAATCATTCGAGCCATCTCCACCTGGAGCGGCAATACTCACTTGCGATCCACCATTGGTGAAACGTGAAGGGCGGAAACCTATGTCATTTTGATCTGTTCTTTCTACCGCTGCAACAACCAAGATCCTATCAAGGATATCTCTTTTGCTCACGCCAAGTCGTTCTTGATAATCTACACAATTATCTTCGGTAATCGAAGCAAATAAACCGTTATTGATGGCATCAATCTGGCAATTTCCAGCCGACTGTACCACAACAAAATCGTATAGCCTTTGGTCATTGGCATCTTTCTTTGCAAGCAAAGCAGCCATGTACTGAGATGTCAGTTGTCCCTCTTCATTTATCTCGTCTTCAGAATATGTATTTCTTTGTTCGTAATTTACTCCGCTCTGACCAACAGAAAAGTTTATGATTTTTTTGCCTTCTGTAACGCAAGAAATAAGTCCACAATAAATCATTGTTCCCGTATTCCAATTAAAGTTTGGGTTGTTTTCATGCCTTGGTGCCGGAGTCCAGTCAAACCCAATCAATTCTGCCTTCGGGCATACGCCTGAGATCCCTTTCCCATTGTCTATTTTTGCGCCAATGATTCCTGCTACATGCGTTCCATGGTCGCTGATATAAGAGATTTGGTTTTCATCATCCCATTGTTCGGTATCGATAATCGCTTTTCCAGCGAAAGAAATGTCAAAGTCTTCATGACTTGCTTCAAATCCATCGTCCACAACGCCAATCTTGACAGAGGACATTTCATCTCGGTGATCCCAGGCTTCTGGCGCTTCTATTGCCTCAAGCCACCAATTGCTTCCATCGACATCAGAATCGGTCCAATCTTCTTCATTAACATCTTTGCTAAACCAACCGTTATCCCACGGATCATTTGGTGCAAATGCATCTTCCGTGTTTTTTTGCAATTGATCATAATGCGCAAAGAGTACACAGTCTTTCTGCTCAATTTCTTCAACCAGTTCTTTGAGTTCTTCAAATGTATGAGCCGGCATCTCGATCTGATACTGATTTATGATGCCCATTTTACCAACGATCTTCCCATGGAGACCATTGACTGTCGACAATATCTGCGCATCGCTTGCGTTTTCGTCAAACACGATGATCACCATATTGTTGACATAGCCAAGTCCTTCCTCTTCATTCACAATCATGTTTTCAGGCTTCGGCTCGTACAGTTCATCCTCAATGGAGCTTGGAATTCTGGTTTCCTCATCGTATGAGTCTTTCTGTAATACACCTGTAGTCTCATCAAACCGGTATTCTTGCCCATTGATTGATATCGTTCCCTTTGCCATAAGCCCTGTCATATGATCATAGTAGTACGTGTTCCCTGCTTGTTCTGGATAGAATTCAGCAAGCGTGCCTTCGATGGTCACCCACCCTTTCAGCATTCTCCCTTTCTCGTCGTACCTGACCCACTTCCCAGTCTTGTTGATCATTGCATCGTATGCAAACTGCGCCATTCCTTCATCAGAGGCCTGTGCCGCAGCCCATTTAACTTCATTTGAGCATTCATCTTCCCGTTGGTAGATATACGGCATCCAGACTTCCTTGCCATACGCAGCAGCTCCATCGTTCACGGCGTCCAGCCAGTACCAACCGTCAGATTCTGGATCGTAGATTTCGCGCCCTCTTTCTATCTTGTCATAAGTCGTATCCCAGATGTTCTTAGGGTCGCCATAGACACCTTGCCTCTTGCTGTCCTCGTACCAGTATTTCTTTCCTTCATATTCGCAAAAACCAAATATCGTGCATGCAGCGGGTTCGTCTACATTTGTAGCATTGACGGTCATTTGCGCGGAAATTGTCAAAGCCATTGATAGAACTATGCTAAATGGTCTATTCCCTTTCATTATTTTTCTCCTTCGCTATTCAAGGGAGGAAACACAATGGCATTTCCTCCCGTCATCCGAATTATTTCAACACGCCAGTCAGTTCGTCAAAATGACACATCTCACCGTCTACAACGAGGTATCCCTTCGCCATGACTCCAGTCATTGTGTCATAGTAGTAGGTGTTCCCCACCTGATCCGGGTATGCCTCGGCGAGGTCGCCTTCAATGGTGACCCATCCCTTCAGCATCCTGCCATTCTCATCATACCTGACCCATTTCCCGGTCTTGTTAATCATTGCATCGTATACAAACTGCTCCATTCCTTTATCGGATGCCTGTGCCGCAACCCATTTAACTTCATCTGAGCATTCATCTTCCTGTTGGTAGATATATGGCATCCAGACTTCCTTGCCATACGCAACAGCTCCATCGTACACGGCATCCAGCCAGTACCAGCCATCGGATTCTGGATCATAGATCTCCCTGCCCCTTTCTATCTTGCCGTAAACCGTGTCCCAGATATTCTTGGGGTCGCCATAGACGCCCTGCTTCTCGCCGTCCTCGTACCAATACTTCTTGCCATTATACGCACAGAAACCGAACACTGAGCAAACATCTGGTCTTTCTCCATCGTATACATGAACATTGATTTCATGTGTTTTACTTACATATTCGCCATTGTCAATGCATAGCCACGTCATTGTGACTTTTGTTTCCCCGACAGTTCTTCCAACAATCTCATACACATCATCATCATAAAAAGTAAACACAATCCAGAAATCCCACGGTTGAGCCACATAGCTTATGGATGCGTCTTCCGTCTTCCATTCTATTGAAGACATTGATTTTCCGCTTGGCTTAAACTTCGGGACAAATGCCATCTTTTCCCCCTTCTTGACATATATGTCTTCTGGACCATCATACTCTTTCGCACCTGAAACCATCCCAAGCGGGTCGGATGAGTCTCCAACATCAATCCAAACAGCATATAACGTAGTGTCTTCGGTAAATACATGTCTTCCCATGTCACTGGGTTTCAGATCAACATTTCCATCGGGAGAATATGACCATCCGACAAATCGTTTGTTCTCATATCCTTCATCAACATAGACACCCTTTGGACTGGCATATGCTACCGCATACAAAAGCGATTCATACCCCTTGGGCACATACGCAACTTGCTCATCGCCTGGAGGGTCATAATCATTGCTTTCGCGTACTGAGTAGTTGCCATGTATCATATTGCCTGCAGTAATCAACGTTACTTTTACAGAATCTGTGTATTGAGCATATAACCTCGTGGATTTGTCGAATACACATTCGTCAATAGGCTTGTATTTTATATCCCCGTTTGGAGAATCGCTCCAACCAACCAACGCTTTCCCTTCAATCTGCGGATAAGACCAATCTCTTCTTACCACTTCATTCGCAACTGTCTTCATTGTATATTCGGATTCTCCATTCCAGCTTGTTCCACCTTGATAATCCAGGGTAATTTCAATGTATTCGCCCCATATTGCGTATAGCCTTACATCTTGCTTCGGCTTATAGTAATCAATGCTTCGCGATGGAGAATAATCATCGTTCTTCCAGATAACCTCGCCGTTTTTTTCAGTGCTCCAGCCAAGCATTTCATAGCCATTCCTTGTTGGAGATAAATACTCATTTCTTGGGGACTCATATCCAATGTCGCTGATTTCTTCCCCCAAGGCAATCTCATACAACTTTTCAGTTTCTCCGTTTCTAGCCTGCCCGCCATTGTAGTCCAGCGTTACTTTTACAGTATCCCTGGTGCGGGTTTCCATTAGCTGGACGCCATCCTCAGCGACCTCCGCATTCGTTGGAATCATTAGCGATGCGCCAAGCAACAAGCACAGCAGTGCATTCAAGATCTTTTCTAGCTTCATTCATTTTACCTCGCTTTCTAGTTTTCACCTTGAACCAGCTTTTCAAGCCCAGTCTTTATCATTCGTTTCACACGTTCATAGCCGTTTCCCCTTTCATCGTTCAAAATTTTAAAATAAAAAAAAAAATGTTATTCGTGATGATAAAAACACAATACGAACGATAAGCACATAACATTAAATGGCTCAGTGCTTCATCATGTCATAGCATACATATAAAGCCTCAGAATTATATTCGCTCAACAAGTTTAAGGTTCGCTTCGATAAGATCCCCCAAAACGATTATCTCATCGGAAGATATGGAGCAATCCCCTTTTTCAAGGAAATCTTTGAAGATGACCAATGGAATGATGCGACAGATTTCGCTTCAGAGGAGGAATAGCCAATGGCTCGTTATCGATTACACGGATCCGTTTATGATTATGAACGTGAAAGCAACGAAAACATGATTGTGCCTCATCTCAGCTGATCCAAGACATTCAGAGTCCAAGCTTGGTAAACAAGACCTTGTTTCTCTTTTCAGCATCGTTCAATAACTTGTTATATCCATATGCGCCCATATTGTCCGGTGTCTGGGTAAAGTCCATTTTCTGCAATATTCTCTCCAAAGAAGGGGTGATGTCGCATACCGCACATAAGTAGAACTGTGTTGTATCCGTTACTCGGATTGGTCTGTGCCTGCTGTCCTTCACCTTGCCTTTGCGGATCTTTTCCACATAGTCCTGTAATTGATTGACTGGATTCTCCTCCATGTTATAATCATCCCGCATATGTCTTTTCAGTTCAAAGATGACAACAGAGTCAAACGCAAGACCATTGCTAGAGCATTCCGCCAATACGACGGGTTGGTCAAGGAGAAGAATGTCCTTGCACTTTTCATCAATTAGCCAAAGGTTGTGATTCTCATAAGGCATATCCTCGGATGTGGTTCTCATTGGATAAATCAATTGGTGCAAATATGACTCAAGCTGGAACTTTCCATCTTCCTTGATGTTCAGACCATTCCTGAACAAGTCAAGGATAATCCTGCGGTGTATGACACAGCTTGCAAGCTCAGACCGATTCAGTTCACTGATCTTTTCTATCGTGCCTTTAACCCGTTCCTGATATTCTTCAAGGTTGATGGTTCCCTTCTGGAGCTTGGACATGAGTTCTTTGCACGCTTGATTGTATGCAATTCATTGTCAAGCTCCGTATTTTTTGGATTTTGAGATAAATTTATTACAGAACTGGGATAATCATGTGATAAAATATATGTAGAAACAGTTGCAGGTTTTCAATCACATCGCCTGTAACAATGTTTCGAGCATAGAAAGAAGGTTCATT
>OMYM01000182.1 GCA_900315225.1 uncultured Erysipelotrichaceae bacterium | reverse complement strand
GCTCGCGGTAACATCTTTTCGGGAAGCCATGCCTGGAATATGGTGGAGATCAATGGCAGACACTATTGGGTCGACACCACATGGGGAGATCCCATCCGTGACAATGGCGAACAGATTATCAGCTATGAATATCTCTGTGTCAGTGATGACAAGATCGCTGACACACATATCCTTGATACAACCGTAAACCTAAAGGAACAAGGCGTTGATTTCCAGGTGGATTATCCCGTATGCGATGATAATTCTCTGGAATACTATCGCCAACAAAACGCTTTCTTCGATACCTACGACAGAGATGCCATCCACAATTTCATCGTGGACAAGATCACCGCAAACGAAGAAATCACCATGCAGTTCGCCGATGAAAATGCCTTGCAGGACGCAATGAATGATCTGTTTGGTGAAAGCTATATCTTCACGATCCTGCGGGATGCAGGCTATAACACGCTGAATATCAACTATACCTACTCCACCGATACCAACACATTGACAATTCCTCTATCTTAACCACATTAAGGGAAGCGCAAGCGCTTCCCTTTCTCATTTCAAGCCATGGATACGATGACTGTGGATCGACCAGAAATAATCTGTTTTATACCCATTAACAAGTGCCATTGGAACATATACATCCGCATTCGTCCCTTCCAACAAATCAAACGACACTTGGCATAACGAGGGACTCGTTTGTTCCATGATGATCTTTTCAAGGTTATCACATCCTGCAAAAGCTCCGTTCATGATTCGACGAATATTCGCTTGAATCACAATTTCCCTTGCATTGCATGCCATGGATTCAATCACCACAACAGCTTCGCCATCGTGATGCGCGGGAACAATCAAACGTTCCTTCTCTTCCATCACTTCGATAACCACATAGCCTTCTTCTGTCTTTTTGTACACAAAGCAGTCTTCATCGCTGTCATCCCCTTCTTCCGCCACGGGAAATTGGATCGTTGGCATTTCCAGCGTATCCACCATTGTCTGGCTACTATCGGATAGCATTGCCTTGATCGCTTCGATCAGTTGCTTTGTATATACGATTTTACCAGAATTGTTCAAATGAAAGTTTGTATCATAGAACCATTCTTTCGCCATGGCACTGTCATTTGGATTGCCAAGAATGGGAATATCCGTCTTCTCTAGGATTGCTTCATAATATCTTTCTAGGGTATCATCTTCCACGATGGCAGCTTTGTTCACTGGGCATATGCCATACCAAAGCGTAGCGCCTTTCTTCATTAACAGGTCGTAATATTCCTGTAGTCTTTCCACATACCATTCATCCATTGTGTCTTCGTTATATTCCACCATCATGCCTATGTCTACGCCATTAGGCATGATGTTTCTCTCGCATAATGGGGAAGCCACATCACCATGTTCATTGAACGAGCTTTTGGCATATACCGAGGAGGGCATCATTTTCTCCCCTTTCACAAAGCAACGGAGTTTTTGTCCCGCAAAAGCAAAGAATGATCCTGCCAAGGCTATGATTTTTTCCTTTGGCAAGTGAAGGATTTCGCCAAAATCACCATCCAACGCTTGCCACATGACATCTGCGTCAAAATATCCTGAAAGGGTTTGTTTCTGTAGTTCGGGGATCAGTATGACGATGTCACCGTTCTTTATGTAAGCTTGCGATATATCAAGCATGACACTCGTCCCAAGCGCCGCATACATGCCAAAGTTCACCACATGGAAACCAGGCAATTGTTCTTCCAGCAGATCACTGTCCACGCCAAACGCAATGGCGCTTCCTCCCACTAGGATGATGCGTGGACTATCCGTTGTCCGCAACAACTCTATCTTGTGTTTCAATTCCCCTAGGAACGTTTCTTCGTATATACAGGGCAAGGCAAATCCCCATAGGCTTACAACCAAGGGAAATATTAGGAAAACAAGAAACAGACGTTTAAAACTGGAAGTATATGAACGCATTTTGTCCTCCCGATTGTAGCAGCATAATACCACCCACAAGTATGCCCAGCAACAAATAGAACTTCACGATAGGCGATGTCTTGTCTTCACAATGATCGATCAAGTACCAAGCTAGCACCATTAGGATGATCTTCACTGCTTCTGTCAATGTGTACGGAAAAACATTCCAGCCAACAATCATTCTTTGTATCAAAGCCATGGCATCTGTCATTGAGGTTGCCCGAAAGAACAACCAGCCAAACATAATCCCTGCCAAGGCAGTGAAGCGATTGCCTATGCCATGGCTTTCCAGAGTCATGTAGAGCGCATGGATTGCTCCCCAGGCTACAAATGTCCAGCCTGCCCCATGCCATATGCCCGATAACAAAAACACAACCCATATATTCCGTATATGATGCTTGTGGCTTCCGCCAAGGGGAATGTACACATAGTCGCTAAACCAAGAAGATAACGATACATGCCAACGACGCCAGAAATCCCTGACGCTTGTCGCATCATAGGGATGTCTGAAATTCTCCATCAAGTCAATGCCAAGCATCTTCGCCGATCCTTTCGCAATGTCGCTGTAGCCACTAAAGTCACATAGGATCTGTATGCCAAACAACATTGTTGCGATGATAATCTCTAACCCAACTGCTGCTGAAGCATTGCCATACACTCGATCAACAAACACTGCCAAGCCATCCGCAATGACGATCTTCTTGAAATATCCCCGTAACATGATCTCCATGCCATCCACGAGATATTGACTGTCAAAGTGTTTATCTTCCTTCAATTGTCGCAAGAGATTCTTCGATCTTTCAATTGGTCCTGCCACAAGCTGGGGGAAAAAAGATACAAACAACGCATAGTCCACAAAACCCTGTTCAGCCTCGATATCCCCTCGGTATACATCGATGATATAACCCAGCATCTGGAAGCTGTAGAAGGATATCCCCGCTGGTAACAACAGACCAGAATTACCGCCAAACCCAATCGTTACCAGGAATACCCCTGTGTATTTACACAGGGCAAGTATACCGATGACAACAGTCATGCACAAAGTCAGGAGCGTCTTCTTGTTCTCTTGCGTCATGTTTTTGGCACATAGCCAGGTAAACACTGTTTCTCCCATCAACAGGAATATCGCCCTTGGCTGAAACACACTGTAGAACAACCAACTAGCCAAAAGCAAGAACACTGTCCTCGCTTTCTTTGATAAAAGCCAGTATCCCACACATGCAAACGGGAGAAACAGAATAAACTCCAAGGTATTAAAGTTCATGTTTCTTGTCTCTCCACATGGCTATGCAAGCCAATAGTATGATCCACACGAGTGCATGGCTCATGCTTTGTCCCATCGCAACAACAACCAATAATGCACAAACAGAGCATATGGCGGAAAGATCAATCAGGTTACACATAAGCAGTATCCCCGCCATAACAAACAATACAGTGCTAGCCATCCATCGCTCCCTTCAGCTCTTCGATGATCATCTTCGTCCTAATTTCAACCCCTTGGGTTGTCAAGTGATTGTCTGTTCCATACAGGTATCTTCCATCAACGAGAGAATCAAAGATATTCGATATCACTGGCACAACCAGGGTTTCCCTTAAATGGTTATCCAATGCCAGAATGGCTTCTTGCGTGCTTTCAGTGGAAAGAGCCAATCTGTTTCTTGGCGCATAGGTAAAATATACCTGGATACCCATGGCAAGGAATTTTTGGTATTCTGCGTTCAGGTATTTCACGAATGTCTCGTATCCCAGGGCATCTTTTGTGTAGTTTACTTCCAAGCCATATACCGGCAGGGAATTGCTGGCGTTTTCCCGATATGCCACATAATCGCCATATGCGTTGTAGCTAGGGGATGGGACGGGATTGCCGTTTTCGTCATAATCTGATGGCGTTGTTTCATACCTGTCTGCTTCCATTGTTTCCTTGTCGACAAGGTAGCCATGGAACGCTGTAAACACGTTGCCATACTGTCGAAGATCCAATAAAGACAATAGGTCATAATTTGCTTCGAGCATATTGAAGAAAGGAGCGTCAAGCTTTGTGGTTGTGCAGAATTGTCTTTGTGCCGCATCGAATTCTGGCGAATGCACTAAGATGTCGCCTTCGTTCATGAAACAGCGGATCATTTCCATTTGCGGCAATGCATTCGTATAGGCAAACACACCCATGTTGACCACCCCATATCCTTCAAACGCATCGTCAATCATGGCGCTATCATAGCCAAATCTTGTCGATGAACCAGAGAACAAGACGATCTTCTTGTCATCCTTCATGTGCATCAAGCGATCCATCTTATCCGCAAATGTTGCGTAATATGTCTTGCTGTAGACGGGGCTTTCCACAGCATTGATATGCAGTGTCTTGAGTCTTGAACCACGGAACGCATAGTCGGAAACCGATACAATATCATCGAATACATACAATGTCTCAAGGGAAGAATCCACAAACGCATTGCCCTCGATAAACACGAGTCCTTTTGGCAGCACAACTGTCTTGACCTTGCTATGCGCAAAGGCATTTGCCTTGATGCCATCCACATTGCCAGGAACAACAACCGTATCCCCCTCGTATGAGCAATGTGCAATGACTCTTTGCCCTTTGATCTCTTCGAAGGAAAAGAATCTCTCGTCCGTCCATTCCATCCACTCAGCATATAATGTCTTGTTCGCCTCTGTTCGACTGCCAAGCCCCACCAAAACACCATCCTCTGTTCTCCAGCCAATCTGCGTATGACCTGAGTTTTCGAATAAATCGATTTCTGTATTGACACGCTCATGTGTATCTAGAACGGGCATGACGATGTGTTGCCCCATGCCATCCTCGTATGTCATTGTCCGAGTGGCTTCATGTAGTTTCAGGTGTATTCTCTCGTTGTATTTTACATCAGGCAATTCCAACCACAAGCATTCATTTGTTCGGGTCAGTTTTGCGTTTTCGTAGTCGCATGAGACGATCCTATACCCCTCTGATTCCGTCAATCGGAAAG
>OMYM01000082.1 GCA_900315225.1 uncultured Erysipelotrichaceae bacterium | reverse complement strand
TTCAACCTCATCAGTCCCTTCGACTTCAATGGTTTCATTGACTGCTTCAACGGTTGTAACAGTCTCCTCTTCATTGATTGTCTCTGAATGCACAGGCATTGGAACAATGCCCACGATCATGACAAAAGAGAAAACAAACGCAAGAATTCTTTTCATAAAAACCTCCTTCTTTCGAATTCTGCATGGTCACTGTCTTGCGGCAGTGACCGAAAAAAGCAAAACGCCAGACAAGGGGCAAAAAGCCGCCTGTCTGGCGTTTGTCTGGGATGATCAAAAATGGACACAGTTATCCTGCTTGCTTGCTTTAGAAGTGTAGCCTTGTGTGCCATCTTTGTCAACCCCTTTCTCAATTTTTCTTTCCTTTATTTTAATACGTTTCAAGTTTTTTGACAATATCTTCTTGAATACAAATAAACGCAAATAAACAAATTCCAACATTCTGTACAAACACTATAAAACCTATCGCAACGAGGGGTGAGGAAAAACATGTCATTTCTTGCGCAATGTAACCGCAGACGCCTGTATCGTATTACCCATCAAATCGGTAATAATTCCAGAAACTTCCCACCTGTCAAAATGTCGAAAACACCATTATAGCTACGAATCGTGGACGGAAAAAGCCCGCATGCTTATGCGGGCTTCAATTCAATCCGATTGTGGAATGTGTCTGTTGGATGTGCGTACCATGACGGGAACGCACATCCTGCGCGGTGTTCTTTGGAGTAGAGAAGCATACCATGGTATTGTTTGACCATATCGTACACCATGTCTTTTTTCAACCGTGAAAACCCCGTGAACCGTAACGTCCTTGACCAATGTCACTTGACATACGACTCTATTCTTCTCATGTTTTTTCCCAATCCAGTTTTCCAACAACATTGCTCTTGGATCGATTCATATTTGACCATGTACTTGCATCCACATATATCATAAAGAAATAATCAAAACGAGCTTTAGATATTTCAGCTTTTCTCCATTGCCATGATCGTGACAACTCTGGTTGATTTCATGTTTCCATATCTGTCATAAATGACGCAATACAGTTGGGTGCCATCTCGGTTTTCTGTCATTGTAACACTATAGACAGCTTTTGTTATGCTACTTTTACTAAAGGTGGCGCTCTTTGGCGATTTGACATACCACTGGTATGTCAGTTCATCGCCCTCTGCCACAACCGTAACCTTGACATTCTCCCCGATTGCAGCATAGGCACCGGTAGGCTGGCTGACAATCTTTAATTCAGTTGCCATATACAGTGTCGCCGTGTCTGAAGTAACCGTGTTTCCGTATGCATCGCTGACCACGCAATATACTTGGCGTCCGTTGACAGTGTTGCTCATGGTTGTGCTATAAGTTGCCTTCGTAACACTGCTCTTGGAGAACTTGGTTGCAGAGGCGTTTTTGATATACCATTGATAAGTCAATCCATCTCCTTCAGCATCGACAGCAACGCTAACCTTTGTCCCGCTTGCAACATATGCATCGGAAAGCTGGGATGTGATTGCCAAGATATACTTGCGCAAAGTGACAATATCCGTAGTAAGACTGTTGCCGTACTTGTCGGTGACGACACAATACAACTGCCTGCCATCCACCGCATCGGACAATGTGACGCTGTAGGTGTTCTTTGTCACGGAACTCTTCGAGAACTTCGATGCGGTTCTGTTCTTGATGTACCACTGGTATGTCAGGTCTTCGCCTTCCACCTTGACGGTGGCGCTTGCCTTGGAACCCTCTGGAACAATGCAGTCATGCGGTTGCGATATGATTGCCATGACATACTTGTTCATAGTAACCGTGTCCGAAGTGACGCTGCTGCCGTACTTGTCGGTGACGACACAGTACAGTTGCCTGCCATCCACCGCATCGGACATTGTGACGCTGTAGGTGTTCTTTGTCACGGAACTCTTCGAGAACTTCGATGACGTTCTGTTCTTGATGTACCACTGGTACATCAGATCTTCACCTTCCGCATTGACGCTAGTGCTTGCCTTGAAGCCCTCCGGAACAGTGCAGTCCCGTGGCTGTGTTACAATGGTCGCAAAGGTTTTCCTTCTTTCAACCACAAACGCCTCGCTTGCCGTCGAATACCAAGAAACGTACATGGAATTGACTGCCGTGACCATCGCCGAATAGGCTCCTGGAGAAAGCTTGCCAACATCCACGAATGTGGAGGTTGTGTGGTTTTCGGCGTACACGACTGTTCCATCCGAATCCATGATCGATACGGAATAGAAACGAACATCAAGTTCATTCGCACAATTTGACTCACGCCATGAAATTCTTACGTCAGAATCCTCCTTCAAGTCGGAAGGAATCGACAAAACCGGAACTTCCGGTCTATCTGGCTTGTGGTAAACCCTTCCATCCAAGACGACGTCATAGATGAAGAAGCTCTGCGCCGTCGAACCATTCCTTTCCCACAGCCAAAGATTCGTTCCAGCATCATCATAGCCGCCATACACATCAAGCACTTCTTCGCAATGCGAAGGACGCATCGTTGTCAAACCACGAACGTTCCACAAATGCCATTTCTGCGACGGAGCATCAATGTCATCTGCCGTGACGATGTTCGTCTCCTTGCCGGTTCCCTGGTTCTCTGCCGACATCAGGCGATCGTCGAAACAGTTGATGATCTTGTATGTCCCGTCCGCCTGTGCGACAAAGTGCCATAGTTGCCTTGGATCATAGGCATTGTATTCATGCCGCAGCTGGACGTTGTTGTTCAACGCTTCAAGATGCATCCACGAATCGTTCTTGATGATAAATCCGTAGAAGTCATAGGGATTTGTCTCGTATTCGATCTCGCAGACAAAATGTCTAGTGTTGTATCCCGCAATATCATTCCACAAGCCGTTCCATACAAGCTCGACATGGTTCTCGTCGCTTGCGTTTCCGTTCGCGCTATTGTTCGGTTCACCCGACCCCCAGTTGGAATACTCAAATGGTTCGCCGGTAATCCATTTCCAGTTTCCTTCATTCCCATCATCGGTTGCGCCTGTCCAAACGTTGACCGACTCCGATGCATCAGGATTCGCGAACCCTCTTACAAATTCATTTTCAGACGCGTTTTTGAATCGTCACAAGATGACCACCAAGGCATTGGCAAATCAACTCCGCAGTGTAGTATGTCTGAGGATCGAAAAAGAGATACGTATGTCCGCCAAACCACTCCATCTTAGACGCCTTTGTCTTGATGTTCGTGTCAATCGTGTTGACCTTCAAAACCACGTAAGAGTGGTCATTTCCTATGGTTCCGCTTCGGCTCTCTCCTTCCGCTCCTTCATACGAATAACCAGAACGAGGTCGGATATCCTTGATTTCATAGTTTGTTCCGACTGGCCATTCTTGAAAATAATCGCCGACATCGTTCGCTACAAGGCTCCCATTGATGTAGACATCGAATGTCAGCGCATTCGTGTCATCGTTCTTACGCGAACCATCAAAGCGGAAGTTAACATCTAGATAATACACAGGTATCGCCTTTTCGTTCACATGGACATTGCAAGATGCAGTAACTCCGGATGCGTTCGCGGTGATCACCGCATCTCCTGAACCAACAGCGGTCACAAGACCTGAACCACTCACCATCGCAACCCCTGAATTACTCGAAGACCACGTCACGGTCTTATCCGATGCGTTCGATGGAGAGACTGTGGCGGTAAGCTGCACCGTTTGATCGATCTCACAAGTCAGACTGTATTGGGATAAAGACACCTCGGAAACAGGGATGATGCGCGAAAGGTATTCCAATGACGAATACCCATTGATCCCATTGTACTCCACATGTGCCCAGGTACCGTTCCCCTTCGAGACGTGGCATACCGCCCCATCCGGCATTTCACCTATCTTCGAATAGCCTGTACCGTGTCCGGATCGAATCATCAAATGATAGCCATCGGTAACAACCCTGTAGTCACCTGCGTAATCTGTCGTGCAGTTGCAATTATCCCCGCCAGAAATGCCCGGCGACACTCTCACATAGTTCATCTGCGATTTGAGGGTAGCCCTCGAAATTGTAGCGTTCCATCTGATTTGGCATGGTCCGCTCCAGTTGCAGTCCGTAAACGTGATAGTGTCTCCCGAGGCATTCGTGATAAATATCGAATGCGAGTTTCCCGCTTTCCACGTATACCTGACAATATCCCCTGGCTTCAAATTGTCAATTGCCGAAGAGCTAGTGGTTGTAGACCAGCCATTCGCATTGCTTCGTGGATTGTATCCAGTGGAATCATAGCCAAGCTTTTCAGCATACCCCATGCACTGCCAACTGAGTTGCGAACCACCTGGTTGAAAGCCATTGCATGTCTGGTTGCTTGTTCCTATGGTGTCGCCGTGCGTACTCTTAACACATGGAGTGCTCGTGTATCCATCCTGATTGTTCACAGAACTGGATGACCCAGGATTATTTGCATGATTCCAGTATTTCCCATGTGGAAATTTCTGACGAAGCTGGGCGATGGTCAAAGTTGCCTTCGGCTCTACGATTCCATTCGTTTCATCCTCATCCATATAGGAAAGATTGTCATGGGGATCATCGGTTTCTTCCTCGTCAAATTCATCCATTTGAGGCTGGTCGATAATCGCAGGATTAGATGTTGTGTCAATCTCACAAACAAACGGATACGTTTCTGTAGCAAAATCATTTTCCAAAACATGAATGTATCCTTCATTTGTATCATCATCTACAATAACATCATAACTAAACGGTTCACCAGTAATCCACTCATTGACATCGTTGATACGGGTCATCCCCAACCAATACGAACCACTTACAAACCCGTTGAGAAAGTCATTTTCCTCAACACTTGTAATGGTCACAAGATGACCATCATTCAGCTCGCATACAAACTTTGCGGCATACCATGTGGATAGCGTATCAAAAAACAAGTACATGTGTCCATCGAACACTTCCGTCTTTACAGGTTCTCCAATCATTTCCAAGTCAATCGTATTGAACGATAATTGGACACTGGTTTCTTCACCAATCACACCAGCAAGAACGCCATCACAACCACAATACTCCTTGCCTTCCTCAGGATGTACTCCTTTGATTTCATATGAAGTTCCTAACGGCCACGCACAGTCATAATCATTGAATGATCCTTGCAACTGACCATCAATGTAAATGTCTACCATTCCATATCCTTCAATCGATTCAGTAACATCGCCATCCAGCAAACCATTTAGTCGAAGCGTTCCACATGGTGTGGAAGATTCGTCCTCAATGGCTTCTTCAATTTCATCCACCGAAGTCGATTCATCTTCAACAATCGATTCCGCATGCGCGTCAACAGACATGTTGCACAATACCATGAATACCGACAACAATGCAACAAGAATTCTTTTCATAACAACCTCCTTCTTTCGAATTCCGCATGGTCAGTGCCTTGCGGCAGTGACCGAAAAAAGCAAAACGCCAGACAAGGGGCAAAAAGCTGCCCGTCTGGCGTTTGCTTGAGGGACAATCAATTTTTGCCAGATTATTCTGCATTGCGCGCAATGCGTCAACGCATGTAAGCCTCTCAACAGACAATTCAAATGAATGAATGGATGTACTACCCCACCAGGTTTTCTACGCTAGAACAGCAGGGGACCGCATTCTGGCACCCATGTTTCGTATCATATTCCTACTGAGATAATGCATAAATACGTGTATTTGACCCAGTGATTTATATCGCTGATCCCTTCGCCTTCTTGTATTGGCGCATACGATGTCTCTTGCGTAACAATAATCCTGGAATAGGTATAGATCTTTTGGTAGTCTACATACGATTGCCGCATGGTCTCTGTACTGCACCACTAGCTTGCGTCCTTCGGAAAATTGGATTTCGGGTAATGGAAGGTGTTCCATGAGTCATCGTATGTTCTCAACCCGCTGGTTGCCATTCCCTCCCTGCTAAGGGAAAGGCGTCAAAGCATCGAAGCATTGAGGAGAGCCAATAAAGTTCGCAAAGTTAGTCTTCAAGTGTAAAGTATAGCCACCAGTTATAGTATTTCCCGTTTTCAGGATTGGTTCCCGCCTTTACGGGAATATGGTAGAACCACCACTTGATGAATTTTCTTTGATCACCGTCCCATTCCGTACAATTGACCGCTCTCTGCACGCCTGTCAAATTGGGGTAGTTCAACCAGTCATCGCAATATGACATCACGGTGTTTTGATTGCCCCAGTCATAATCAAAAGCGCTATTTGGACCGAAGTGGACAAGTCCAACGCCGGCATGTCCAGGGGAAACCAAGTCATAGGCGCTAAATTTCTCCCAATCCGTATAGTCTTCGTAGTCCTTTGAATAATCAGCCCAGCCGAAGATTTCATGCAGGATTGACTCCATTCGATGACCTGCGTCATGTATCATTTCCGCCACACCACGCTCATAGTTAAAGCCGTAAACCACAAATCTCCTGCAGTCTCTTTCCAATCCTGGGCTATTACACCAATAGGCGTTTCTGCCAACCATGCGGGTTTCATACAACGTATTGCCATGCAACGGTCCGGTAAACACCCATACTTCATCTATTTCGCCATCGTTTACCCTACGGCATATGTCGTATTTATCAAGCAGCCCCTCATAGTCATAGTTAAAGCCATGGTCTTCCCAGCCAGAATACGTCCAATATGCTCCATTGGTTTCATTAATTGCCCTTTGAAGTGTCTCGTAGTACTCGTCTAGATCATACGTAAAGCCATCTATGCCTTCAGGCATTGCTTCTACATCGATCCATTCTGTTATCTGATAGGTTATGTACCCATGACTGCTTTCATTCATATCCGACTGAAATTCTTCAACCAATCCATGTGGGTCATTCCAACCGCTTTGCAGTTCGTGCCAATGTTTTCCATCGACCTTTTCAAAAACAGGATCATAATTGACCACGAGCACTTTTTGGGTTATTGGCTCAACCTGTGGCAATGTGTAGTCTATCGCATTTGGGTCTTTCACCATAGTCGCAGTCCGTGTCTGGACAGTGTTGCCCTTGTCATCTGTTACGATGCAATAGAGTTGTCTTCCATCCACTTTATCTGACATGGTGACGCTGTAGGTGTTCTTGGTGACGGAACTCTTGGAGAACCTCGTTGCCGTCTTGTTCTTGACGTACCACTGGTATGAAAGACCTTGGCCTTGTGCAACAACCGTGGTCGATGCTTTTTCACCGTTTGCCACAGTGCAGTCCTGCGGCTGCGAGGTGATGGCAAGGGC
>OMYM01000004.1 GCA_900315225.1 uncultured Erysipelotrichaceae bacterium | reverse complement strand
CCAAACACGTTGTCTCTCATGGATGTGGTCAGGGGACGATGGACACAGATGTCCATCAAGTTATACAACGCGATTGGCGTTGCTTCTAGGATAGCAATGTCAGATTGCTTGAAGTCATGCTCAATGTTGTATTCGAACAATGGCTTCAATCTCTTGGTAAAAGCATCAAGCTTTTCAATGAATTTTTCAATCTGGTAGTTTTTCTTCTTATTTATTGATTCTTGTAGACGTTGCTTGAGAAGACGCATGCTGTCGTTCCACATATTTTCAGCAGATCGATCACCATTCTTGGTAGCCTTTAATAGAGAGTTCATGCTATTGAGGATGGCTGGGATGTTCCTTGCAGGATCTTCAAATGCAGATAACTTTCTTGCTTCGCTTACGATATCACGATTCCAAGCATCAATGTCAATGGTCTTATCCGCAAGTTCTTTGATTGCTTCTCTATTTCGTTTAGTTGACTTATCCAGTGGATCCTTTGGCTGTCCTTTGAACCCATATCTCGTTGGACCGCATGCGACCAATGCTGTATGGATATTCTTGTTGTTATGATATTTGCCAAATTGTGCATATGTTTCCTGGATCCATGTCTTGATATCTTCCTCTTTTGCCTCTCCGTATTCGTTGATCAAGTATGTTTCTATACGTTGCCATCCGTTCACAATCAGCCATGCGGACCAGCTTCTATGTTCTAGTGCCATGAGATTGTTCAGATTGTCTTTCTGATCCAGCATTTTCTTCAGATCTAAGGGCGTTACCTGCATGACATCATGCTGTCCGGTATTGCCATGCAAAGAGAAGATCTTGTACTTCAACGTTACTGCTGACCGTATAGAAGAGAATATTTTGTATAGGTTTGTCGTCTTGGGGTCTTTATCCAGAATATCTTTGAACGACTTTTCGAATGACTTCCATAGCTCTGTATCTTTTGTGTTTGAGTATAGGTTGCGGCTATAATAGCGATCTAGAAGATACGCCCTATGCAACAGAGCCTCATGTTCCGCCATGTCTGTTGCTGGAAGGACACATGTGTCATAGATAGGAACAATATCACACATGCCTTCCTTCCTAGGTGTAGCCTGGTCGTCTTCATCCGTCAGATATGCCACAAAAGTAGGTCGCTTGGCTCTCGCTACAATATCTTGTAGCTGTGTCTTGTTATCTTTTGTATTTTCAGACAATAACAGAATATATCTAGTATTGCCTTGTTCTTCTTCCAAACAGAAATCTTCGCTATTGAAGATGTTGATTTCCGCCAGTCTTTCCTCAGACAATTCCTCGTCAAGATTGAAGCCAAGGTCTTCCTCCGAACCATCCAAACATACCGACACACATTTAGGAAGTTCTGGCAATCCCCTTAGCATATTCAAAAATTCAGCAGGCTTATTTAACAGTAATTTGATTTTAGGGACGATGTTTCTTTTTTGGGAATCCATCACCTGAGCACACGAGAATACAACCTTAAAGAATGCTCTGCTTAAGCGATGATCACCTACGATCATCACTTCCAGATCTTTGTTTTTCATGTAGTTGAATACAGGATATTGGTCAAGCAGAAGGAATGCTTTTTCCATATCAATGAATCTAATGCCATCATTGATTTCTTCTTTCATGGCGCTTTTCTTGGTTCCTGTAACAACTGGGTGTTCCTTGTTATAGGTTGCCAGAATCCCTTGGATCTTCTTTTCCGCTTTCTTTGCACACTCGGCACTTGAAGTATCGGTAAACAAGTATTTGTAGAAATCAATCAACTGATTCAAGACCTCATCACTAATGGATGGGAAGCGCATGATTATTCTTGCCTTAAGTTCTTCATCATCCTTAACAATTCTAGCAATGCTTTCAAATACCTTCTTCAATCTTTCCTTTTCTGAATTTGCCTCGATCTTATCTAGCTCAGGAAGTTCAATTGTGTTATAAAACAGGATTAGCCCCGCACAGGCAATATGCCAATAGCTGGAAACGTAATATCTTCCCTGCATATGGTAGTTGATCGGAGCATACATCTCAGTCTTGGGAAGTGTATCATCAGCCAAGCGAGATGGATTCTTGTTTAAGTCACAGAATCCATCTATATCGAAGAAACGAATCTGACATGATTCGTCTGCCGCAAATTCTATGATCATATTGTCTGGCTTGCAGTCAACCATGACAATTCTTTCCTTTTCAAGCCTTGCCAATGCGGTTAACAATGCATTCATCACTTTAAGCAGCTTTGGCAATGTCCTGTTTTCCTCATCTTCCAGGTATTTTGATAACAATATACCTCTTGTTTCTTCCGAAATAACATAGTAGGTATTATTCTTTGGAACGTAATCACGAACAGGGATCATTGGCCAATCAAAATCGCCATACAACTTGCAATATTCCAGATGCGTCTTTAGATCACGCTCAAATTGTTTCTTCTTTTTCTCCCAGAGTTCAGGGCTATCACACACTACTATTTTGTTATCTCGCCTAACGGTAATCGTCTGTTTATCTTTTGTCTTTATGCTTTTGGGGCAGAATTCCTTGACAACGCAATGTGTTCCAGTTTCACTGTTTGTGCCAATGGATGTGATAACCCCTGTATATGCAATGCAGGAAGATCCACGATCAAATGCATCAAGGTCTGACACCTCGGACTGATATGGCAATTTGTCATTTTTCTCCAATGCACCTGGAATGACCTTCTCACTCATTTCCTACCTCTTTGCCGTAACGCAATCCTATAGATCAACGAATATGTGTTCAATATGTCGGCCATTTCCGTGTGCATACTTAGGAAAGAGAGATAACGATCATATGTATTCACTCGATAAAGTCCATCCATGTGACACTCTGCCAGATATTGGTTTGCCTGATAGGTGAATTCACCTTCTCCTGATCCTTCAATGTCTGCGGATTCCAAAGCATACTTGAAGAAGACAAGTGTTAGAATATCATTTCTTGTGACTGTATCAGTCGATTCAATATCCGCTCCAAGCTGTGCATTCATCAGCCAATCGCCAATCAATGGGTAATTCAAGTAACGTTCTTCGCCAACGAATTCTTCGCCATTCCTGCCTAAAGCAATCTGCCTAAGATAACCAAACAATGAGTTAGGAACTTCATAACGGTGTCTTGACTCAATGCGAACGAGTCCTTTCACAGGTTCAAATTCATAGTCTCCTGTCTCGGTTCTTGCCTTTTCTCTTTCAATCGTCGAAGTGAATCTTGCATAAGCATCGATAACGCCAGTCTTTACTGTTTCTTTTGCGTAGTAGTCATATGATCCATACTTGTTTGAATACTTGAATTTAGTATCACGGTAGATGGGGGTTGGTTCAGGAAGGATAACCCTTAATGTTCCTTCTACTGGTGCATTTGGGTTCTTCTTATCTTTCTTGATCTTTGTTTCTACGGCTACCTCGGCATCGTCTAGTTCAGTGGTTGACCAAATATTGGAAGATGCTTTTTTGACTTCCAGGTATTTCCTGTCGACCTCAACGGCTTCTTCACCATTCTTGTTTTTTCTTCCCACGACAGGAACCACTGCAGCATACTCTGCTGGAACCTCAACGACTGGAAGTTCAATTTCAACCTTCTTCTTGCCAACCTTGGCATATGCCTTGACATTCTTTGCTCCAGCAAAGACTTCTGGATCATAATATACATACACCTGCATAGAATCAAACATGAGATCAAATGGGTTGGTAATCTCTTTGACCCCATCAGGATATGGCGGCTCAATATACAAGCTGTCCTTTTTCGCAAATAACGTCTGTTCGGAAGAATTGTTCACATATGCCTCGATGGGAACATCTGCCTCATGTCTATAGGCTTGCTGGGGAGTAACCGTCAATGCCTTTGTCGTCACAAAGGAATATTTTTTCTTATCCTCGGTCTCCACAACAAATTCATATCCTTTTGGAAGGAATGTGAACACTTCTGGATCAAAGTTTAGCCTGAGCATTCCCGCAATCATTGTATGTCCTTTCGCCAATGACCTTGCTTGCGATGCCATGGTGTGGTTGCTTGTCTTTAACAACTCGTTAATTTCATCGATCAACTTATTCTTGACTTTTGTTGCAGTTCTCTCATTTCTAACAGCCACCATTTTCTTATGGTCGAGAATTAGTTCAATGACTTCAGGCTCGATATTATCCACCGAGGATGTAACGCCTCCTTTATATGGAGATTCCAAGTCCTTCCGCAAGGATACCACACTCGTTGTCTGCTCTACCACTTGCCTGTCATCATCTTCTGGAGTTTTGACTTTCTTATAGTCCTTTAACAAGGCATGATATGCTTCATTTCTGAATATGCTGTTTTGGCATTGCAAGACAATCGAGGTCACAAAATCATCCAGGTTGTACAAGTCTTCTTGTTCACAACAAGTCATCTTCTGTAGCATTTTTTGATACACGGGATACTTCAGGTTTGTCGCAAGGGCAATCTTCCTGACAAATTCCTTGTTCTCGTGTGCCGTGAGTTCTTCGGTTAAACACATGAAGACCCAATCTTCTGTTGCGTCTTCGATTCCTCTTGCGTTGCATTCTTCCGAAAGGCGTTTTGCCATGAATCTCAACGCTTCTTCCGTTTGCGAGGAAATCTCACCAGAGAACAGTTCATCCAGAACAGCCTTCTTCTCAACATCCTTGAATTCCTCAACCTGATCCATGCCTAGAATATCCCAAAAACAATTCACCTTGACCATGGCTGAAGGCAATGAGACATTGGTTCTCATGAACTCCTTCATTCGTTCATAAACGTCTCCGCTTTTATCAATAATCTGATCCAGCGTCTCTCGTATGTCTAATTCTTCTTCATCATATCGATCAAACTGGGCAACCACTTGTTCCGTCATTCCCGAATAACTCATCTTTCACCTCCTGGTTAAGCGCACATGACCGCAATCAACTGATCGTCTCTTGATGCCAATATCGCTTCACCAGAAGATATCTTATCAATTTTTGAGCAAACACTCAATATATCTGGTTGATATTCGTATACGCCGTCACTGATTAATGCAAATGTTTCAATGTCTTCTATCTTTCCTTGCTTTATTCTAATGTACTTTTTCAGATCTGCCGTTGTTGTCAAGTATGTTTGGTTCCTGAATACACCATTACGTGGCCAACTGAGGATATTATAGTTCTTTTGCCTATGTTTTTTACTTAATATCATGCCATCTCCAAGGTGAATGGAAAGATAGCGGTGTTCTCTCTCGTTTGTGACCACTGCCATGACCGTACATGCGAGGTCTTTCTGGTCACAATTATATTTTTTTGACTGGTTTTCCATTACTTCTGTTATAAAATCGGCGATATTTCGGGCAATTTCCGACTCTGTTTTTGAGCATAATTGTTCTTCATTGACCGCCAGATATGTCGCAAGCTGTCGCGCTAGCTCATTTGCGCCTATATGTGAGTATGGCGCAGTGCCTGCGCCATCGCATCCTACGATTGCGCACTTTCCTTCTTTCTCGCACTGTCCCACGGCATCCTGGCACAGGATGCCGTGTTCTTCGTGATACTGTCCTGTCTGAATATACTTCTTGATCTGCATGCGTTTACCTCCTTCCGACATTTGATGCCATATGCCACATCACAAGAAACACGCCTACCACCAACATGACAATGCTTGGCACTAGGACATGTGAGAATTTATCCGCATGTTCGAATACTGACCACGCGATAATCGCAACAAAGATCCCAAGCCAAAGATATAGATAACCTTTTATAATCCTAAAAATCTCCATTTGCACCTCCTATGTATCTGTTCATCTAGAATTTCTCCTTTTCAGGATCATGATACGTCAGGAAAAATAAAAAATTGAAGAACGTCAAAGTCCTTCAATTCACCATCACTGTTCACCTGTTTTAACGTAGTCCATGATGGATTTCTCATTGGTGATTGTCATGATTGCGCTACTACTTTTCCCAGCATGGATGCTTGCATTTCCATTTTTCGTTTCATAGATCAACACAATGCCATCCTCGCATTTGGTAACAATAGGATTTTTGAGAGTCTTGCAATCAAGCTTCAGGGAATAGTCTCCCGTGTAGCTATAGTATCCATGCACAACCTCGTAATCCAATAGACCTGTTCCAGTGTCAAAGATATAGTATTCTCCGTTTGCTCCTGTAGAATCAAGTGAGGTTTCCTTGAAGCTAATGATAATCTCTCCCTTGTCAAAATCATTCGATTGATATGAGCCATTCCACGTATTGTAGTATTCGATTCTGTTTTGTCTTATTGTCTCGTTAACAACAGAGCCAACAAGAACAACTGCCAATGCGACATACAACGCTATGGCGATGCCCTTGCTGTCGAGTTCTCCACGGGTCATCCAGAACACCAATACCGTTGCCGCAATCAAGCTTCCTCCTGCAAACACCTCAAAGTCTCTTAAGATGAATGCTACAATTGAAGACATAATCACCATGGCTATGAATATGATCAATGGTATAGATTTGTTTTTCATACATTTCTCCCCTTCACACGTACCTTCTATGCTCCCGCAATATTCAGGAGTCATCATCCTTGGATACACATTATCATCCAAGAAGGAAAATGTCAATGATATTTCTTTATGAAGTGTATGAAAAATATTCAGTATTGCAAAGAACGAACAA
Organism: uncultured Erysipelotrichaceae bacterium; assembly: GCA_900315225.1. Taxonomy (GTDB): domain Bacteria; phylum Bacillota_I; class Bacilli_A; order Erysipelotrichales; family Erysipelotrichaceae; genus Bulleidia. The sequence goes on along the minus strand of OMYM01000004.1, from coordinate 3,425 downwards.
ATGGGGTATACTACAGCAAGAAGGAAGGATAGTATATGAGTAACAACGTTTCCGTATTCCCTTTAGGGGACATTAATCCAGTATCCCAATATTTCATAGGCAAGAGTTTCCTTGCGCCATTGACTTCCAGTGAAGCTCAAACAGACATTGCGAATGTGACTTTTGAGCCTGGATGCAGGAACAATTGGCACATTCACAACGGTTGCCAACAGATTCTTGTATGTGTCGGGGGAGAAGGCTGGTATCAGGAATGGGAGAAAGAACCCGTCAAGCTGAAGCCAGGGGATGTCATTGAGATTCCTCTTGGTGTCAAGCATTGGCATGGAGCTACCAAGGATTCTTGGTTTGCCCACTTGTCGGTGATGTCACGTTTGGCACAAGGTTCACACCAATGGCTTGAGCCAGTGGACGATGATTACTACAATGCATTATAAGGAGAAAGATATGTACAAAGAAGACGCAAAGAAAGTCCATGACGCAATGTTTCCAGGGTTTGAACTGAATGAAAATGACCCTGACTATGACTACAGTGTGCGCTATGAGAACTGGGCATATGCGGAAGTCATCCCCAGCAACGATCTCCCAGATAGATTGAGAGTACTATGCACATTAGCGACCTGCATGGGATGTGGCGCTGTCGATGAATTTGGATTCTTGATTCCAAGTGCCATCAATGCTTATGGCGTAACTCCTGAGGAGATCAAGGAAGTGGTTTACCAAGGTACAGCATACCTTGGCATGGCGCGTGTGTATCCATTCCTTGCCAGAACCAACGAAGTGTTCAAGAACCTTGGCATCGAAGAAGCGAAAGAATCTCGTCTCACCAATACCGATGAGACAAGACAACCAACTGGCACACAATGCCAAGTAGACATCTTTGGTGACCATATGAAAGAATACTACAAGGGTGGCACAATGAACTATTGGCTTGCGTCCAATTGCTTCGGCGACTACTACACAAGAAAGCCTTTGAATCTTCAAGAGCGCGAAATGATTACATTCTGTTATCTGATTGCCCAGGGAGGATGTGAACCACAAGTCAAGGCGCACATTGGTGGAAACATCCATGTGGGAAATGACACAGCATTCTTGACCAAGGTAGTGCATCAGATGGTACCTTACATTGGTTATCCTCGTTCATTGAATGCATTGGCTTGTATCAAAGAATTCGAGAAATAGATGAAAGCCTGTGATGAATCACAGGCTTTCTTATTGCTTCTTTTTTGATGTCAGGATATTCATTCCATCCTTATAGACATAAGCTTCTTTGTGAAATTATGAACAGAAAAATGAGATGTTGATAAAACATGTCTCATTTGTCTGTCTTTTTATACTTCAACAGATGCCAGTTGCGCGATATCTTCTTTGTGACCTTGTTACACAACGTATACGCCTTCATCTTATCACGATGGAATACAAAGTCAAATTGACCGATATGCTCGATAAACCTTGGCGCAAACCCCCGTTTATACTCGTAGAGATGAAATTCTGGATCGTCATTGATTCCTGTCGTAATCCCGCCAAATCCACACAAATCGTAGTAATTAACGCCTTTTCCTTGCATGTCCTTCATCGCATTGTGATTGAAGCTGTCCAATGGCACAAGCCAATCAAAATCATGATCATAATAGTATTGCCAACACCAGGCAATCTCGCCAAACCAAAACATAAATCCCGCTGCCAAAGCAATATCGTTTCCTCTTGTTTCGCTACACTTCTGTAGCCTTTCGATAGTCTTTGCGATACTCTCTTTCTCCTGTGCCAACTTTGTCTTGCGCCCTTGCAAAAGCGCAATCGATTGATCAATATGCAAGCGGGTGATGTAGATGACAGCGTGTTAGCCAAAGGCATCCATCAGTTCCAAGTAATCTTTCTTTACAAAGGGTTTGAATCCTTTGATCATAGAAAGTTCCTTCTGTAGCCGCAAGAGGTCGTCAATATCGTCAATGGTTCCTTCCTCTGTGGTCAAGCCCATCTTTTCGGCTTTTTTGATCATCAACCTCCTATGCGATGAGAATTTCTTGAACGTGTTTTCAATTGGTCTTTCTAATGTGACAATGAGTGTGTATCTATTCGTCCAACTGCCATCATACGCATATCCATACCCTTTGTGTTCATATCCTAGCTCAATCAAAGATTGAGTGATTGCTTCATGGTTTTCGCCACCCTCAACAACATTCCCCTTCAAATCCTTTTCCATGCGCAGAATATTCGGATCTATGCGCAGAAAGACAACACCTTGTTTGGTATAGTAATCCCGCAAAAGACCATATGCTTCCATGACAAAGGGCACTTCCAAACCATCCAGGCACATTCCCTTTGGGATGTACACCCAAGGGAATGTGCCTCTTTTTCTGAGTGCCAAGGCAGAACCAACCATCTTTTCTCCCTCGAATAACCCAAGCATCTGATATGATAACCCCTTGTTTTTCTGGTATTCCCCCCACATTGAAGTCTTCATGTAATGACACAATGGGTTTCTTGATACATACATGTCAAAAATCATACGATCATTGATTTCCCTGATTTCCATTCATTTATCCTCACCTTCATAAATTATGACGTAAAGGATATCTATTACGTTTCAAATTTCCCAAGACCAAATATATGGATAAGCAATGAATAATGATGTATAATTCCTTGGAAAGGAGAAGAAGATGGCATTGTTTGACTTGATACCCCAGAGGTTTTTCGGGGTTTTGACTTCCAGCAACCGTGTCCTGTATCTCAGGGCTTTGTTTGTTATTCGCGAGGCTTTCAAGACAAGCGAATTGACGATCATCAGGGATGACTTGCTTGCCATGATCATGGAAGAACTCGGTAATATGATCATTGAAGCTGATTTCAGCACGGAAATTGAGGAGGATGGGGAAACCTCGGAACCTTATAATCTTTCTGGGAAAGCGCATCTTTTGGTAAGGCATTTGATCGCCACTGGCTGGATCGAAGAAGAGCAGGGACGCAGGTTTGAACGGTATATCACCATACCGGATTATTCTATACGCATTATCAATCTTCTCTACGATCTATCGCAAGAGAAGGTCAATGAATATAACAGTTATGTGTATTCCACTTATGCCTCCCTCAAAAGCATGAAGGAGAATCGCGATTATATGTACAACGCTCTATTCTCAGCATATCAAAATACCGAGAATCTCGTTGATTCCCTCAAGATCCTTTTCAACAACATCAAACGCTACCAAACACGCGCCCTCAAGGAAGCCAATATCTCTGGCTTGTTGAATGATTACTTCAACCACTACATGGACGAACTGTACAACCCCATGTACTATCCTTTGAAGACAATTGACTCTGTGCCAAGGTTTCAACCCTCCATCATCCAGATGTGCAAGGATCTCCTGGAAGATCCAACGGCGATAGAAGAAATTGCCATGCAGGGAGTGAAGCGTCGTGCCTTTGAGAAT
>OMYM01000050.1 GCA_900315225.1 uncultured Erysipelotrichaceae bacterium | reverse complement strand
TATTTTTCATCTGGTATCAACTCCGACTTCTTACCATAGCTTGTGATATATGCTCCTTTTTGTGCTCTTGTCAAAGCTACATAGAGAAGACACTTCTCGGCTGTGATTGCTTCATCCTCAGATATGGCATCTGTCTTGTCGATGGCTGAGGCTAGTGGAATGATCCTATGGTTTGCCGCAGCCACAAAGACATATTGGAACTCGAGTCCCTTTACCCTATGCATGGTTGCCACACGAATGCCATCCACGGAACGGTCTTCTGTCTTGTTTCTCTTGATGACATATGTCTTGACATTGGCCTTTGCAAACTGGTCGATATAGTCATTGAGCAGCTTCTTGGTCCTAGCTACCAGGCAGATGTTGGACAAGGATACACCTGCTTCGCTCAGCTTCTGAATTTCTTGCAGGATGTAGGAAAACTCAAGGCTGGCATCTGTAAAATGTTTGACTTCTGGTCTTGTGCCATGAGTCAATGATTGGCAATGGTCACCAGCATCGTTGCCTAGATCTAGATCATCGAATGTAACATTGTTTAGCAAGGCAAAAGCATATCTTCTAATTTCTTCTGTTGTCCTATAGTTGATTTTCAAGATACTGCTTCTACCTTTGACATTGATGCCACATCTGGATAAAGTCGGTTTGTTTCTATAGATTCTTTGATGGGAATCGCCAACGATGAACATGTCATTGGCATGCTCTTCACCAGCTAGTGTCCTTAACAATTGATATGCATTGTCGCTGAAGTCCTGGGCTTCATCAACGATGACATGGGCATATCGTGGTCGATTGCCATAGGTTTCCAAAAGCTTCCTGCTTTCATACATCGCCATGTTGATGTCACGGATCTGGTTTTCCTTCATCAAGTTCTGGTAGGTTTCCATGACTTTCCAGACAAGCATGCGTTGCTTTCTGTTTAGTCTAACGCCTCGACCATTACGTGATGCCTTGACATACGTTTCAAGCGAAAGCGCTTCTTGTGATATGACTACCTGGTTCCACTCTTCCTCATAGAACTTTGCGTCAAAAGGAAGATCCACATTGGCAAGCAGGATTGCCTTTTCCCACACGTCTTGTATGTTATCATAACTGATCTCGGCAGTGAATTCAGAGTCACGGAAGAACTGGTTCACCCAGGCATCTAGGTGAATCACTTCAATTCTTCTCAATTCATCCACTGTACAGATCTTGCGAAGATTCTCCCTGATATCTGCTGCCAGGTTGGCGGTGAATGTTGTAAAAAGAATCTTTTCCTTGCCAGTGAGTCTTGATGCCAGGTATTTGGCTCGATGCATGGCAACGACTGTCTTGCCAGTGCCTGCCCCGCCTAGCACTCGCACTGGACCAGCATAATTCCGATTGACAATCTTTCTTTGGGCTGGATGCAGGAAGACACGCCACTTTTCTAGTGGCTCCGCCATGATTCTACGCAATTCATCTTCTCCATCAACTACCACAAAAGATTTCAAGGATAGCGGAACCTGCAGTGCCTCAGAAATTGTTTTTGAGCTTTCTTTGTCGCCACGTTCTTCTTTGGCCAGTTCAAGAACTTCGTTAACTGGAATTCCTTCCACGATCCACGATAAGTATTCAAATGCATCCCTAGGCATTGAGTCGGAAGCATTGAAGAAATCTTCTGCATTCGCAAAGCTTCTTACATAGTCGAGCTGCTGATCAGGAACACCGAGTTCAAGAAGTTGATCGTTAGAAACATCCTTGAACAAAGAATTTACAATATCACCTATTTCAACCTTTGTCTGGACATCAAAGATTTGGATTGCTCCAGTCTTCTGGTTGACTTCGCAGCGTTTTTTTGCGGCCCATGCATATGCTTCGTCATGATGATCCACCCACAATAACAAATACACACCTGTCCCTGGTTCTCTTACGACGATGCCTCGGTAGGCATCGTCGATTCGGACGGAGAAGATTTTCTGGTCTACGCCCTTGCTGATCTTCTCGTAGTTGATTCCAGGAGAATTTGGATTGTTACGAAACTTATTGACAAAATCTGTCACTTTGCCCTGTATTCCTTTGGGAAGTTGGGAAAAAGCGGTTAAAAAGTCTGAAGAGATCGCTACCTTTGCTTGATCTGTCATTCGTCTTTACCTCCGAACATCTTCTTTACATCTTTAATATTCATCAAATCAATGATGATCCATCCATCCTTTTCCAGTGTTTCTTGGTTTTCTGCTTGTTCATCGGTTAGATAACCGACCTTGATTTCTGGCCAGGCGATTTCAACGATAATGTCTGTCGCTTTCTTGTTGACAAACACTTCATATCCGATGTCGTCTTCAGATGGAGCAGGAATACCTGCTTCCTTGGCAGCTTTCGCAAAGGTCTTGCTTGCTTCATCAAACAAAGATTCAAGCACAGCATCCCAGCCTTCATCCAGGCTTTCTGAAACAGAAGAACTCGTTTCGCATGCTGTAGGCAATGCTAGATAAACCATTTTCTCTAACCCTGTCGTTGAGACAGCGATGTATTCATCCAAGAACTGCATCACATTGGAAAACTGTAGAAAAGCATTCCACTCTTTCTCATATCGATCAGAACGCTTGTTCTTGTCATCTTTCAACACAGCACAAACAGACACTTTCCCACCTTTCTTCATTTCTTCCAGTAGAATACCAGCATAGATGATTAGATCTGGATTGCTTTTCCTAAGACTCCAGGTGCCAAAGGCAGTTACTGGATATGCAAAATTTGACTTGGCAAAATATGTCTGTTCATTGATTTTTCCCACGGTATCGTGCCAGCTGTTGAAGGCTAGCTGGTTTTTCATTAGCGTTGGCTGCAGAAGTGACAGGCTATAGGCATATGCATGGGTGGTAAATAATCTTTCTGCATCTGGATTGGATAGATAAAAGATCAACTGATCAAATGAGGTCATCCTGGACGGTGAGAAGGAATCTGCCTTTTCTTTCTTCACCGTATTCATGTAGATCTTTTCGCCATATGGCATCTTTGTTGGTTCCAATACTTCTGTCGCATAATCGGATTGGCTTTCGTATACATTCTGGACATCCTTGAAGCTTAGCGACCATACTCGGAAATTGCTGCTTCTACAGATAGCTGAGCGTTTCAAGGAATCATCTGCTGCTTCATCCTTGTGATAGGTAAAGCCATCGGTGAAGATTGCCACAGGTCGATGATCTGTCTGATTTACTGGCCAGATGACAAAGTCTGGTTTGCTTAATACCTTGATGCCATCTTGTGGTCCTAGCGGTACCTGAGGCTCGATCTCCCAAGCCATCTGACCTAGTTTCACATAGTAGCTGTGCTTGCCATTCCTCAGGGAATCATGGACGTTGGCCATCCCTGCCTTGATACGGATTGCTTCCAAGAACATCTTCTCTAGCTCGCTTTCAATGAGGGGATTGACCGGGATGTCGTTGATCTTCTCGATCTTTTCCACATTGTCTTTGCCAGACAGGATCGATCTTAGCAATTTGATCGCTGTGTTTCTTGAGATATTGCCAATCTGTCTGCTTAATCGATATGCATACAGGCAATGATAGCATCCCTTTTTCTGGGGATCGTCCTTGCAGGAACAATTCTCCATTTTGTCCAATGCCTTCTCGAAGATCTCGATCAAGGCATTCTTTTCATGCATCAGCTGCTTTAGGTACCCTGTTCCTCCAGGAACAGAATCATAGATCACCAAGTACTGTTTCCGATAGTTGGATTCTGCTACAGGAACCTCACAGACGGTTGCGCCCAAATGATCGACATTGCCAAAGTATTCCTTCATTCCCAACATAAATGCCGCAACAAATGAATCCAGTTTCTCGCTTGTTAAATCACTTGTGGTTGCTGGCACGAGAATACGTAGGATCTCGGTGCTGAATTCTCGATACAGGAATAGACATTCCTCATAGGCATTCCCCATTAACAAGGAAGGTGTCTTCCTTGTCTTGCAATAGAAAGAATGATTCGATTTTCCTTGGTCTGTCTGGATCTTGCCACAGTATTTGCAGATTTTAAATCCTTTGCGGATATCCTCAACGCCAGATACAGTCATCTTTTCACCGACCGTATCGCTTTCACCAAAGTTGATTTCCCGCAGGGTCGCCTTGCGCACAAACTCATAGCCAAAAGGGAAGTCCATGTTATCCATTCGATAGGCAGAACTGATATCGTGATCTTCATCGACATCCACCAGCATCTGCTGGCAATAGAAGATAGAAGATCGATCTTCGCTCTCATCGCTGATCAAGCTCTTTGTATAGTCCATGTTGGAGTATACCATCTGGACTTTCAACATATTCCTGACTTGTCCTGCATCAGCCCATTCAGCACTGCCGCATCTTGGGCATACAGCGGAATATTTGTTTGATTCTTCCATCTGCGCATGGGAACAATTCGGGCATAGTCGCCATTTGGCAGACTGGGCGGTTGTCAAATCTACCTGGTCGATCTTCAGTTTTCTGCCAGCCACATAAAAGCTGTTGTTCGGAGCAAATTCCCTGATTGCCGCTGCTGCAGATCGATTGTATTCACATACTACGCTCTTGTCGTATTTCTGAATCCCTCTGGCTTCAATGGAAGGCTTTGCTTCTTCTACTTTCCTGTACAAGAGAGCCTTAAGAACTACCCCAGCTTCGGGAAAAGCATAATTAGGCAACAATCCTTCGTCTGAAAGGAAGTTAAAGGTATCCTTTTTGGATATCTCCTGTAGTACATTGATCAAGGCTGCTTCTTCATTCTGCAGGTCCTTGATATCCTGGTCATAAGAGCGATCTTTTGGTTTTGCTTCTAATTCCTTGATCATGTCTTGTAGATCTTTAATGCTAGAGCGTAGTGCCGCTTGCTGGTGCTTAATACCTTCAAATGCATCCACAATCATGACTTCCATGGATCTCTTTGCCAAACCATTGCCTCGGGCAAATTCTTCCAGTTCTTCGCGAACTTCCGTTGCTTCAGCTGAAGTCCCCCATGCCCCGGCAAACATCTGGATGAAGGAATTCAATTGACGGGACAGCGTTCTTTTGACATAGGCCAGGAAGTTAAAAGGGAACATGTCTTCTAGATGTTGATCAAGCTTGTTTATGACATTGCCGATCACATTCGGTATGGCATCTTCACGAATCCCGCTCTTGACCCAAGAGTCCATGCAAAAAGCAACAAATTGACGTTCCAATACCGCAGATGCCCTTAGGAAGACCTTGGGTGGGGTCACATTGCCAGAAATCATATCAAGCGGATCTGCATAATAATACAAATCATGAGGACGGGCATTGGCGATTGCCAAGGTCAAGGAATTGCCGTCTTTTCTTCCTGCCCTGCCAGCCCTTTGCAAGAACTGACTTTGGGAAGGCGGCATGCTGCAAAGGATTACCGTGGAAAGATCGCCTATGTCAATTCCCATCTCCATCGTTGGCGTGCAGGAAAGAACATTGGGATCCCATAAAGCCACCGTATCTTTGTCACGCTTGAAATTCTCTTCAATCACTTCCCTGTCCTTGCGTTCCAACAATCCTGTATGCTCAATTGCATTGATTCTCTCAAGATCACCAACGCTATACAACTTGCCATAATAGCCAAGGTTAGAAGAAGGATCTTCATGAAGCTTACCGTTGCAATTTGACCTAAAACATGGCGTGTCTTTCCAGAATTCAATGTTTTCTTTTGCAACACTATAGAAAGAACCACATGCATCACAACGCATCTGGACAACATCCGTTGATATATAAACACGTTCTTTGTTCAAGCCGAATACCTTGTATTCTGGCGAAGAAGGAACAATCGATACAAGACCTTGCTTTACCGCTTCTTCCAAGATCAACACGCCTAGATTTACATATGTATTTGAATCTACCAAAAACGTCTTGCGGCAAGAAGCAAGCCAATCAGTGTATTTCTTTGAGGCTGGTGTATCGATATCATAGTGTTTTCTGCCGCTTTGGTTGATTACGAGGAATCGTGGCGTGTTTCGTCCCGATTGCAATCCAGGCAGCCAACGGTTTTTATCATTGGAAAGCAGGTAGTTATTGAACTGGTTGGTTGTATACTCATCGAATACCTTGTCTTGAAAAGCACCGTTCATTCGCATGATATTTAGATAGCCGATGACCATATGCTCGTAGTCAACAAGGCTTTCATCTGTCAAAGCTCCTAATTCATTGATGCTTCTTTCTTCCACCCTTTTAGCAATTGCAATGATATCTTCCTTGGCAAAGGATATAACCGAACAGCCAGATTTCTCCAAGGTTCTGCCGATTTTGCCTGCCAAGCCATATTCCAGCATAATCTCGTATTTGATCCTTGATTCAATGTCTTGGATCAAGTTGTTTGTATCCTTGCCTTTGGCAAGCTTCCTATTAGCAACCATGTCTTCATAGGCATGACGCCATGTCATGTTCGGCGCAATGAAGAAACTGACAAACTTCTCATCTGTCATTCTTTCTTTCCAGTAGTCGATAAAACCATCCTGGAATTCAACCAAACTCTTTCCTGCCCCAGAGGCATTACAATATCGCTGAATCGATGTCCTTAAGCCAAACCTCCATGTCCTGGAGTTGAAGAACCCTGCCCTATGCGCAGCATCCTGCACGCTGTCAGAGAATGCCAATACCTTTTTATCATCATTGAACTTCGAGGCAAACATCTGCGAGATGCTTGCACTGATCTCTGTCGCACTCCGCAATCCCATCAATGATAGACCACGCTTGCTGCCACAACATGGACAAATATATTGCTTATGCTCTTTTGTGCCAGATGTCTGAATGGGATTTGGAATGAAAACATCAATCATCTTGGTTCCGCATTTTGTGCATTCATCGCCTCCCTCGACATAGACTTGCAAGCATTCTGGGCATAGCTTTCCATTGATCATGCCTTCCATCTGTTCGTCATGGTTCTTAGGGAACATCATGACAACCCTGTCATCAGCCTTGAAGTACTGATTATAGAAAGCTTTGATATTTGTCATCGTTGCATTTTGTCTTTCGTTGAGAATCGAAGCCCAACCAGTAATGCCGCAATCGCGGCAATTCACAACTGGTAGATAGTTCTTAGCCTGTTTGGCATTTAATTCACTTTCAATCTCATATCTGACTTCTTCACGATCCACCTTGGCCATCAATCGACGCAGTTCACGCATCCACACCTGAACATGAACATCCAGGAAAGGACGCAACTCGTCAACAACCCATGTCCTTGCATGGGAAATCATGGCAAGCATGGAATTGATCACGACTTCTGCATCCTTCTCATTCCTCAAGAAAGGATACTGGACAGACAAGTCTTGAGCGATCTTTGACACTTGATAATAATCCCCGCCTGTCAAATTGATCACGGCCTGTAGAAATCCATGATGCATCAATGCATCAGCCAATTGTATCCTTCCCTCATCCGAAAGAACATCTTCAACAAACGCAGGAAACCATGCCTTGACAACATACTTGATATACCCCGAAGCATCTTCTTCATCAGCCAAACGCTCTATTTCAGCGATCTGCTCACCCTCGGGCATGTTAAAATGCACAGCCTCAACACCAGCAAAGAACTCATGCTTGCTCAAGCGATCTTCGGTAAGAACCGAATTACGTTCAAAAGGCTCCCCGAATATCTCCGTGGCATATTCAATGATGCTTTCGTTGTTATCCTTCGATCCCATTGTGGCCGATGTCCCTACGCAGCAAAGATAACCATCGTAAATCCCCAGCCTACGCTTTAAACGACGCAATAGACAAGCAAGATCCGTACCTTGCGCACCATCAAACGTATGCAGTTCATCCACGACAATATACTTCAATGTCTCTGGCTTGTTATCCTGCCAAAGCACAGCATCCCTAGGACGAATCAAAAGATAATCCAACATCTTGTAGTTTGTTAGAAGAATATCAGGAGCCTTGTTCAACAACGTTCCATGATCCGTAATCACCTTGTCTTCATACATTCCTTTCGATGAATAGCCTTCTCCACCAACATACATGCCAACAGTAACCGAGCCATGTAACTCAGGACTATGATAGATCAACTTGGCAATTCTCTTTGCTTGATCAGCAGCCAAGGCATTCATTGGATAAATGATCAATGCCTTGATTCCATTTTCACCCCGATGTTGATAACAGTATTCTAATATTGGATACAGGAAACACTCCGTCTTTCCAGACCCAGTTCCAGTCGCTACCAAAGTAGACCTTCCATCATCCCCAACCAGACGATCAAAAGCTTTCTTCTGATGCACATACGGAAGATACTTTGAATGTATCGCCTCAAAACAATCAGGCATTTCCGGTACCACTCTAAACGGAAGCCTTACAGCAACATAGGGTTCATGATACACAGAATCCTTTGTCTTCAATAAGTTATCTACCGAACCTTTAAACGGTTCATTTGTCATTGGGTATGTAGTCTCTATATAATCCCCAATGCCCTTCACTAGCTGTTTCGCTAGGATAGATGGTAACATATTCCTTCTCCTTCATGTTATAAACCACCTTGTATTCAAATGATTTCATATATTCAATCAGTTATAAGACCGTTGTTCATATTATCATTATAACATAGTTTACTCATCAGTTTACGTAAGCATTAAATACTTCTCCATTGTTCAACAAGTTTCTAGCTTCTTGTTCATTAACCAAATAATCATCATCTTTTTGATATGTCAAGAAAAACGAAGCAAGTTTTATTTGTTCAACATCAGAAAATCTATCTAACTTTTGCTTATCATAGTTGCGAATTAGTTCATATATTTCATCGTTTGAAATGTAATCTAGTGCGTTAAAACTCCATCCGCTTCCGTTTGTGCCGTGCCATCTGCTAGCCATTGCACACATATATCTAAGTTTGTGAAAATCATCTTTAGTTATGCTATAAACATAATTCTGTGCGCTTTCCTTGTCCAACAGCTCCCACAGATGAACTATGTATCTAAAATCACTTAAATCTACGAATGATTCAGATCTAGAGAATTCCTGCAATTTATCTAAATACAGCCGTTCTAACTCATGCAACTGATCTGAACTTATTATTTGATCTTTTTGCTTTTCAGGACGTTCCGGAAACTTACCATAACCATTTTCAATTTGACGTATTATTCGAGCTATAGCCCCTAATCCATCCATATTTAGTTGATCAACAGCTGAACATATAATTTGATTTCGTTCCTCCGCTGTTTTTAACATTTTCAAAATATCCATTATACAATAGTGGGCTATTTCAACCGCCGGTAGTGAAAACCAATATTTACCATTCTCATCCTGGAATGTTCCTTGTAAATCTATCATCACCATTGCAATTTTGCCTAGTCGGTCATATGGGATACTATCCACTAATGCCCACAATTCTTTTAAGAAGTAAACTATATCTCCCTTCATATTTATCTTTTTAACAGTATATTCCAAAGCATTGTCATCCATGCTAAATATAAATGAATCAATAATGCCTCGGGAGACTTTTACATCATCTAAGTTCATTGAGAAATACAGTTCAAACCTTTCCTCGTGCGCCACTCTCATTTTACTTCTTGCATCAGAACTGTTATGATATTCTCCATAGTACCCGTTAACCTCTTTTGCAAATACCGGAAACATTGCCGAAATACATTTTATTGCTTTTTCAGGTTCAATACCCAGCCCTTGAAACTCTTTGGTATATTGTTCACGATAATTCCTTTCCTTTTCGCTAAATGCTAGCATACTATGAGATACACCACCACAAACAGATTCCTTATTTCTTCCAATCCATTTGTACAATTCCGGTTCTAATACTTCAATTGTGGTGATGCCAACCATATCTTCAAATGCTGTTTCTTGATATAGCATTCCATATCGAAACTGAAAGAGATTTATCACCCTGTTGATGTCTCGTAATGTCTTTAGATACGGTTCTACGCAGGATTGAAATATTCTATTCCAATATTGCTCATCCCACACAACATTTTTAGGAAACTCTTGAATGATTTGATTAAGTTTAGCAATGAAAATATCATTCAACTTATCCCTGCTTAGTTCTGGGATCTCGAATGGAACTTGAATTATAGTAAACGAATTTAATCTCGGCGTAATGGAATTGTATTACGCCGCTTGAAGACAATCAAAACTGCATAGTTTACGAAGCTGGTCATTGGGTGCG
>OMYM01000018.1 GCA_900315225.1 uncultured Erysipelotrichaceae bacterium | reverse complement strand
GCTATCATCAATGAGACTACGATAGCTGGTTATCCCACATATGTGGTGGATGTTCCCATAAAGTCATTCCTAGGCAATTATGTCAACCTGTCAATTCGTTATGTAGTCATTAAAGCCATGGAAGATATTCGCATCAGTGGCAATTGCTTTACCGTTGCTGAGATGTTGGGGAACACTGTTCCCATCCTGGATTTCCTTGATAGCATCAGCTCATTGGATGTTGATGCTGGTACATACATGTACAAAGAGATGTTCCCAGAATGCCTGCCTGAAAACAATCCGGGTGACATTGGAGAACGGTTCATGTCCGCATTCCTTGGCGTCATGTCGCCATCCGCCTTGATGTATCTTGGGAAGAATCCATACAACGAGGAGAAGATTGAGACAATCCTAAGACGGTTAAGCGAGAAACAAGCCAATTCGCTTGTCTTCCTTGCGACAGAAACGTATCTTGAGAAAGAAAATATTGAAGCGACCTATCCGTTGGTACTGGACTACATGGAACAATTCGACAACATGTTCCTTGTGATTCGTTCCGATGCGTTTGATGATCAGGACACAGAAGAGAAAATGCTGCAAATGGTAAACAAGAGAGGACTGAATTCTGGCATGTTCGAGCAGGGATTCTACTTTGGGTATAAGGTGGATGACTCACTTGGCAAGTAGACAATGGATGAAATGTTGTTCAAGCTGGCTACAGAAATCAATGTGAAAGGCTCAGATCAGCAACTGCTCGATGCTTGCCAGCTGTTTCTATCATGGCGATTGAGGATTCTTTTGCGCTCTTGAGTGTATCAGGGGGCGTGGAGTGTCCGTGAGCTGAAAGAGCAAATTGCAACAAACATTTATTATCAGGCAGGAGCAAGCAATGCAGCATGTATGCTGCCTGTGAAAGAACCATATGTTATGGATTTTCTAGGGTTAAAGGATAGGATGGATCGCCTGATAGAACTAACCGCAAGGGGGGAATATGGAATCTGGATTGGTAGTAAATATCGTGTTGATTGTGGCTTTGTGTGTCGTTGGGTTCTTTGCCTTAAGGAACACCATTGCGCATTTCAAGGGCGAAGGAGGCTGTTGCGATTATGGTTCGGTGATTGTGAAAAAGCCAAAAAAGCTTCAACATGTCATCGAAACAAAAGTGATAAGCATTGAAGGAATGCATTGCGCCAATTGCCATGCAAAGGTGCAGAATGCCCTCAATGGCTTGGATGGCGCAAGTGCAAAAGTCAATGGAAGAAAAAAACAAGCTGTGGTCAAGCTTGAGAAACACATGGACGACACATTGATCAGGAATGCTGTAAACAGTCTTGGCTACCATGTGTCGTCCATTAAGACGATCATTTGAAGCAGTGGAAAAAAACGACAGAACTGAAAAAGACGATCAATCACATGATATCGTGTGTGAGCGAGTTCTCGGATCGATTTAAGAAAACTGATAAAGATGCGTTTAACTATTTGTATGATCACCAAGGGATTGCTTTTTTAATAGAGTTCTATGATGTTGAGCATACCTTGAGCTTTGAGGATGCCAACTTTACCTATTTATACTGGAATGATCAAATATCCAGTTACAATCGCTCCGCATATTACAGCAGGCAGACGATGCTGAATTCTACCTATTTGTGCGTTCGAGTATATTTGATAAAGTACACTCGTTATATACAAATTATTTTTATAATAGCAAATATATTAGTGTACCATCTAAGGGAAATTATGACCAATCACGGAAATTTAGAGTTTTAGTGCAAAATATCAAAAAAAAGTCAATAAATCTTCAGATAATATTCACAAAAGGGTAATATGATGTCAATTGTTAAGGAGGATGGTATGAAATGCTTTGAAAAAACATTTCTGATGATCATGGGTTTGATGATGTTCATCTCTTTGTCTGCTTGTTCGTCTGATAATGTTATTAGCGGCAATGATGAGGGTGCTGAAGAAAGCAGCAATGGTGGAAACACTGAAGGATCAACGTCTCTTTCTGAGAGCGTGGAAAACAATGCGGATATTGTAAGCACAGATGTTTCAACAAACCTTACCAAGATTGATAGTACGAAATGGTCTTATAATTCCGAGGATGATGTATATTATCAAATCGGGATTTCCTATTGTGAAAAACCAGCGGATGAAAGCTATGAAACATTGGCTGTCTTTGTGCCTGGGGCATATATGAATGCCACTGACAATGGAGATGGAACCTACACTTGCGAGATGAATGAGGAAGCAAACATCAATGGCTATACAGCCTTGACAGCACCCATTGTGATGCCGATCAATACACCAGGCTATTCTGCCCAGTCGGCATTGACTTCTTATGCTTCTTTCTCTGATTATATGAACGCAGGCTTTATCTATGTCCATGCTGGATGCAGGGGCAGGGATGCTGGCGCACCTGCTGGAGTAACCGATCTAAAGGCAGCTGTCCGCTATATTCGTTATAGCGATGATACAGTGCCAGGTGATGCGGAAAGTATCTTTACGTTTGGCATGTCAGGTGGTGGTGCTCAGTCTTCATTGATGGGATCGACTGGCGATAGTGATCTCTATGAGCCTTATCTAAAAGAGATTGGTGCTGTAGAAGGAATATCCGATGCCGTGTTAGGTTCCATGTGCTGGTGCCCGATCACTAATCTAGATACAGCAGATGAAGCGTATGAATGGATGCTTGGAACAACAAGGAATGACTTATCTGAAGAAGAACAAGCAATTTCTGATCGGCTTGCCGAAGCGTTTGCGGCTTATATCAATGAAGCTGGAATCAAAGATGAAAATGGCAATGTGCTGACATTGGAAGAATCGGAACAAGGCATCTATCAAACTGGCTCTTACTATGAGTATATGAAATCAGTCATTGAAGGATCCCTGAACAACTTCCTGGCTGATACTTCTTTCCCTTATGATGCTTCTTCTTCCCAAGATCAATTTGGCGACCATGGTGGAGGCGCGATGCCTTATGGAGGAGGTCCAGGAAATGGTGAGGAACCGCAGGAAAATTCCCCTGATCATTCAGAAGGAAACTCTTCGCAAGTGAATTTTGAAGAGATCGATGACATTCAAAGAACAGGATCTTCTTCTAGTTTGTCTTTAAGCGGCACTTATGAAACAGCCCAAGATTATATTGATGCACTCAATGCCAATGGAGAATGGGTGGTTTATGACTCGGATAGCAATACTGTCACGATCAGCGATATTTCTTCCTTTGTGAAAAACTTGAAATCAGCTTCAAAGAGTCTTGGGGCATTCGATCAACTAGATGCTGGTCAAGGTGAAAACACTCTCTTTGGCTATGGGGATGGAAATGGAACCCACTTTGACAGCATATTGGCAGAGATACTTACGGATTTAAACAATGAATATGCATCTGATTATGTATCCGATCTTACCAAGACCGATAGTGTTGGCAATGCCGTTGATGTCAGGCTCAACATGTATACGCCTCTCTATTACCTGCTGGAAAGTTCGAAAGGATTTGGCGATAGTACAGTCGCGAAATACTGGCGGATCCGCACGGGAATCAACCAGGGCGATTGCGCGTTGTCTACCGAAATGAATTTGGCTCTTGCTTTGAAAAACTATAGTACAGTAGAAAGCGTGGATTTTGAAACCGTATGGGGACAAGGTCATACGCAGGCAGAAAGAACAGGGAATTCCACGGACAACTTCATCAGCTGGGTAGAGGAGTGTACGAGATAGAATGCGATGAAATATACCGGAAAGATCAAATATCTGGAACAGATATTACAATCGTTCCGCATATAACAGCAGGCAGACAATGCGGCATTTCACCTAATCGTGCATCAGAGTATAACATGAAAGCAGCGGTCTTCGACCGCTGCTATATATATGTGTGAACTTGGTGAGAACCAATAAATAAGTCGGATAATATCCAATGGTATTCAAATAGCGGTTAATAACCGCTTTTTCATGAAGTGAAGTTTTTTTGTAAACGGTAGTAGAGCATGCTTGACGAACACAATAAAGCAAAAAAGTGTTTCCAAACGCCCGAGTGGGTTGTTTCTGAAGTATCCCAGGTATCCAGAAAGTGAAAAACGGCATGATGAAAACATCTTCTGGCAGAATTTCTTTTGATAATAATTAAATTTCAATGGTTAAATAAATATAAATACTTGACAAGCTCGTTGCTGGTGCGGCGTCAACAGTAGAATGCGTGCCTCGCATGCTGGGGTCTTACATTTCTCTCGAAGTTCCTTCCAAGCCTGTACTTGACCTTGTTGAGATTCATACGTTTGCTCAGTTCCTTGGCGTTTCCCCTCGCCGTACAACCAGCGCTTTATGTTGCCATAGGCAAGCGAGAAGTTGACCCATCACTTCTCGAAGCTCACCTCAACGGGCTTTTTCCAATCGATCTCCACGCCCTTCGCCGTTTTCTCCGCTCTTTTCTATGCTTGATCGACCAGATCTCTGGAACGGATATTCTTAATCGTTTCTCATATTGCCTGCCTGGCTCATTTTTTTATTTTCGTGGGTGTAGATTATACATGAGCTGAAAAGCTCGTTTGAGAAAATGATAAAGGAGAAATACCATGGAGATGATGGAAGCGAGGAAGAAGAACGGAGATATCCGAGCAACGATGTTTGCGAAGGGATTGGCATTCAAAGGAATGCAACATGAGAATATGAATGTTGAATGTCAGGACGCAATGAAAAAGAGATCCAGGGATGGCATTCATGTCATTGTTGGATGCGATGGCGCAGGGACGGCAAGGCTTGCTAGGCAAGGGGCAGAAGAGATGTCCAATGCATGGCTGGAATATCTCTTTGACAATGAGGCAACGCTATTGCGTATGTCAAAGACACGTGCTGCCGAACACATGGCACAGTTCACCCGCACCAAGCTAAGGGAATTCTCTTGGAAATACAATTGCCAAGAGGATGACCTTGCTTCCACGGCAATGGCGGTCATTGTCGACCAGAACATCAATCGTTGGATGTCGTTGCATCTAGGGGATGGAATGATATTGAGGAAACACAGGTCTGATACATGTTTTGAGATCCTCAGCATGCCTGAGATTGGCTTTCTGATGAACCAGACATACCTGACTTCATCCAATGACCTAGCTAAACATATCAGGATTCGCCAAGGAAACCTTGGCGATTTGGATTCCTTCGCGGTTATTACGGATGGCGTGTACAGCTGTCCATTGAACGTATTGCATTTAACGGAGAAGATCGATAGGTTTATCGAAGAAGAAAAAGTGTTGCCAAGGGATGATGATCAAGGGATTGCTGTCATCTACCAGGCGAAAGGAAAGGGCAGCGTATGGCTGGATATACTGGTTTAACCCAAAAGATTCAAAAAGAAATTGACGAAAACCGAATTTCATCGTGGATGAAGGATGCATCCATGGAGGAATTGTTTGCATATGAGAATGAAGCGCAGAGATTGCTTTTTGCGATGCTCAAAGAGTTGAAGGTTTTTCCCGACACGGTGGTAAAAATCAATGGCGTGGCTATGTTGCTGGGAATGTTCGAAAATGAAACGTGCGCGGGCATTACTCCCGCAATGGTCACAAATGAGGCACTAAACGATTCATTATCAGACAAAACCTTAGCGATGGTTGGTCAAATGGCAGACATTTTGGCGCAAAACTATCAAAAATACGGCCTTGAAGATGAAGAATGTCGGTCAGAAAAAATCATGAAAGATATGATCACTCACCTTTCACTAAGCGAAAACAAGGCATTCCTTTGTAGACTGGCGCTTGGAACAAACCTTTCATATGAGGAACTGTTAAACATGAACTCCCACATGAACAGCTGTGAGCGCATCAATCCATACAAGAAAGAGGATTTTCTCCTGAAACTTGCCGTGAAGCACCAACATGTCGATAGATACAACGCCTACCAATCCCTTTTGGAAGATTTTGATGATATTACCCAAATGAGAGACAGGGACGCAAGAAAAGAATATGTGGAAGCGGTGGATGACATGGGTTCAATGATACTTGGCGAGACAGAAGTGCTTTTGGATAAGGTGTACTCCCAGCCTGGTGAGAAAGGCAAGCGAAAGATGGAACCCGTCATTGCACAATTGATTTCCCAGTATAAATCGACCCTCAAGGCAAGGATAGAACGCTCGATTGTATGGGAAGGGAAAACTTTGGTAGAAGAGGTTTCAAGGAAGATCATGTCTTCTGGCGCAAATATTGCCAAGATCGCCAGGGATTTAAGGGAAAACCATGATTGTCTCCAGGCAAAGCTACGCTTCTTCTTTGAAAAAGGAACAAGCGTAACGATTCCCAAGGGTACAAAGCTTGTCATTGACTTTGGCAAGTTCCCCCTTGCATTTACCGTGGTGGAAGAAGTGATACCAACGGAAAACCAAGTCAAATGGGGCTTCATGGACGTGGATGCATATGCCTATGGCTTATCGAACTTCAATGGAACTGAGATGATCAAGAAGGGGGAAATGAAGTTGTTGTCCCCATTGCCCAAAGGAATACAAAG
>OMYM01000324.1 GCA_900315225.1 uncultured Erysipelotrichaceae bacterium | reverse complement strand
GGCGCATGTCTTCTCGGCGTGCGAGATGATTTCCCCGGTTATCTTTTCCGAATATTCCTTCCAGTCCTTGAAGAGGAACCTTGGCCCCGTTGAGCGCGTAGCTTATCGCGCCGGAGTCCGTGCAGAGCGGCATTATGCGCCCCCTGAATATCATTCTGTCGAAAGCTGTGAAACAGCCCTTGATTACGTCGGCGAACTGTACTAGAATATTAGGCATGGATGTGGCCCCCTTTCTTTCTTTGAAAAATAACAAGTGCATTGTAGCACATCGAAAGGGAGACTGCATCTTTTTTTTCACAATTCAAGTGAAGGGTTCACGTCATAAGGTTGAAATCACCAAGACTGGAGTTTGCGGTTCACCGCCGTATGGGATATGACAGGATGGTTCGCAATTGCTATGGGAAGGAAGATATCGAGACTTTCCGGGAAAATGTTGTCAGGTATATCGTTCCGCTTGCTGGGCGTTTAAAGCGCATGCAGGCAAAGAGAATGGGATATGGTTTCCCAATGAATCACAGTAAAAGTACCCTTGAGTTCAAGGATGGCAATGCTAGGCCAGTGGAAGATGTCATTGGGGCAGCCAAAATATTCTACAAAAATCCCTCCTTGCACACGGGTGGTAAGCTTCTGCTTTGAATTCTCTTGTGCAAAGCTAATACATCTAAAATAATTCGAGGCTAGATCGACAAAATCATTTGTTGGTAGATCTAAATAATATCCCTTAGCGTCCTTCTTTCCATAACATATAATCGTTATCAATGCCCTTGAGAACCAAGACTGTTATAATCGAACTATCTTTCAATCCCAGAAACACATCTCATGCGTTATACGATAAACATGAACCAAGGAAGACAAAGCCATCGCATATGACAACAACCTTCATGCTTTTTTAACCAATGCCTCCTTGCCCTTGTAGCCGATGCCGAATTTCACAATCCTGTCTTCCGGAATTCCCCATCGCATCAGTTCCTGTGCGTATTGCTTCCTTTCGATCTGATCTAAAGCCCTGGCACATGTACCTTCAAGATCCTTTTCCTCCTTGGGGCTGAAAACCTTGAACTCAATGATGATCCCCTTGTCTTTTTCACTGTCTTTTGGTTCCATCAGTATGTCGCTCCTCACTGTTCCGCTCTCACGGTTGGAGCTGATCACAAAGCGGCTTCGCAAGGCGGCAACGATGCCCAGCACAAAGCCATGGTAGAATTTCTCCGGCTCATGATCACCTTCGTGGTCCGATCCGTCACTAGAGCCAATCAACTCCATGGAGAGAGCTGAAAGACTTGTTTGCATCTTCTCCTCGTTGCAATCAGCCAGGGCTTGCGTGAATTCATCGTGCGACCTTTGGTCGTTTTGCGTATTGAACCATGCCAAGACAAGTCCATCCACCATTTCCCTGACCTCTTGGTTGACAATGGCAAGGGTGTATTCCTTCCCTTTTGACGGCCTTTAGGTAACCACAGGCAAGGAGAAGACCCCATATCGCCTCGCTTTTTGCAAGCATGGTCATGTAGGTTGTGTCCTCATTCACCTTAACAGTGACAGTGCCACCCTGCATGAGGGTCATGAACTTGTCCTTGAGTTCAGGAGAACCGTTTTTGATCACATGTGAGACAACCTCGTTGGAAGCAGTGTTTGTCCAGTACGAATCCGTCTCGCCATTTAAAAGGAAATTGACGATTGACCACGGGTTGTACATGCCGTCCTTGTGACCGAAGCAGTAGCCGTCATACCAGTGCTTTACTTCATTATGCTTTTCCACCAAGCCATATTCACGCAAAGCATCATCGACCTCCTCTTGCGTGAAGCCGAAGGTGTCCTCATAGAATGGGGCAGTGACGGAACACATGTTTGGGCTGTTGAACGGAGAAAACAGACTCTCCTTCGAAACCCTGGAGATCCCGGTGATCAATGCCCTACCGAGATATTTGTTTTCCTTGAATATCTTCTTGAAAAGAAGACCGAAAAACTCGGCAGCCTGCTTCCAGCATCCATTCAGGTAGGCCGACTGGAGAGGAGTGTCGTATTCGTCCAGGATGATAATAACCTTGTCTGCATTGTATGCGTGACAGAGAATCCTAGAAAGTCGTGAGAGAGAATTAGCCATCAAGCT
>OMYM01000214.1 GCA_900315225.1 uncultured Erysipelotrichaceae bacterium | reverse complement strand
TCCTCGCTTGCCCAATATCCTTTGAAATGCGCGTCTATGCGCTTTTTCATTTCTTCCGTAACGGTATATTCCTTTTTTTCCTTGAGTTGCGCCATTAAGCTTGCGACAAGCTTGTCGTCGTAGTCCGAAACCATGAACAGGAGTCTTTCAAGGTTGGAGGAAATCAAGATATCCATGGATGGCGACATGGTTGTCAAGAAATCGCGCTTGAGGGAGTAGGTACCGCTGTTGAGGAAATCTGTCAGGACGTTGTTTGCGTTTGATGCGCAGATTAGCTTGTTAATGGGAAGACCGAGGCTCATTGCCAGGTATCCTGCCAGGATATCCCCGAAATTTCCCGTGGGGACGCAGAAGTTTACTGGGTCACCGCACTTGATTGCGCCTTGTTCAATGAGTTTCGCATATGAAGAATAATAATAGACGACCTGGGGGACAAGCCGACCGACATTGATGGAATTGGCGCTAGAGATCGTCACATTGTCAAGCGCTTCCAAGACCTCTTTTGAAGATGTTGCCTCTTTGACCATTCTTTGGCAATCGTCGAAATTTCCTCTGACTGCGATGACATCCACATTGTTTCCCTCAGAAGTGTTCATTTGTCTCTTTTGAATGGCGGAAACACCGATTTCCGGGTAGAAGACGGTGATCGCGGTGTCTGGGACATCCGCAAAGCCAGAGAGCGCTGCCTTGCCGGTATCGCCGCTGGTGGCAGTCAGGATAGAAATAATATCGCTGCGGTTTTTCTTCTTATATGCGCATGTCAACAAACGGGGCAAAATGGTCAGCGCAATATCCTTGAAAGCGCTGGTTGGACCATGCCAAAGCTCCATCAGGTATCCTTGGCTGTATTTCTGGAGCGGAACAATTTCCTTTGCGTTGAATTTCTGGTCGTATGCGCCATAGACGCAAGCGCGCAGTTCATCATCGTCATAGTCCGTGAGCATTGCCTTGAGAATGCAAAGGGATGTTTCTTGGTAGGAAAGACCTAGGATTTGCGATGGAGCAATATGCGCATCGATTGAAGCAGGGGTGTATAATCCGCCATCAGGCGCAAGTCCTTTGATGACCGCCTCACTGGCAGAAACACATTCTTGTTTATTTCTTGAACTGATGTAATCTGGCATTTTCTTTTTCTCCTTGTAAAGACGCTAGAGAAATGATACACTGTTCAAGATTCAAAAACAAGTGTGTTTGAAATGGAAACAAACTAGTGAGGTGGATATGAAAATCGGATTATTAGGACATGGGATTGTAGGCAAGGGAGTGCGTGAAATCATAGATGCTGGCGCAACCTGGGAAGTCCGGGAATTGTCGGTCAAAAAGATTCTTGTCAAGTTTGACTGGGAACTGGTTGATCCGCGTTGCACGCAGGATGCCAAGGATATCCTGGATGACCCGGAGATTGACGTTGTCGTGGAATGCATGGGCGGCATCGAGCCTGCTCGAACGTTCTGCCTAGAGGCTCTGGCAAAGGGCAAGCATGTTGTGACTTCCAATAAGAAGATGCTTGCGAACAGCTGTGGGGAGCTGTTTGCGTGCGCCTTGGCGCATGATGTGGCGGTTCACTATGAGGCTGCGTGTGGCGGAGGCATCCCATGGATGGCATCGCTTGACCGCACCAGAAGAGTGGATGACATTGATGGCTTCCGAGGCATCTTCAATGGAACAACCAACTATATCCTGAGTGAAATGGCAAGCGGGGGAAAGAGTTTTGCGGAAATGCTGAAAGAGGCGCAATCCCTTGGCTATGCCGAAAAGGATCCTTCCGATGATATTGATGGCTTCGATGTGAAATACAAGGTGGCGTTATCATGCGTCAAGGCATTTGACGTAATACCGAACATCGATGGCATTTTGACATATGGCATCCGCAATATCGATCAGGTCGATCTTGCGTTTTGCGAAAAGAACGGGTATGCATGCAAGCTTATAGGAAAGGCAAAGAGAGATGGCGCGCGGGTGTCGGCAATGGTCATGCCTGCATTCTTGCGAAAAGAAGACGTTTTCTCCAACATTCCGTTGAACTTCAACTGCATCGAGAGCGTGTCCAAGACGCTTGGCGCGGCAACGTTTGTCGGCCAAGGCGCGGGTTCGCTGCCTACGGCGCACGCGGTTGTGCAGAATATCGTGGATATCTGGAAGAAACAAGATCCTGAGATCAATCCCAAAGACAATGTCATTGTGGATAATTCGACATACTGCGGGGTGTTTTACATCCGCAGCGCAAATATTGACAAGGCGGCATCATATGTGGATAAGGAAGCGGGCGAATGCGCCGTGGTTACCAAGCGCATGACGATTAATGAATTAAGCGAGATAGTCAAAGACTTGAATGACAGCGGCATGTTTGTCGCCGAGGTGGCAAAATGATCAAGGTAGTAAAGTTTGGGGGATCTTCGGTTGCTAATAGTGCGCAATTCAAGAAAGTCAAAGACATTGTTGAATCGGACCCCTCAAGGAAATTCGTGATTACGAGTGCTTGTGGAAAGGAGTCTCACGAAGACCACAAGATCACTGATCTGCTTTATTTGTGCGAGGCACATGTGCGCTATGGGGTTTCCCATGAGTCAATCTTCAACCTTGTCAAGGATAAGTACTACCGAATCAAGAATGACCTTGGCCTAGTGATCGACTTGGATCACGAATTCGAGAAGATCGAAAGACAAATGGAGCGAGACCTGAACCGTGATTTCCTTGTCTCGCGTGGGGAATATCTGACAGGTTTGTGCCTTGCGGAATACCTAGGGGCGGATTTTGTCGATGCGGCAGATGTCATAGCGTTCAACTACGATGGGGAAATCAATCTTGATAGGACAAACGAGTTATTGGAGAGGTATTGCCAGTCAAACAACAGGCTTGTGATACCTGGCTTCTATGGTGCCATGCCAAATGGGGTCATCAAGGTGATGTCGCGCGGTGGATCGGATATCACTGGTTCGGTGATTGCCAATATCGTTAACGCTGATGTGTATGAGAACTGGACAGATGTTTCCGGCTTTCTTGTGGCCGACCCAAGGATTATCAAGAATCCTATCGGCATTCCATGCATAACATACAGTGAATTGCGGGAAATGAGCTACATGGGCGCAAATGTGTTGCATGATGATGCGGTGTTCCCTGTGCGCTCCAAGAATATTCCGATCAATATTCGCAATACCAATGAGCCAAGCAATCCAGGAACGATGATTATGGACGATTGTTCCGAGATGGACAAGATTGAGCCACCTCGCGCGGTAACGGGAATTACCGGCAGGAAGGACTATACATGCATTACCCTTGCCAAGAGTCATAGCTCTACCGAGATTGGCTTCTTGCGCAGGATACTGTCTGTTTTTGAGGATTACCATGTATCGATCGAGAGTGTTCCCGTAACGGTCGACACGTTCTCCATTATTGTCCAAAGCAAGGCGGTGGATAATTGTTTGTACGAGATTGTCAATCGCTTGAAGAAAGAAGTAAAGCCAGACGACCTAAAGATCGAGGATCATATCGCGCTTGTAGCGGTCGTGGGACGTGGAATGAAAGCTGTTCCTGGCGCATCTGGACGCTTCTTGTCGGAGTTTGGACGCAATGAGATCAACATTAAGATCATCAATCAGACAGCCGATGAACTGTCCATTGTCGTAGGTGTGACAAACAGGGACTTTGAAAAAGCGATCAAGTGTATCTATGATAAGTTTATTACGGAGGAAAACACAAAATGAAAGTAGGAATCCTAGGCGCTACTGGCGCTGTTGGCAGGCAGATGCTGGAATGCATTGAAGAGAGAAACCTCGATGTAGAGGAGCTGAGATTGTTTGCGTCAGAGAAATCGGCGGGAAAGACTTTGAAGTATAAGGGTGAAGACATTGTCATACAGGTGGCGGACGCTGATAACCTAAAAGGTTTGGACTATGTTCTCGGGGCGGTGTCCAATGCGATGTCGAAGCATTATCGTCCTTTGATCAAAGAAGCAGGCGCTGTATATATTGATAATTCATCAGCTTTCCGTCTTGAAGACGATGTGCCGCTGGTTGTTCCGGAAATCAATGGCGAGGATGCCTTGAAGCACAATGGCATCATTGCGAATCCTAACTGTTCCACGATCATTACCTACATGGCCTTGGCGCCAATCAGCGCATTGAGTCCCTTGGAGACGGTTTCTGCCACGACATACCAAGCTGTTTCTGGCGCGGGTATTGGGGGATTGAATGAATTGCGCGATCAGGTAAAGGCGGTTTCTGAAGGCAGCGAGGTTGTGTCAAAGGTCTTCCCCCAGCAGATTGCGTTCAACTGCATCGCGGAAATTGGCTCTTACCTTGACAATGGCTACACGACAGAGGAAATGAAGATGCAAAATGAGGGAAGAAAGATCATGCACTTGCCAGATCTCAAGGTCACCTGCACATGTGTCAGGGTTCCTGTATATCGCTCACATTCGATTTCTGTCGTATTTACGACAAAAGACCCTGTTTCCGTGGAAGACGCGGAAAAAGCAGTTGCGGCATTCAAGGGAGATGTCCTTGTGAAAGATCACGTTCCATCGCCGCTGGATACATCCAACCAGGATCTTGTCCATGTTGGAAGAATCCGCAAGGATCTTGTAAATGAGAACGGGCTAGTCTTATGGTGCTGTGGCGACCAGATCAGAAAGGGTGCCGCTGCCAACGCTGTTTCCATAATGGAGTATATCAATCAGCATTGAATGTGCTACAATAGGGGTGACATATGAAGAAAGGAACTAAGCCAATGTTTAAAAGACTAATTTTCGGCACGGTTGCGACTGCGGCTATCTCTGTTGCGGCGGTTGCATATACTGTAGTCAAGAACAGGAGAAACAGCAAGAAGGACAATGCTGAGGTCGATGACGAAATTCATTTTGTCGAGATCAGTGATGAAACGGAGAAGGTGCAAGAGCCTGAATATTCGGATGAAGCCAAGGAAGTAGCTTCTGTCTATCCGTATCTCGACCTTGCGTTCATCGCCTCGCTTTTGGCAAAAGACGATGAGTTCAACAAGGAATATCCAGAGGATACACTCGTGAATGTTGCTCACAAGGCCTCCTTCAAGGATGCGGATGGCGCTAAATCATTTGTTGACATCATGGATCCTGCGGGATATGAGTGCGCAGTCAGCGAGAATGAGGTTGTCGCAAAGCGTCAGTTCTTCACTGAACCAGGCGCTATCATTTCCGATGTTCTTAATGTTGCTAATCAGGCAAAAGCATTGGAAGGCAGTTACATCGACTACACAATCAACGCATAGCTTGAAACAAAGATCCGGTTCGATATCCGGGTCTTTTTATATGATTAACGCATTGAAAAAGGGATGACGGAAGTCATCCCTTGGAAAGCATGGTCAGTCAAACGGGAAATCAAGGACGGTATTGACATCGTATGGTGTCGCCTGGTAGACAAAGTAATTCAGCCAGTTTGAATACAGCAGGTTTGCGCTAGAGCGCCACGAACATATTGGGCGCTTGGTATCATCGTCTCCAGGATAATAATTTTCTGGAACATGGATTGGCAACCCTTGGCTCTTGTCGCGCAGGTATTCTTTTTCCAATGTGTCCGCATCGTACTCGGAATGCCCTGTGATAAACACTTGGCGACCTAGGTCGGTGGAAATCGCGTATACGCCTGCCTTCTCGCTTTCCGCAAGAATCTTTAGCTTTTTGCAGGCGAGGATATCCTCCTTGCGAACCATTGTATGGCGGGAATGCGGCACCATGAATACATCGTCGAAACCACGGAATAGGATCGATCCCTTGTGGGTCACGGTATGTCCAAAGACACCGAAAAGCTTTTCAGGCAACTGGTATTTCTTGATGCCGTAATGGTAGTACAGCGCTGCCTGCGCACCCCAGCAAATGTGGAATGTGCTATATACATGGGTCTTGGACCATTCCATGATTTCGCAAAGCTCCGACCAATAGTCTACTTCCTCAAACGGCATTTCCTCGACAGGGGCGCCGGTAATGACAAGCCCATCGAAGAACTCGTCCTTGACTTGGTCGAATACCTTGTAGAAAGCAAGCATATGTTCTTGCGAAGTGTTTTTCGGCATATGGTCGCTTGTCTTCAACAAGTGCATTTCCACTTGCAGGGGGGTATTTCCCAAAAGCCTCGCAAGCTGTGTCTCGGTGACGATCTTGGTAGGCATCAGGTTCAGGATCAATATCCTAAGCGCTCGGATCTGCTGTGATTCGGCGCGCATATTAGTCATGACAAAGATGTTTTCATCTTCCAAGGTTTTCTTGGCTGGCAATGTTTCAGGTATTTTTATCGGCATAGTATCACCTCATAGTCAAATATTGTATCAGATTTGCGCCTAGATGTCTTTGCCAATGGGTGTGTAGGCTAGATTGCCTTCAACGCTTGGTCGATGTCCGCAATGATGTCGTCTACATTCTCAATGCCAACGGAAAGCCTGACAAGGTCAGGGCTGACCCCACTGGCGATCAACTCTTCATCCGTTAGCTGTCGATGCGTTGAGGATGCAGGATGCAGGATGCAAGTATGTGCGTCTGCTACATGTGTCGCGATGATAGCCACCTTTAGGTTCTTCATGAAACTGCTGGCAGCCTCGCGTCCTCCCTTGACGCCAAAGGAAATAACGCCACATGTGCCATTGGGCATATACTTTTGCGCGCGCTCGTAGTATTTGTTTGACTTGAGTCCAGGATAGTTGACCCAGGATACCAAGTCACTGGCTTCGAGGTATTCCGCGACTTTTAACGCATTGGAACAATGCCTGTCCATGCGCACGGCAAGGGATTCAAGACCAAGGTTAAGGAGATAAGCGTTCATGGGAGATTGTATTGATCCAAAGTCTCTCATCAATTGCGCTGTTGCCTTGGTGATGAAGGCGCCAGCAAGACCGAATTTTTCGGTGTATGTAATCCCATGGTATGACTCATCTGGCGTTGTAAGGCCAGGGAACTTGTCCGCATGCTTGTTCCAATCGAACTTTCCGGAATCAACGATGCAGCCGCCGACAGATGCATCATGTCCATCCATGTATTTGGTGGTGGAATGTGTCACGATGTCCGCGCCGAATTCGATAGGGCGGCAATTGATTGGCGTGGCGAATGTGTTGTCAATGATCAGCGGCACGCCATGGGCATGCGCTGCATTCGCAAAGCGTTCAATATCGAAGACGATCAAGGCAGGGTTTGCCAAGGTTTCGCCAAAGACACACTTTGTGTTTGGCTTGAAGGCGGCTTCTAGTTCCTCATCGCTACAATCTGGATCAACGAATGTAAAATCGATTCCCATGCGGCGCATTGTCACGTTAAAGAGGTTGAAGGTGCCGCCATAGATTGTCGAAGAAGCAACAACGTGGTCGCCACAGCCAGCAATGTTAAATACAGAATAGAAAGATGCTGCTTGTCCAGAAGATGTCAGCATGCCGGCGGTGCCGCCCTCAAGAGCGGCGATTTTCGCCGCAACATAATCGTTTGTGGGGTTTTGCAGGCGAGTATAGAAATAACCTGAGGCCTCTAGGTCAAAAAGCTTTCCCATATCTTCGCTTGTGTCATATTTGAAAGTAGTGCTTTGTACGATCGGCATCAGTCTAGACTCGCCGTTTTTCGGGACATAGCCTGCCTGGATGCACTTCGTTTCGATTTTCATTTTCGAAATACCTCCTGAATGTACCGTGACATTATACCAGCTAAAGGTGAAAAATGAGATAGGAAAGATTGACATCGAAAGGTAGGAAAACATACGGAAATTATCTTTTGTGCAACGCATTGCGCGTCCTGCATTTTGTTAGATAGAAATGAAAACGCTATCATTCTTTTCGTAGGAAATGAATCTTTAAAAAAAACAAAAAAGGTCTTGACAAACCACAGTAAACGAGTAAACTACTTCATGCGCAAAGGAAATTGCCTCGGTAAGAGCAGGTGAAATCCTTGCGCCCGAATTGATTGACTGGCTTTGCGGCCAGGCGAAATATAGAAACAAACCGATGATCGTCAAGATATCGGGCGAAATATAGAAATAAACGGTTGAAAAACCGGCGAAATAGAGCGGGACAGTTTGGTTCCTTTTTTTTTATGCAAAAAGACGCTTGTGCAGCGTCTTTTTAGTAACCGCGATTCTTGTCTACAACGTTTTTCAATGGAAGATTGCCAAGGTATCGTGAAAGATTATCGTAGAAGATATCGAGAACCTTGTCGTATGTGACGGCAGCGTTGAATCTTCCGGAAATATGCGGGGTGATGTAGACATGCTTTGTCGTCCAAAGGGGATGGTTGCGGGGGAGTGGCTCGGGGGACGTCACATCCAGGCACACGCCTGAAAGATGTTCTTCCTTCATTATTTCATATAGGTCGTTGGTAACGATGGCCGAGCCTCTGCCGACATTGACAAGGATTGCGCCATGTTTCATTAGGCGCAATCTTCTCTCATCGAACATATTGATTGTCTCGGGTGTTTCGGGCATGGATAGGGCTACGACATCGCACTCAGGCAGGATTTCATCCATGTTGTCCATTGTGTATAATTCCTGGATATAGTCTGGCTTGTCGTGCAAAGAACGCCTGACCCCATAGACTGTTGCGCCTAGCGCATGCATTTTCTGGGCGAATGAACTGCCAATGTCGCCCAATCCTACGGAAAGAACCTTTGATGAAGATATGGTGTTTACCGAGCCGAGGTTTGTTGAATCCATGCTCTTTTGAAGTTCGTTATAGCGCGCGAGATTTTTCATTACCATGAGAACACATCCAAGCATATGTTCAGAGATGGCGGTTCCATATGCGCCAGATGCATTTGTTAGGACAATGTCTTTGTCTAGGTTGCAGTAATTGTTTGCGCCAGCGCTGTCAAGCTGGATCCACTTGAGTTTTTTGGCATGCGTGAGCATATCCATGGGGAGATTGCCTAGAATTACTTCGGCATCTTCGATATCCTTGGCCATGATATTTTCACGGGACATAAAGCGAATATCAGGACATAGGGCGATGAATCGCTCTTTTGCGTCTTTGCTTTCCACTGGTGTGACAAAAAGTATGTTCATTTTGGGTTCTCCTTGGTCTTCTAATAAGTTATAGCATAGAATGATGGCGAATAGGCGCATTTGGCTTTTCATTATGCTTGAAATCGCGTAGAATATGGCGGATGGAGGTAGGCATATGTTCAATGATTGGCTGACAATCGGACCAATTACAATCCATGGATATGGAGTCATGATTGGGATTGGCGTGTTGTTTGCATTCTGGCTTGCGGAAAAATTGGCCGTAAAATACAGTCTGGAAAAGGACAAAATCGATTCGTTTGTCTTCGCTTGCCTGGCAGGCGGTTATCTTTGTTCGAAGATCACGTACTGCCTCATTAACTTTCAACAGTTCATGAAGGATCCGCTTTCGGTGTTAGGCACTGGGGGATGGGTAGTCTATGGAGGCATCGTTGGTGGTGTTTTTTCGGCGTTTATATATGCGAGGATGAACCATTGGGATTTCATGAAGTATTTCAATGCATTGGTGCCATGCGTTGCCTTGGCGCAAGGCTTTGGACGTATTGGGTGTTTTTTTGCGGGGTGCTGCTATGGCGTGCAGACGGATTCAGTGATTGGTGTTTCCTTTCCCGTAGGATCCTTGGCGCCTTCTGGGGTGAAGCTGGTGCCAACGCAATTGCTTTCTTCCCTGGGTGACTTTCTGGTTTTCTTTGTCCTGATGTGGAACATGCGGAAGGAAGAACGCATGAAGGACAATGCATCGCTTTACCTTATGCTGTATAGCGCGGGAAGGTTTGCTATTGAGTTTTTCCGGGGCGATGTTGAAAGGGGGAACATTGGACCGTTTTCAACATCACAGTTTATAGCGATATTTGTGTTCCTTTTTGGGGCATGGTTGATTCATCGAAGACAAAGGAAAGAGGAGGCTAGTGCCATATGAGAATCGTAATCGGAAATGACCATACAGCGGTCGAAATGAAGCAGTGCATCAAGGAATATTTGGAAGGACAGGGGCATGAAGTGATCAACGTTGGAACGGATTCTTCGGAGTCGGTCGATTATCCTGTCTTTGGCGAAAAGGTAGCCAGGGCTGTCGTGGCGAAAGAAGCGGACAGGGGTATTGCGATCTGTGGAACGGGCGTAGGTATCGGGATTGTATGCAACAAGGTGAGGGGCGTGCGTTGCGTCACATGCTCGGAGCCATACAGTGCAAGGTATGCCCGTCTTCACAACAATGCGAATGTGCTGTCCTTTGGCGCAAGGGTCGTTGGGCAGGAACTGGCGAAGATGATCGTTGATGAGTTTATCGGCACTGAGTTTGAGGGCGGAAGGCACGAAAGACGCGTCAACATGATTCTCGGGCTGGAGGAAAGATTCTAGGCAATGGCGAGAGCCATTGTTTTTTTGTGGGTTTTTGTCTTTTCTGGACAATAAGAATAGTGGAGGTGATGTGAATGATTGGAAAGAGAATGTTTTCCATGTTTGACAAAGAGCTCGGTCCGCTGCAACAGGAGCAGATTCGCCTGGGACGTGAGAACGGGCTTTCTGACGCGCAGGTCGCCTTGTATGCGACTTCCATGTACAATTTTGCCCAGATGAGGGAGATCCGTCTTGCCTTGGAGCATAATGCTGATCCAAGGCAGTTGCGCTCAATGCTGAAGAGCTGGCTGCCTGCCCAGCAGATGGAGGCTTTGAGGAAGCGCCTTGAAAGAGGGGAAGTAGTGCGTTCTAGGTCGTCATATGCGACAGCTGTTTGTCTTGCGGCGTTGTCTTGTTCTGCTTTTTCGCTTGCCGCAAGCGGTTATTTCAAGTCTTCGGAAAGACCATACCTGACGCTTACCAGCAACAATGCGATTGTCAATGTAGGTGAAAGCTTTGAACCATTGGATTATGTGGATTCGTATCCAATGGAGAAGGGGTATTTGATCCTGCCAAAGGAAATTGATACGAGCGTTCCTGGCACCGTTGCTGCAGTGTATCGCTACCATTGCGATGGACAGGAGATCATGAGGACATTGCGTGTCATTGTTACAGAATAAAAGAGATGGCATTCGCCATCTCTTGGAAAACCTCGCAAGAGGTTTTTTTAGATTACACGCACACGAAGGATGCCATTAATGTCGCTGAGCTTGCGAATGGTGTCTTCGGTGACATCGGATTCAAGGTCGAACATGGAATATGCAAACGCCCCCTTGGAAGCATTGGTCATGTTGGAGATGTTGTTATGCTCTGCCGCAAAGACCGCTGTTACCTGGGAAATCATGTTCGGAATGTTTTGGTGCATGACAGACACACGGCAGGCAGTAGTCTTCTTGCCCATGTCGCATGCAGGGAAGTTGACGGAATTGACAATGTTTCCGTTCTCAATGAATTCCCTGACCTGATTGACTGCCATGATCGCGCAGTTTTCCTCTGCCTCGTCCGTGGATGCGCCAAGGTGAGGTGTAGCAATCACGTTTTTCATTGCCATGACGCCAGGCGTTGGGAAGTCTGTCAGATACTTAGATACGGTTCCGTTTTCCAATGCCTCTTTCATTGCTTCCTCATCCACCAAGGAATTGCGGCTGTAGTTCAGGATGACGGCGCCTTTCTTCATGATGGAGAAAGCCTTCTTGTTCAACATTCCCTTCGTTGAATCAAGGGCAGGGACATGCAGCGTAATGAAATCCGCATGGCTGTAGATATCATCGTAGCTCTTGGCATGCTGTACGCTGCGGGAAAGCATCCAGGCGTTCTTCAAGGAAATGTATGGATCGTAGCCCAAGACACGCATGCCAAGCTTGTTAGCTGCATTGGCGACTTCGACGCCAATGGCACCAAGGCCAATGACACCCAGGGTCTTGCCTGATAATTCTCTGCCAGCAAACTGCTTCTTGGCTTTTTCCATGTCTTTCGCAATGTTTTCATCGGACGCATTGTCGCGGCACCACTGCACGCCACCGATGATATCGCGCGCGCTCATCAACATGCCCGCAAGGACAAGTTCCTTGACGGCATTGGCGTTTGCGCCGGGTGTGTTGAAGACAACGATTCCCTGGCTGGCATATTTTTCCAGAGGAATGTTGTTTACGCCAGCGCCAGCCCTTGCAACGCAAAGCGTGCTTTTCGGCAGCTCCATTTCATGCATTGAAGCGCTTCGTACAAGAACAGCGTCCGCATTGTCGGGGGAATCGATGATCTCGTATCCACCGTCAAAAAGGCGCAATCCTTTTTTTGAGATATTGTTTAGCGTATAGACCTTGGGCATTATGCGTTCTCCTTTTCGAATTCTTTCATGAACTCAACGAGCTTCTCAACGCCCTCCTTTGGCATGGCGTTGTAGATGCTGGCACGCATGCCGCCAACGGAACGGTGTCCTTTCAGGTTGACAAAACCTGCGGCTGTCGCTTCCTTGATGAACTTTGCGTCCAAATCCGCATCGCCTGTGACAAACGGGACGTTCATGATGGATCGATCCTTCTTTTCGACTGTTCCCTTGAAAAGCTTGCTGGAATCAAGGAAATCATAGAGGATCTTCGCCTTTTCTTCGTTTCTCTGCTTCATTGCCTCAAGCCCGCCTTGCTTCTTCAGCCACTTGAACACCTTGCCGCACATGTAGATTGTATAGACCGGCGGAGTGTTGTGCAAGGAACCACTCTTGGCATATGTATCGTACTTGAGCATTGTCGGTGTAAATGGCAATACGTCTTCTCGGATCAAGTCTTCGCGGACAATGGCGATCGCCATGCCTGCTGGACCAACGTTTTTCTGCACGCCGCCCCAAAGGATGCCGAATTTCGATACATCCAGCGGCTCGCTCAAGAAGCAAGAGGATATATCCGCCACCAATGGCTTGCCTTTGGTATTTGGCAGCTCATGGAAGACTGTTCCATAGATCGTGTTGTTCAAGCAAATGTAGACATAATCCGCGTTCTCATTGATCGGCAGGTCTGAACAATCTGGAATATAGCTGAATGTCTTGTCGGCGCTAGATGCGACGGCATTGGCTTCGCCATACAGTTTCGCCTCCTGCCATGCCTTTTTGGCCCATTGTCCGGTAATAATGTAATCCGCCACTTTGTTCTGCATCAGATTCATGGGAACCATTGCAAACTGAACATGGCCGCCGCCTTGGATGAAAAGCACCTTGTAATTGTCAGGGATGTTCATGAGATCCCTGAGATCCTGTTCGGCGGTGTCGATAATGCCCTGGAAAAGCTTGGAGCGATGGCTGATCTCCATCACAGACATGCCTGAACCATTGTAGTCAAGCATCTCCTGCGCTGCTTCTTGGAGTACTTCTTCCGGCATGACAGCCGGTCCCGCTGAAAAGTTGTATACTCTGCTCATATTGCCTCCTAGTTTCTGCACTATTATAGCGAATTGAGAAATGAGTGCAATGAAAAAAACGCTGTAAGCGTTTTCTTTTTGAAAATTTTTTTCGCAAGTGAAAATTGTTTCAGCTGCCAAGGTAATGGTCGAACCAAAGGGAAACCTTGCCCATCAGCGAACGTTCCGCCGGTATTTCAACGGATACGTCCCATGCGTAGGAAGGCACGCCATTGACAGTAATGTTGATGGATCCATCAAGTGTTTCTTTGGCAATGCTTGCTTGTATGTCGGAGGGAAGGTCGGTATGGACAGAAATATCGGTATCGATGGGAAGATCTTGACAGATGAAGTCAACGCCAGATACTTCGATGGATTCATCTAGGTTTCTATGATGCACGGTGATTGTGGTTAGCGGTTGGTCGGGGGACGAGATGATGGTGCGTTTCCATGCGGAGAGGGTATGCAATGCCTTGTCTAGCTCCTTGATGTGCGTTGGTTCTGCCATGTCGGTGTCGGAGTGGGCAAGGACAATTGCCAAAGGCATGTCGCCTAGATACGCCCACGCAGCGATGCAATGACCTGCGGAATACGTAAAGCCGGTCTTTGCGCCTTGGTATCCAGGAAGCTCAAGCCCAAGCCTGTCGGCGTTCGACCAGATGGTAGAGGATAAATGCAGCCCAGTGGTCGTTGTGACATAGTGGGCAGAAAAGACGGTGCGAAATGTTTCGTTTTGAACGCAATACGCCAATAGGGAAGCCATGTCGCGGCAAGTTGTGTAGTGGTCGGCATCGGTGATGCCGGTTGTATTGACAAAATGTGTATCGACCATGCCGGTTTTTTCGCGCATGTCGTTCATCATGCCAACATATCCTTCGATGGAACCAGCGATGCGATACGCCAAGACGTTGCAGGCATCGGCGCCAGAGGGAAGCGCAACGCCATAGAGAAGGTCAAGGACGGTTGGCTCATCGCCAACGTTAAACCCAGCGACAGAGGCATTTTCTTCCCTTAGTCCAGCCAAAGCTCTTTCTGTGACTGGAATGCGCTCATTCAGGTCGGGAAGGTTTTCGATGGCCACAATGGCTGTCATGATCTTGGTCATGGACGCGGGATGGATTCGTTCTGCGCTTCTTTTGTCGGAAATGACTTGCCCTGATTCGTAGTCGACGATATAGGCGTAGTCGGATATGAAGTCTCCTAGGTCAATGCGGATGTCCTCCGCCTTGGCGGGCAAGAGGGCTGCCATGGCGCAAAGCACTGGCAAAAGTATTCTTATGATTGTTTTCATGGCTTCAATTATATACGAGATGCTGCGCGCTGGTTTTCTTTTCACATGATTTCTGATATTCTTGCGCATATGGAAAGGAAATCGAATCATGGAAAAAATAGCAAGTTTCCAGGTAAACCATCTTGTGCTGGAGCCTGGGGTCTATGTGTCGCGAAAGGATCGTTTTGGCGATACAGTCATCACGACATTCGATTTGCGTATGACGGCGCCTAACAAGGAGCCGGTCATGAACACTGCTGAACTGCATACGATCGAGCATCTCGGCGCTACGTTTTTGCGCAATCATGATGCATGGAAGGATAGGGTCGTGTATTTTGGACCGATGGGATGCAGGACGGGATTCTATGTCTTGCTTGAAGGAGACTTAAAGCCAAGGGATATATTGGGTTTGGTCATTGAGATGTTTACGTTCATCAAGGACTTTGCGGGAGAGATCCCTGGCGCTGTTGCGGAGGAGTGTGGCAACTATCTCGACCAAAACCTGGCGATGGCCAAGTGGCTGGCGGATAGATACCTTGCGAAGACATTGCTTTGCATTGACGAAAAGCACATGGAGTACAGCGCATGAAGATTGGCGTTATTGGCGCCATGGACATTGAGATTGCATCGCTTGTGTCGCTGCTTGGCTCCCATGCGGAAAAGACCTATGCAGGCATGGTTTTTCGCAAGGGAATGATTGGCGGGACTGAGGTCATTATCGCCAAGTGCGGCGTGGGAAAG
Source organism: uncultured Erysipelotrichaceae bacterium (assembly GCA_900315225.1). Taxonomy (GTDB): domain Bacteria; phylum Bacillota_I; class Bacilli_A; order Erysipelotrichales; family Erysipelotrichaceae; genus Bulleidia. The sequence continues at coordinate 22,046 of OMYM01000214.1, read as the reverse complement.
GTGAACGCGGCGGTATGTGCGGAAATCATGTGCGGCTTTTTTTGCGTAGATGTCTTGGTCAATACCGGCGTTGCGGGGTCGCTGGACAACAGCTTGGACATCGGGGATATCGTAGTTTCCCGTGATGCTGTGCAACATGACGTGGATGCCGTGAATTTCGGCTATGCCTACGGTGAAATTCCCTCCTCGGGCATGCGGTATTTTGTGGCTGATGAGGATATTGCGCGTAAGTGTATGCGCGCGCTTGAGGATATGGGTGTTGCACACTGGCTGGGAAGAATTGCGTCAGGAGACCAGTTTGTGCGCACGCGCGAGCGCAAGGCATGGATTAGGGAGACATTCGCGGCGCATTGTTGCGAGATGGAGGGTGCTTCCATAGCGCAGGTTGCCGTGCTTAACAAGATTCCTTTTGTTCTTGTGCGGGCGATTTCCGACAAGGCGGACGAAAGCGTTTCAGAATCATATGATGTTTTCGAGGAAAAAGCGGCGCGGCATTGCGCGGAACTCATTGGACGCATTGTTCCGATGATTTCATGGCGAGAATAGTTTAAAGTAGGAGTATAATTGTGCGTGGAGGTTAAAATGATGAAAAGAAGCATTGTTTCAATTGCATTAGCGACTCTCTTGTTGACGGGATGTTCTTCTTCATCCGGCACAACAACGGCGAAGTACAAGGCTGGCACGTATTCTGGAACTGGCGCAGGCAAGAATGGCGATGTCGTCGTCGAGGTTGTCGTGAGCGATTCTGCGATCACAAGCGTTACTGTCAAAGAACATAGCGAGACCAGTGGCATTGCGGACCCTGCCCTTGAGCAGATCCCAGAGGCAATCGTAAAAGCCAATTCGACGGAAGTCGATAGCGTTTCTAGCGCCACTGTCACCAGTGAGGCGATCAAGGAAGCCGTTAACCAGGCTCTGGCTAGCGCAAAGAACTAAGCATTACCTGTTAGACCGGGCAACCGGTTTTTTTCGCGCAAGACAAAAGACGCATAAAAAAGAAACGCCTGTGGCGTTTCTTTTCGTTTATTCAGAAATATATACACGCTTCATGACAATCGGGACGATTGGCTTGTCGCGGAAACCTGTGCGCACGGATGCGATTTCATCGACTGTGTCGATGCCTTCGATCACCTTGCCAAAGGCTGCATATTGTCCATCGAGGTGCGGAGCGTCCGCATGCATGATGAAGAACTGGGAAGAAGCGGAATTTGGATCCATGGCGCGAGCCATGGAGATTACGCCACGCGTGTGCTTGAGCGGATTGTTGAAACCATTGGCAGCGAATTCACCCTTGATGCGGTTCTTGGAACCACCTGTGCCGTTGCCGTTTGGGTCGCCGCCCTGGATCATGAAACCAGGAATGATACGGTGAAAAGTGAGTCCATCGTAGAATCCTTCGGATACGAGTTTCTTGAAGTTTGCGACAGTCGCCGGCGCGGCTTTTTCGTCAAGCTCGATTTTGATCAGCCCGCCATTATCCATTTCAATGATGACCATGGAATGCATCCTTACTTCAAGCGCCAAATATCGCGGTTGTACTCATTGATTGTGCGGTCTGAGGAGAAGAAGCCAGCTTTTGCGATGTTGACAAGGGATTTTCTCTTCCACCAATCACGGTTTTCATAGTCAAGGAGCATTGTCTCCTTGACAGCAACGTAGCTTTCCAGATCAAGGAGAGTCATGAAGTAGTCGTTGTACACGAGGTTGTCGTGCAATTGCTGTAGCATCCCCTTGTCGCCAATGGCAGCGAGTTCATCGGAAACGATGAAGTCGACGACCTTGCGGATGTTTTCATCCTTGTCATAGTAGCTCTTGGCGTGGTAGCCGTTTGTCGCGTAGAGGTTGATGACTTCATCGGATGTTCTGCCGAAGATGTAGATATTCTCTCCGCCGACAAGCTGCCTAATCTCGACGTTGGCGCCATCTGCGGTTCCAAGCGTCAATGCCCCATTGAGCATGAACTTCATATTTCCCGTGCCGGATGCTTCCTTGGACGCAAGGGAGATTTGTTCAGAGATATCGCATGCAGGGATACAGATCTCCGCCTTGTAGATATTGTAGTTCTGGAACATGACGACCTTGAGGTAAGGGGATACGTCTGGGTCATTGTTTATGAGTTCCTGCAGGCAGAGGATCAAGTGAATGACGTTCTTTGCCATGACGTAGGCTGGCGCTGCTTTTCCGCCGAAGATAACGGTGATTGGGCGTTGCGGGATCTGGCCACTCTTGATCTGTTGATATTTGTAGATGACCCATAGCGCGTTGAGCTGCTGTCTCTTGTACTCGTGGAAACGTTTAACCTGCGCATCGAAGATGGAATCGGGATTAATGTCGATGTCTTCTCTTTCCTTGATAAAGGCGGCCAAGCGTTCCTTATTGCGCTTTTTTATGTCGAGCAATTGATTCAGGACATTGTCGTCATTGAAATATTGGAGCAAGTTTTCCAGATGATTGGCATCCGTCTTCCAGTTTTCTCCGATCAACAGGTCGATCAGGTTGGAAAGCTCATGGTTGCAATGCATGATCCATCTTCTGAATGTAATGCCGTTGGTCTTGTTATTGAACTTGTACGGATATTGGACAAAGAAACGGTTGAGTTCCTGATTCTTGAGGATTTCCGTATGCAGTGCGGCGACACCATTGATGGAATGCGACAGATGCATGTCCATGCGCGCCATGTGGACCTTGTTTTCCTTGTCGATGATGCGCAGGTCTTTGTCCGCCTTGTACGCGCAAGCAACGCCATAGTCAAGCGCCTCGATGTATGGGATCAGGTGCGGGACGACTTCCAGTAGATAATCCAGCGGCCACTTTTCCAGTGCTTCCGCCAGGATGGTGTGGTTGGTATAGCCGCACACGCCTGTCACAATATCGGTGGCGCGGCGCATGGTGATGCCTTCTTCGACCAGCAGCCTGATTAGCTCGGGGATGATCATGGAAGGATGGGTGTCGTTGATCTGCACTGCCACATAGTCATGCAGGCGGGACAGGTCGTGGCCTTTCTCTTTCTCTTCCTTAATAATTAGCTGGGCGGCGTTGGAGACCATGAAGTACTGCTGGTAAACGCGCAACAGCCTGCCATCGCGGTCGGAATCGTCTGGATACAAGAACAACGTTAGGTTTTTAGCGATGTCTTTCTTATCGAACTGGATGCCGTCATGGATGATAGAGTCATCGACGGTATCAAGGTCAAACAGGTGCAGGGAGTTTTTTCCGCCCTTGTATCCAATGATGTCGATGTCATACATCCTGGACATATACGTCTTGCCGGCAAGCTGGACAGGGAAGCCGATGCCTGTGTCCCTTAGCATATTCTTGCCAGACAGCCATTCATCTGGGATCTCGTATTGCTTGTGGTCTTTGAACTTTTGCTTGAAAAGACCAAAGTGGTAGTTAAGTCCGACGCCATCGCCATTCATGTCGAGGGTAGCGATGGAATCCAGGAAGCATGCGGCAAGCCTGCCCAGGCCGCCATTGCCCAGGGATGGCTCTTTTTCAATGCTTTCAACGGCAGAAAGGGACTTTCCATTTCTGCGCAGGATGCTTTCAACCGCATCAAAGATATCAAGGTTGATCAAGTTCTTGCCAAGCTGTTTCCCGATGAGGAATTCCGCGCTGATGTAATAAAGCTTCCTATCCCTGCGGATATCAGGGACTTCAGCCGCCTTTTCCTTGACAAGGGCTACGAGTGCTTCATAAAGCTCTTCATTGCTTGCTTCTGCGATGGGCTTGCCCAAGATCGCAATAAGTTTGTGTTCGAGTTCCATATAGAATCTCCTTTCCTATCATGCGTTCAATCCAATGAAACATCTTTCGGGAAACTTTTCATTTCTAATGTTTCCTTTTTGAAGAAATTTTCATGGAAAAAGACGCGTGATTAAGATACACTAAAATAGAAAATAAGGGAAGTAGATTTGTTATGAAGAAAGCTGGAATACTGATGCCTGTGGCATCATTGCCTTCGCGCCATGGCTGCGGAAGCTTTGGTCAGGAGGCTTACGATTTTATTGATTTATGCGATGAAAGCGGTTTTCGCATCTGGCAGATTCTGCCAATGAATCCGTTGGGGTATGGCAATTCGCCTTATCAGCCGTACTCTTCCTTTGCGATGGATGATCTGTTTATTTCTCTTGACCTTTTGTTTAAGAAGGGCTTGTTGAAGGAAAAAGCGCCGGATTTCATGAAAGATGGCGATCTGGTCGAGTATGAAGCGGTCAGGGCGTTCCGCGAGCCTTATCTAAGAGAGGCTTACGCGGCGTTTAGCGGCAGCGAAGACTTGAACTTTGCGAATTTCTCCTACCAGGAATGGGTAAAAGACTATTCGCGCTTTATGGCTTTCCGCAAGGCATCGGAGGGAAAATGCTGGACAGAATGGAAGGCTGATTTGAAGGATGGAACCGCCGACATACGCCCCTACCAGGACGAGATACTCTACCAGGTGTTCTTGCAGTACATGCTCTACCTTCAATGGAAGGATGTGAAGCAATACGCCAACGATAAAGGGATCGAGATCATGGGCGACATACCTTTCTATGTCGGGCTTGACTCGGCGGATGTATGGGCGCACCAGGACAATTTCCTGCTGGATAGCGATGGCAGACCGACATTTATCGCGGGCGTACCACCGGATTATTTTTCCGCTACCGGACAAAGATGGGGCAATCCGATCTACGACTGGGACTTCATGGCGAAAGATGGTTTCACATTCTGGCTTGAGCGCATCGCTTATACGCAGAGGTTGTTTGACATTGTGCGCATCGACCATTTCCGCGCATTCGACACATACTGGAAGATCAAGGCATCCTGTCCAACGGCGATCGACGGGGAATGGATCGAGGCTCCTGGCTACGCGCTGTTTGATAAAGTACTGGAAGCAATGCCTGACTTAAAGCTTGTCGCGGAAGATCTAGGGGAATTGCGCCCCGAGGTGCATGTGCTGCGCGATCACTATAAGTTCCCTGGCATGCGCGTCATACAGTTCTCCTATGATCCAAAGGGGATGCCCAAGGATAATGAAAGGCTTGTCGTCTACACAGGCACGCACGACAACGAGCCAATACGCGCATGGTACAACGAAAAACCCGAGAAAACAAAAATTTCCATTCGCCGCAGCCTGAACAAAATGGGGTACAAGACGCACAACTTTAATGACAATATGATTAGCTATGCGCTGGGTTCTGATGCGGAGACGGTCATTGTGCCGATGTCGGATTGGCTCAATGGCGGCATGGAATATCGCATCAATACGCCTGGAACGGTTGGCTCACCTAATTGGATGTGGCGCATGAAGGACATGGCGGCGTTTAACAGGAGGACAAAGAAAATCAAGAAAATGATCGATGATGCGGGAAGGGCTGGGGAATGAGTTCTCATGAACCTTATTATCAACATAATTAAATCCATTGTGTTTGGCATTGTCCAAGGGGTTGCTGAATGGTTGCCGATCTCTTCAACCGCGCATCTGATCCTTTTGGAGCAATTCCTCCCCTTGTCCTTGTTCGAGGATACGGTTTCCAATCAACAGTTTTTTGACATGTACAAGATCGTCATTCAGTTTGCCTCGATCTTGGCGGTTGTCGTCATGTATTTTGGCCAGTTGAATCCATTTGGCAAAATGGAGAAGGAAAAGAGTGACTCGATCAAGAAACTGTGGCTGATGATCATGATTGCGTGCGTTCCCGCAGGATTGCTGGGATTGGCTGTCAATGACTATATCGATGCGCATCTAAGTACCCCGCTGGTCATTGCGATCGCGTTGATTGTCTATGGCGTCTTGTTCATTGTCATCGAGACGAGACCTAGGCGAAAGAAAATGAAGAAAACAGAGCAGATTGAGAAGATTGATGCCTTCAAGATCGGTCTATTCCAGATTCTTTCGGTGATTCCTGGAACCAGCCGCTCGGGATCAACGATTCTGGGTGGATGTTTGATTGGACTCTCGCGCCCGTTATCGGCGAAATTCTCGTTCTTTGTGGCGATCCCGATCATGCTTGGTGCAAGTTTGTTGAAGCTGTTCAAGCTGAGGGTGACATGGACATTGTCAGGCATTATTATCTTGGTTGTGGGTATGATCTCCTCGTTCATCGTGTCGATCATTGCGATCAAGAAATTGATCACCTATGTGAAGGAAAACGATTTCAAGGTCTTTGGCTATTATCGCATAGCGCTTGGCGCTATTGTCCTTGCGGCGTTGTTCATGGGTGTGTTCAAATGAATGGCATGATTTTGGGCGGCAGTCTTTTCTTTGAGGGACTGTTGTCTTTTTTCTCACCGTGCGTGTTTCCTTTGATTCCTTTGTACATGGGCTATTTGACAAAGGATGCTAGAAGCATCGATGAGGCGGGTAATGTCGTCTACAGCCGAGGAAAGACGTTTATTACGACCCTTTGCTTTGTCTTGGGGATATGCACGGTTTTCGTTCTTGCGGCGCTTGGATCGAGCGCGTTGCATTCTTTCTTTTTGGCGCATACATATGGCTTTCAGCTGGCGGGTGGCATTCTTCTTGTTCTGTTTGGCTTGAATGCATTGCATGTCATTGAGATCCCATGGCTGGAAAGAACCTATATGAAGGCACAGGGGAGCCAATCCGGCATGAATGGCGCAAAGGCTTACCTGATGGGCTTTTTCTTCTCTTTTGCCTGGAGTCCATGTGTTGGACCGATGCTGGCGCAGGCGATAGTCATGGCAGCGCAATCATCGGTAGGCTGGGTGTACATTGCGGCATATGCGCTAGGCTTTGTGTCCATGTTTTTGGTGCTTGGACTGTTTACCTCCCATGCCTTGAACTTGTTCAAGGCACACAAAAACATTGTTAGGTTCACCGGCATGGCAGCGGGCTTTGTCATCCTGGCAATGGGTGGCTATACGTTGAGGCAGGCGCATGCCACATTTGTGGCATATGCGGGCAGAGGTGTCGCGGCTAGTGAACCAGCTGTCATTGAAACCACAGGTGGCGAAAGCGATTCGGCGGGAAATGAAACTCCGCAAGCCAGCAATATCGATGACATTGGCTTTACCCTTCCCGACAAGGATGGCAATTTGGTGTCATTGACGGATTTCAAGGGAAAGACGATCATTATCAATTTTTTCGGCACATGGTGCTACTACTGCAATGAGGAATTGCCTGGGCTACAGGCAATCCATGATGAAAGGGACGATGTCAAGGTTCTTTTGATCGCCGCGCCTGGCGTCAATGGCGAAGGGGACATTGACTATGTTGAGGAATACATGGAAAAAGCCGGGTATTCGATGGACATCTTGTACGATACAACGCTGCAGACTACATCGTTGTATGGGATATCTGGCTACCCGACATCGTTTTTCGTCAAGCCAGATGGGACTTACTTGTATTATGTACCTGGCTATGTCGATGAAGAAATGCTGGACATGATTTTGGCAGAAGCAAAGAAATAGGCAAGGATAACGGCGTTATCCTTGCCTATTTCTTATTTGACCCATGAAACACGTCCCTGGACACAGGGAGTTTCATGGAAACGGGCGGTCTTTTCTCGTTCGGTGCCGCTCCAATGGTCGAAACCCAAGGGAGAAATATGAGAGCCATAGATACAGTCAATAAACTCACACATGCCATGGTCGCGCCATGGTCGCGCCAGATAGATAGAGCCATCTTCCACTCCCTCGTCAGCAGTGAACACGCAATTGCGGAAGACAAACCCTTGTTCTTGCGCCAAGCCATGGGAAGGAGCAGCAACAAAGCCCGTATTGCGAACGTCTTTCAAAGAACGAAGCTCGCAATGGTCGAAGGTCGTTTCGCCACTGCCAAAGATAAAATCAATCGTTCCTTCGATCAGGCAGTTTTCAAAGGATTGCCTGCATTGTTTCTTTGCTCTTAGGTGGTTGGGGAGGAAACCATCGTAGCGCTTGATCAAATCATCCGGCAATGGTCCAAGAAACAGAGTGTCCTGGGTGGAGGAGAGGCGGCAATTGCGCATCTTGAAATTATCGCCATAAACCGTCAACGCAATTTGTTGTCCTTTTGTCTCAGGCTGTCCTGCTTCATTGAGGATTGTTAGGTCTTCCATGGCGACATTGTCGCCGCAAACAGCCATGGTCCAAGAGCGGAATGTGTTATAAAGAAAATAATTTTCATCTAGTTTTTTTGCATAATCATCAAAGACAATAAAAGTCTTATCCAAACCAGCGCCTTTAAGTATGATATTGCTACATTGCAGGAGGCATTTTATATGAAACACTCCTTCGGGCAACTGGATTGTTTCGTATTCATGGACATTGTCCAAAATATCGAGTTCACAATAATTCGTGGGCATCGTAGGATCTCCTTGTCTAAGGCCTGCCATAGGGAAACAATGAAGCGGCTGGCTTGCATATAATCATACTCTTTAAGGCGCTAGAGCGCTAGAGTGGTTTTCCATGCTGTTGTGATATTCCATGAAAGAAATCGTTTTATCCATGTACTTTAATGTCTTAGATTTCAATAATGATAGTGGTTTTGAAATCGATTCATCGTTTTGGGAACTATGATGATAGCGGTTTCAGGATTTTTGGGGAAAGTAGAGTAGGGGTAAAGGAAAAATGTTGGGATTGTCCATATTCTCACAAGATGGCGAAAAGCATGGCAATCATATGTCGGGCTGTCGGCATGAGGGGGGAGCGTTGCGGCATGAATAGGCAAAGATCGCTAAAGGAATACCGCACGATTGACCTCCTGATGTTTGGCGCGATGCTAGTTGTGTGCGAGTTCCTTGTCGTCAAGGCCGCAACAACTTGGTTTCCCGGGCAGCTGTATACGATTTCGCTTGCTGGCGCGGTTGTCTCCATCGTCTATATGCGATGGGGATGGTGGGGATGCATTCATGCGTTTCTTGCCGGGTTTGTCTTTTGTCTGGCAAACAAAGCGCATGCTGTTTCCTACCTCATTTATTGCGTTGGCAATCTACTGTCTTGTCTATCGCTTTTTCCCTTGCTGAAGTTTGGCAAGGAGAGGGTGAGGACAGGGTCTCTAAGCCTCATGTACCCATTGCTTGTTTTGTTTCTAATGCAAACTGGAAGGGCACTGGTCGCGTTGTTGACGGGAGCATCGCTATCCGCTGTAGCGGGCTTCTATCTGACGGACAGCTTGTCTTACGTATTCACGTTTGTCGTTGCATGGATTGCAAGCAGGCTGGATGGGATATATGAGGATCAAGTACATTTTTTGCTTCGCCTTTCCGCGAAAGAAAGAACAGAAAAAGGAGGTTCATAATGAAAGCTAAGGCGGCGGATTTTCTCATCTACGATAAGGAGCATGGCGTATATCGGGTGGATCCGGAGCAGGCAGTGCGCGATGATGTCGAAAAACATTATTGGATGCACACATGGCAGACAATTGTGAAAGACTGGCGTTTGTATCTAATGCTGGTTCCAATGCTGCTGGTGTTCCTGTTCTGGCGCTATTTCCCAATGTACGAGCTCCTTGGATGCTTCAAGGTCTCTGACAACGTCAAGCCGGTTTCGGAGCAATTCTTCAGCGGTTTCTCGTATTTTAAGAGGCTATTGTTTGCAGGGGATGGTCTTTCCACGGATTTCTGGAGAGCATTGCGGAATACATTTCTGCTTAGTTTCTATGGTCTGTGTTTCGGTTTCCCGATTCCGATCATTCTTGCCCTGTTCTTCAATGAGATTCGCTCCAACATTGCGAGAAGCGTGTTCCAGGTGTTGACATACTTGCCAAAATTCATGTCGACCGTGGTCATGGCTTCCCTCGTCACCATGCTTGTCAAGCAGGGTTCTTTGACAACCGGCATGGGTATTGTCAGCAAGTTCCTAAGCAACATCGGGCTGCTCAGCTTCGATGTGGCAAATGCGGGCTTGCTTAACAATCCGTCATACTTCCGTTCCATCTACCAGATCAGCGGAATCTGGGAAGGCGCAGGCTATGACAGCATTGTCTTCTTTGCAGCAATCATCGCGATTTCTCCAACGAGCTATGAAGCGGCGCAGATCGATGGTGCGGACAAATGGGCGCAAATGCGTTATGTCGTTTTGCCATCCATCCTTTCCACGATCGTCATCATGCTTATCACGAGAATCGGTTCGCTGCTGAACGTCGGCTATGAAAAAGTCTTGTTGCTCTATAATGCAAACACATATGTCACAGCCGATGTCGTGTCAACGTTCGCCCACAGGAACGGCATGGGAAGCGGCGCTGGAACCGGTATTGCCGCAGCCGCAGAAATGATGAACAACGTTATTGGTATGTTGCTGGTCATTGGCGCGAACACGATCGCCCGCAAGGCATCCAATACATCACTGTATTAATCGGAGGGAAAGATGAAAAGAAAACTGGAACTCTCAGAATTAATCTTTAAGATTATCAGCTACACGATGCTGACGATATTCGCCCTAGCGTGCCTTTATCCGTTTGTGTATGCTGTAAGCGCATCCATTTCCGGTCGTTCTGCCGTGGAATATGGCTCGGTCGTTCTGTTCCCGAAAGACATTCAGTTTGATGCCTTCCGTCGAATGTTTAACGACAACATGTTCTGGAATGCATATTCAAATACACTGTTCTTGACGTTGTTTGGAACGTTGTGGGCGATGTTTGTGTCCATCCTTGGCGCATATGCATTGTCTAAGAAAAGACTCGTATTCAGGACATTCTTCAATTTCTTCCTTGTCTTCACAATGTGGTTCTCCGCTGGTATCGTGCCGCAGTACTTGAACTACTTGGCGACCAAGGATGTGTTCAACGCCATGGGAATCATGGACGACAAATGGCTTGTCGTCATTGCCATGGGTATGCAGGCAATGAACATTATCCTGCTTAGAAACGCATTTGAAGGCGTTCCTTCGGAAATCGAGGAAGCTGCCATCGTCGATGGCGCTTCGGAACTTCAGGTTTTGAAGGAAGTATATCTGCCAATGACAAAGTCAACGATTGCCACGGTTGCCTTGTTCTTCGCGATTTCTCGTTGGAACGGCTACTTCTGGGCGAGGCAAATGATCTCCAATGCCAACGAGCATCCATTGCAGGTATTTATCAGGTTGCGCCTTGAGCAATATACCGATCCTGAGACAATGGCAGGCTGGAACGAGACCTTTGCGTCCGATTCTGTCATTTATGCATTGATCGTTTGCTCGATCGTGCCGATCCTGATCATCTACCCGTTTATCCAGAAGTATTTCGCCAAGGGCGTCAACGTTGGTGGTGTCAAGGAATAATCAGGCAAAGAAGCTTTTGTTGAAACATAATTATCATAATCAGTTCAAATATTATTTAGGAGGAAACATGAACGGATTTAAAACTAATGCGACCAAGGGTCTTGCGTTGGTCATGAGCCTTGCCATGCTGGCAGGGTGTGGACCAAGCATCGAGGTTCAGACAAATACAGGCACACAGACAAACAACTCGGCGACAGCCAGCACTCCAGCTACCAGCACAACCACCGATACACCGGCATCCACTGGTTCCCTGGCATATGACCAAGGCACTGTCCTTCGCATGGCGACAGGCTACAACAGCAAGAAGACAGGCTTGAGCTTCGATGCCGAGACAGCGGGCGAAGGCATCACGCTGGCAGATGGCGTTACATATAACTCTGGCGACCTGAAGCCTACCTGGGTCGAGGTTGAAAATCAGCTCGGCATCAAGTTCGAGGACAAATACCAGGGTAACTCTGCAAGCAATGAGTTCGACTATTGGAAAGAGCGTCTGGGAGAAGTGGACATGGTCTCTGGAACAGCTGCTCTGTTGACACAGAACGGCGAGGCTGGAAGCCTTGTCAATATTGGCGAGTATTTGGACATGATGCCTAACTTCAAGGCATATCTTGACCAGAATCCAATCGTTCGTCTTTCTATCACAGGTAACACTGACACTGGCGCAATCTACTTCAGCCCTTACTTCGATGGTGTAAACGATATCGAGCGTATGCCGCTGATGCGTGTTGACTGGGTCCAGAAGCTACTTGATGGCGAAGGCGAATTCACAGCCAGCGCAAGCAAGAACCTTGCGGCAGCTGTCTACCAGCCATATATGCCTACTTCCGGCAAGGTCGAGGTTGACATTGTCAGCGCCGATGGCTCAAAGGCAGAAAAGCTCACAAAGGACTATGACACAGCTGGAAACATCGTTGCGAAGATGAACGAGGCTGGCTCCCTCGATGGCGTTGCGGCAGTCAACATGCTCCGCACATACATCGACGAGGCTTATGGCGGATACTATGGAACAGCTCGTTCCGACCTGTTCGTTGGACAGAATGCCGCTTGGGATGCGGATGAACTCGTTGCATTGCTAAGATGCGTTGTCGCCAACCCTCAGACACTGAATGGAACAGATTCCATCCAGGGCTTGTTCACAAGAGAAGAAGACAACAACCAGAGACGTGTCGATATGTTCCGTTTCGCTGGTCATCTCTTTGGTGTCAGAGGCCTTGAGTCCAGACAAGACTACCTGTATGTTGGAAACGATGGCAAGCTGCACGATGCAAGACAGGAAGCCGACACATACAAGGCGATGGAATACATGCATGCAATGGTCGAGGAAGGCTTGATCTCCAAGGCATTCGTCGACATGTCCACTGAGAGTTCCTCCACATATCTGGAGAACGACCTTGGCTTCATGCACTATGACTACAACCAGACACAGACAATCCTCAACGAGACAAAGCTGCAGACAGCGGATGGCGAGAAGTACATGGCTGTCATGGTTCCTGTTGCCCGTTGGTATGATGGATCAAATGCAGATGGCGTATACATGCACTTCACAGAGTCCTGGCGTTCGGTCAAGACCGATGGTTGGGGCATTTCCAAGGCTGGCGTTGGCTCTGATACAAACAAGCTGAACGCAGCGCTTTCCCTGATCGACTTCGCATATTCCGAGAAGGGTCAGATCTTGCTCACATACGGACCAGATGCATTCATCAAGACAAACAGCGATGGAAGCTATGTTACATTTGACTTCAACGGCAAGCAGATGCCTGTTGTAGCAGACGCTACATTGGAGCAATTGTGGAGCTTGACATCTGGCAACTACACGAACTTTGCTCGTTTCTACCTTGGCTCCACCCTGTCCTTCGTCAAGAACCAGGCGTTTGAGTACCAGTGCACAACAGAAATCGGCCAGGAAGGCGCAGGACACATCTCCAGAGGCATCGCCCTTGGTGTCATCAAGCATCCTGAACTCGAGCTTGCGTCCAACATGTGGTACACATCCGTTCCTACAGTTCTGCCGACAACGACAGTCGAGAACTCCCAGATCGGTGGCTACACAGAGTTGACCGAGAAGTTCAACCAGCAGAAGTCCGGCAGCAACGTTCTTTGCGACCTCATCGTCAGTGGCTACACAGATGCGACCATGTCCGATGCGGATTCCGCTGCTGCGAATGTTGCTTCAGCTTGGAAGGGCGCACAGTATCTGCAGATCAAGCAGGATGCATGGAACCGTGCGCAGGACTTCTACAAGACAATGAAATAATAGAAATAAGCGTAAAGACTTCCCTTAAAACGATTCCAGGCCACTGGGGGAACCATTCCCCCAGTAGGCAGGGGTTGTATGATGCCAAGGCCTGCGTTGTGTACAACGAACGCTACAGGCTTCAAGTGCGCCATGGCGCATTTTCCGGGATGTCCAATTGTTCCATAGCTAGAAAAACGCAAGGTTGGTAACCTTGTCGCGACTGGATTAAAATAAAATGTTAGGAAAGGAGAGTATAAGATATATCCCCGAGGGGATGTACTCTTGATACAAGGCATCATGTATAAAAAACATTTAACTGTACAGCGCTTCGTATGCCTGGCGGCGATCATTGCTAGCGCGATCGTATTTGTCTATTCGCTTGGTATCATGACAGACCTGTATGACGCCCTGTACGACACGATGAGAAATCCAAACAATATTACTCAGACAGATGTCCCAGGGTCGATTGTTTACTACAATATGCAGGAGTTCAACCAGTTTTTCCTGAGATACAGCATTGTGTTGATCGTTCTTGCCTGCGTCTTGTACATCACCAACACACATTCTCGCAGAAGATACTATATGGGCAACTATGTCAGTATCGCGCTATTCTCCGGTTTCTCCGTGTATCTGACGATTTTCGCCCACAGATACATCCAGATCTTCAAGCAGCAGTGGCTACAGGTCGACTTTGCGGCGTTGAAGGCACATTCGGAGCTTTGGGGAACCCTCTATACAGAATCGACTTTCTGGTTTGACTTGCATTATTGCGTGTTTGCCATTCTTCTGATCATTGTCATTGCGTTGATTGCGAATGCATACTGGAAGATCCAGTTGATGAAGGAAGAAGACAAGTTGGTTGAAGAAGGAAGGAAGGTATTGTCATGACGATGACACAAGATGAAAAGTTTATTGAACGCGATAGGCTAAGATTCATCAAAAACACTAGTTCGGCGAACCTGTGCTACCTCGGTATTCTTCTCGATGTATTCTACTTCGTGAATATCTATAAGTCGGATGTCGGTACATATTACTATAACTTTGTGATCGGTGTCTCTATTGTATACAATTTGGTGTTCATGCTTGCGGCGTTCCTTTCTTCGGAAGGCGTCAAGAACTATGTGAAGAACTATTCATATCTTCTCTGCGGGCTGGGCATCATGCAGATTATTCGAATCTTCATTATTCCAAACAAAGCACATGGCGCAACAGCCGTCGTCAATGGCGTTGAGACGTTGGTCATGGGGAACGGTCAGTTCTTCCGTGTAGTGGCGTATCTGATTATTTCTGCCGTTGCGTTGCTTGCGGCTGCCTTCATCAACCTGAAGAAGTGCAACGAGCTGGAAGCGCATATGAAGACTCTGGCGGAAATGAGCGCATAGGAGAGTACACATGGCAACACTGAATCTGCAACATATTGATAAGATTTACGATAACAATGTCCAGGCTGTCTTTGACTTCAACCTTGATGTCAAGGATGGCGAACTGATCATTCTGGTTGGTCCTTCTGGATGTGGGAAATCCACGACGTTGAGAATGGTCGCTGGCCTTGAGGATATTTCCAACGGCAAGCTGTTGCTGGATGGAAAGGACATCACTTCGGCACCAGCGAAAGACCGCGACATGGCGATGGTATTCCAGAGCTATGCGCTATACGGCCATATGACCATTTATGAAAACATGGCTTTCTCCCTGACACTGCGCAAGGAGAACCCAAATGTCATTCACAAGAAGGTTTTGGCTGCTGCCGAGGTTCTTGGCTTGACAGAACAGTTGAACAAGAAGCCTGCGCAATTGTCTGGTGGACAAAGACAGCGTGTCGCGATGGGAAGATCCATCGTTCGTAATCCTAAGGTATTCCTCTTCGACGAGCCTCTTTCCAACCTTGACGCCAAGCTGAGAGGTGCGACTCGCCGCGAGATCCTTCTTCTCCACAAGAGACTGAAGGCCACGATGATGTATGTCACGCACGACCAGACCGAGGCGCTTACGCTCGCTGACCGTATCGTATGCATGTCCATGGGTCATGTTCAGCAAGTCGGTACTCCGTTGGAACTTTACGATTCCCCGGCAAATGTCTTTGTCGCAAGCTTCATCGGCTTGCCGCCAATGAATTTCTTCGATGTCAAGGTCAACAAGGGAAAGCTTGATGGCCATGGCTTCAGTGTGAAACTGAGCGATGAAGAGAAGCATAGGCTTGCCGCCTACGAAGGCAGAGAGATTATCCTGGGCGTTCGTCCAGAGGAAATCGTTCTTGGCGATGAAATCACCGCAAAGGTCACGTTGAATGAGAATCTTGGAATGAATACATTGGTCCATGGCTCCATGGCAAGCGATAGCTCCGTCAAGCTCACGGCAAAGCTGAAGGGCTGGATGGAATATGCCAATGGCGATGATGCATCGCTCGCGTTTACCCGCAAGCATTTCTTCGACAAGGAAACAACCAATGCGATCAAAGGAGACTAATAAGAATGAGTACAAAGAAGAAAACAAATGGCGGCTTCTCGGAAATATGGAGAAGGTTTCTCGTTTCGCTTAAGAGACGTCCTTCTAATATTGCCCTGTGTGCGCTTGTGATCACATTCCTGTTCTATTCCTTGCATCTTTCCACGATCTCCAATACCACGGCAAAAATCCAGGGAACCGGAATGGGCTTGTGTGGCTTTGCGACAAACTTGTTCTCCATGCTTTCGTTCATGGTGTTTATCAACACATTCCAGTATCGCAAGCCAGTGAATAAAGTAATGTTTGGTCTGTTGATGGTGTTGTTCGCAATCATCATCTTCGCCGACGTAACCTACATCGGTGCGATCAGAACAGCGATCACCCGTGCCGAGAACCCAATCGTTGTTACCCAGGCTACGGCATACATCGCGTATGCGGACTATTACCTGAAGATACACATTGTGCTTCTGTGCATCACCCTTGTCCTGATCTTCACACTGCCTCTCTACACGAAGGCACTGCGCAAGATCAAGACTTCCATCGAGGTCGAGGACAACGGCAGCATGGGCGCGATCGATATCTCAGGCGAGGCATAATCAGGCAAGGCAGCGGAAAGGAGGCTTTTGCCTCCTTCCCGGCATTGCCCAAGGAGTTATAGATGAGTAAAAAGAAACAGGACAAGAAACCAGCAATTGAAAAAGAAGCCAGCTATTATCGATTACACACGGAAGCGGTGAAGTCGTTGGTAGAGGCGGATGAAAGCAACTCCCCCGAGGTTTCCAAAGAAGAACTTAGGAAATACACGTCGGGCAACAGGTTTAATATCCCTATGTGGGGCAAGATGCTGTTCATCAAGTTTTGGTTTGCCGGAGCGGTGTGTTTCTTCTTCTTGTGGGGGCTTTCCTCCTACATGGCGGATTTGATGGATACACTGTTTGTGACTGGCATTGCGCTAGGCATCGTGACGGATCTTTTAACAAACAACGCTTTGCGGTTTATTGAAAAGACGCAAGGCGAGGCAGAGAGATGGATCATGGTGACGGTCAGGGGATATGCAAGTTTTTTCTTGAATATTCTCTATTCATTTGTTGTCCTGTTTTTAGTGTATACGCTTTACAATATGATCAATGCAGGATATGCCATGGCGACAGGCAAGGCCGATGTGGTCTTGCTGGGGGTCGGACCGATTTTGTTTGGCTTGTTCTACCTAGGGTTTGATCTTCTGTTGATCCAATACAAAAGATGGATGATCGATATCTTTGGCAAGAGGAAAAGCCATGTAGCAAAAAAAGCATGAAGCGTATGCAGAGGCGTTAAAGTCATAAATGACGAATCATTTTTGACGCATTGAAACGGAAGGTTTGAGCTAATATGACAGATTATGCTAAAATAGATGATTATGTAAATAGGCTCGTTGCCGAGAGTACGCCAGAACACACGATGTGGAACCTGGAAGTGATTAGGCAGGGCAAGAAAAACAAATGGAATTATATTGACGGGTGCATGTTGACGGCATTGCTTGACATGACCCGCATTACCGGCGATAGCCGCTACGCTGATTTTGTGGAATTGACCGGGGACTTCTTCGTGGAAGAAGACGGCAATATCAAGACATTGCAAAGCGACAAGGCCAATCTTGACGATATCAACGAGGGCAGGATTTTGTTTGAATTGTACCAAAAGACAGGCAAGCAGAAATTTCGCCTTGCGGCTGATCGGTTGAGAAAGCAATTGGATGAACAGCCTAGGACCGTGGAAGGCAACTTCTGGCACAAGGCGATCTATCCGAACCAGGTATGGCTGGATGGTCTCTATATGGCGCAACCATTCTATGCATTGTACGAGAAGAACTTTGGGACAGGCGACTTTAGCGATATTGTGAAGCAGTTCAAGACAGTCAGGGAGAAGATGTTCTCGCAAGAAAAGGGATTGTATTTCCATGGCTATGATGCATCTAGAGTTGCTTTCTGGTCTGATCCAGAGACAGGGTGCTCGAAGAATTTCTGGCTGCGTTCGATTGGATGGTTCTCTGTTGCATTGGCGGATCTTTTGGAGATCTTGCCTGAGGGATCGCAGCGCGATGTGCTTGTTCCGATTTTCACGGAATTGATGGGAAATCTATTGAACTATCAGGATGAAGAAAGCGGAATGTATTGGCAGGTTCCTGACCAGGGTGGAAGAGAAGGCAACTACTTGGAGACAAGCGGAAGCGCAATGCTTGCATATGCAATGTTAAAAGGCGCTCGCCTGGGTGTCTTGGACGAAAAGTTTGCCCTCGCGGGCGAGAAGACCTTCCATGGCATCATTGACCGTTACCTGACATTTACAGGAAACGACTTGAATCTTGGAGGCATTTGCCTGGTAGCTGGTCTAGGTCCGCAGGACAACCGCCGCAGGGATGGGTCCTATGAGTACTACATTTCTGAACCGGTAGTAGAGAATGATGCAAAAGGTGTTGCGCCGTTTCTTCTTGCATATACAGAGATCAAACGGAGACAGGATTTTGGTAAATAGCGGGAATTGGTTCGGAGGTGATTTTGAGAATGGGTAATATTGTATATGTAGGCAGGCATTCCCTGACGAAGGTAGTGACGAATCATATGCATAATAGCTGGGAAATCATCTACTGTACGAGTGGAAATGGGGAATTGGGCTACAATGACAAGGTTCTTAAATATGACGAAGATAGCATTGTCGTGATTCCGCCGCACCTTGTACATTGCAACCGCAGCGTCGATGGATTCACCAACTACCATATCAATATGAAGGACTTGAGCCTGAATATCGATGAGCCATTGATCATCACTCATTCAGGAACGAACTTCCTTAAAGATGTATTTCCAGCCGTGTTCTATTACTATTCCAACGACCAGCCTGGCAGGACAATGATCCTGCAGGCATATGAACAAGTGTTGTTGGCGACATTGCATTCTTATCTTGCGGATAAGAAATGCAGCGACACGGTAAAGCAGGTCATGGATCATATCATCAAGAATTATCCCGATGCTAATTTTGATCTCAATGGTTATCTGAGCAGCCTGCCGTTCTCCTTGGAATACCTAAAGAGAATGTTTAAGAACGAAACGGGTTTGACGCCTTTGCAGTTCATGACAAACAAACGCCTTGAAAATGCGGCGAGTTTCCTGAACCTGATGGAAAACGGCATCAATATCTCGCAGATTTCCCATAAGTGTGGATTTAATGATCCGCTATACTTCTCAAAGCTGTTCAAGAAGAAATACGGGGTCTCGCCTAGGAACTATGTGCAGAAGAAGCAAGAGTGTACCATTGCGGATCCGGAAAGCATAAAGATATTTATCAATCAATGACGGAAAGGAACTTCCAATCATTTGTATGGAGGCAGAAAAATGGAATATATATCTCTGAAGAACATCAATAAAATTTATCCGAATGGATATCATGCAGTACATGATTTTAACCTGACCATCGAGAAAGGCGAGTTCATTGTCTTCGTTGGACCTTCTGGTTGCGGCAAGTCGACGACTCTTCGCATGATCGCTGGCTTGGAGGATATTTCAAACGGTGAATTTCTGATCAACGGGGAAAGAGCAAACGAGTGGGGCCCGCGTGAGCGTGAAGTAGCCATGGTGTTCCAGAGTTATGCGCTTTATCCTCAGATGACGGTTTTCGACAATATCGCCTTTGGCTTGACATTGCAGGGCGTTGACGAGGATGTCATCGAAGAGAAGGTAAAGAAGACGGCTGCGATTCTTGGCTTGACGGATTATCTTGATCGTTTGCCAAGAGCTTTGTCTGGTGGACAGAGGCAGCGTGTCGCGATTGGGCGTGCGATTATCCGCAAGGTCGGTATCTTCCTGATGGACGAACCGCTTTCCAACCTTGACGCAAAGCAGCGTGTGACGATGCGTTCTGAGATCGCACAGATTCACAGGGAAACAGGTGCCACGACAATCTATGTCACCCATGACCAGACGGAGGCCATGACCTTGGCTGATAGGATTGTTGTCATGAGCGTAGGCTATGTGCAGCAGATCGGCACACCGTATGAGCTGTACTACAACCCGGTCAACGTATTCGTTGCCGGATTCATCGGCGAGCCTCCGATGAACTTTATCAAGGGCAAGGTGACCAATGGAAAGTTCAAGTTTGGCGAGAACACCATCGATATCACAAAAGTCCTTGGCAACAAGTCCAAGAAGTATGAGGGCAAGGATATTATCTTTGGCTTCCGTCCAGAGTCGATTGTATTGAACGCGCAGAATGAAGCGTATAAGATCAATGCAACGGTTGAATTGACCGAAATGCTTGGCGACAATACCAACGTATACATTACAACAGGCGATGAAAAGCCGATCTTGAAGGTTGACCCGCATGATGCGCCGGAAATCGATGAGCCGATTACATTCTACATTCCTTTCAAGAGTGTTTATCTCTTCGATGGCGAGACGGAAAAAGTCATTAAGTAACAAGGGAGAACATTATGGATATTCGTTATTCAGCAAGCCCCAACGATGTCAAGCGCTATACGACGGAAGAACTTCGCAAAGAGTTCCTGATTACCGACCTCTATGTCGCTGACACAGTCAAGGCAACGTATTCCCATGTGGACAGGATGCTTGTCATGGGCATTATGCCGGTGAATGAGAAAGTATCGATCGACAAGGGAATTGACGTATGGGCGAATTTTGGCACGAACTATACGCTTGAAAGACGTGAAGCAGGTGTATTCAACCTTGGGGGCAAGGGTTATATCGAAGCCGATGGCGTTCGATATGATCTTGGCTATGAGGATTGCCTGTATATTACCAAGGGAACCAAGGAAGTCTACTTTGGCAGCGTGGACCCGCAGGATCCAGCAAAGTTCTATTTGGCTTCCGCTCCTGCGCACAAGGCATGCAAGACAACACTATTGACATTCGAGAATGCCAACCATCGTCCAACAGGTGATGCGAAAAACGCCAACAAGCGTGTCATCAACCAGTTCATCCATCCAGATGTCCTGGAGACATGCCAGCTTTCCATGGGATTGACCCAGCTTGCTGAGGGAAGCACATGGAACACCATGCCTTCCCATACGCATGAGCGTCGCATGGAAGTCTATACGTATTTTGAGATCCCTGGGGATGAAGCAGTCATTCACCTGATGGGGCAGCCACATGAAACACGTCATTTGGTCATGAAGAACTTTGACGCAGTGATTTCGCCATCGTGGTCGATTCACAGTGGATGCGGCACATCAAACTACACATTTATCTGGGCTATGGCAGGGGAAAACCTGGCGTTTGACGACATGGACAACCTGAAGCCCAACGAGCTTCTCTAAGGAGGAATAAAATTATGGATATGAATTCATTCCGTCTTGACGGTAAAGTTGCGCTGGTTACTGGTGGTGCCTATGGCATTGGCTTTGCCATGGCAGAAGCCTTGGCTTGCGCAGGCGCAAAGATTGCGTTCAACGTCAGGAGCCAAAAGAACCTTGACAAGGCGATGGAAGACTACGCCGCAAAAGGAATCGAGGCCAAGGGGTACATCGCCGACGTGACAGATGAAACCCAGGTTGCAGAACTTGTCGCAGCGATTGAAAAAGACATGGGAACCATTGATATTCTTGTGAATAACGCAGGTATCATCAAGAGAATCCCGATGCTTGAAATGACAGCGGATGACTTCCGCCAGGTCGTTGATATTGACTTGAATGGACCATTCATTGTCGCAAAGGCTGTTCTTCCTGGAATGATCAAGAAGGGTCATGGCAAGATCATCAATGTTTGCTCGATGATGAGTGAGCTTGGCAGGGAGACAATTGCTGGCTATGCGGCCGCAAAGGGTGGCTTGAAGATGTTGACAAAGAACATCTGTTCCGAGTTTGGTGAAAGCAACATTCAGTGCAACGGCATTGGTCCGGGATATATCGCTACACCGCAGACTGCTCCGCTTCGCGAGCCGCAAGCAGATGGCAGCCGTCATCCGTTTGACCAGTTTATCGTTGCCAAGACGCCGGCGGGACGCTGGGGAACGCCAGAGGATCTACAGGGTCCGGTGGTATTCCTTGCTTCGGATGCTTCTAACTTTGTCAACGGGCATATTCTGTATGTCGATGGCGGCATCCTGGCCTACATTGGCAAGCAGCCGTAATGAAATTAATTTCCTTCGATGCGCTTGGCGCTGAAACAAAAGGGTATCTCCAGGAGGATCATGATGC
>OMYM01000454.1 GCA_900315225.1 uncultured Erysipelotrichaceae bacterium | reverse complement strand
GTCCAGGCAATGTGAAAATGCTACAGAACCTATGTTTCCTGCTAGATCGTGCCTACAGTGATATCATAACAAACTAAAAGAGAAGCAAGTGCTTCTCTTTTTTAGACATATGTCGCAAAATGCCAGATAACCCTTTCCAAAGTAATTATCGTCAATAAGAAGTAGCGATTATTTTTCATTTGTTATCACACTCATGTTTTTGACTTCACTCAGCATCGCCAGAAACATTGAGTTTAAAAGTATGTATCCGCCACATACTCTTATAAAGCAGTACCCCTGAGAATGAAGAACCCTGTAAAGTCTACAGCTCATTCACACTACCGCTCGCGTTGGCACACGAACAAAGACTCAAGGAAACAGCACATGTAACTTGTGTTGAACCACTTCATCTCACCTCTCTATTTGGAACCATAACTGCTTAAAAAACGCTTTGCAAAGCTGCTCTGGTCACTTTTCCTTCAAATCAATTTACAGGTGCAAAGTTCAGGATAACCCACAAAGCAGGACGCACGCCCACCCCATCATCACTGACAGCATAACCGAAAGTATCAATTGAGCCATTACCGTGTACAATGGCAACATCACTGCTAAATATGCCTGATGAGCAAAGAAACCACGGACAATTATTATTCTCATCAATTTTAACATTCTTATTCTCGGCATATTCAGTAGCCTTGCACCCCCTATCCTTATCGCTTGCAAAGTATTTCTTAGCTTCTTCTATAGTTAGGAGAAATACTTTGTCAGTATTCATCACACGATTTAGGTCATTCATAACGGTTTCATCAATTTGTGTATTATTTCCAACAATCAACTTCATTTCCTCATTGTTGAACGCTTCCTTGATAAAGAATTCATTCAGCCATCTTTTCAATGTACAGTGCTGCCATGTTATGTTTTTGTCAGTTTCATTGTATCGCTTACACTCCAAAACACGCTCACCAATCAGCAATAGCCTATTTTTTTCTCTTGCCAATACTCTCCAATCAATTGTTGTTTTTTCCATTCCATTCTTATCTTGGAAGTATCTTCCAAACTGAACAATTTCTCCAATTTTGGCATTTGCTATCTTTTTTATGCGTTCACCAAAGCGAATCTCGTAGTTCTGAACCTTCAACCATTCATAAAACCGTTCAACGCTTTCTACATTTCTCCATCCCGAAATAGTTTCAAGCCTTTGTAAAGAGTCGGCGTATCCTTTCTGATTGTCGTAAAAAAGATTGTACATCACGTTAATAAATATTTCGTGTTCATTTGCTTTTTTTGCTGCATTGCGACATACTTCAGCTAGAAGGTCAGCTTCTTTGTATCCTTTGATTGTTTCTAAGAGTATGGACGCAGATTCATACTGCTGGCTGGTGGTCGCTGCCAAGAAAGCTTCCTTTGCCTTTGCGTAGGTTTTGACCTTAAGTTGATCTATTGCTTTTCTACAGTTTTCAGCCTGTTTGAGGGAATCACTCCATTCTCGAATTTGATTGAATATCTTGATCGCATCTTCGTAGCCATCAAAAGTGTTCTCCATCATCTTATCTTTAGCCAAGTGATATATGATGTCTTTGACCCTATCAAGGCACTCTTCTTTCATCTTTGAGGCATCCTGAAAGCCTGGTATCTCGGCGAATCTCATTGCCGCTTTGCGGAATTCATCTTCCGTCTTTGCGGAATCCATCATCTCTTTCGCTTCGTTGTATATGTTGAGCTTACGGTTGTACTCCTTCCTCTCCTCAATCCTTCTCGTGTAGTCCTCAAGCATCTGTGTTGTCTGGGATGATTTCTCATTCATCGCCTTTTTATAGTACTTGTGGTCATTGAACGGTTCATTAAGGGCTTGCAGTTCTTGCAAGGACTTGACATGCAGCTCAATCATAAGTTTTCCAACATATGCCATGGCATATGCGGTAGCGCTAGCATCATCGGTATCCAGCATCTTTTCAAACTGACCATTTGCGCTACTGGAGTTTCCTTCTTTCAAGAATTCGAATCCCCTTTTCAATATTCGTGGTAGCTGCATGGAGGTTACGGACAATGTAGCAGCCACCTGATCCTCAACGGTCTTGAGCCATTCGCCGCTCATTTCAATTGCTTGGAGAGAGGAAAGCTTTTCTGGCAATTCGCTTTGCTTCATATTGCGGTAAACGGTGATCAGTTTCTTGTCCTTGCTTTCCTTCACAAGGGCAAGGAAACGACTCCATTCATTGCGAATCCACGGCGATTCAAAGTATTCCTTCTTTGTCCCAAGGACAATCATCACCTTGGCAGAATGAATGGCGGCGTAGATGTATGACTCGAAGAACTCCCCCACCTTGCCCTTGAGGCTGACAGGCGCATAGAACACCCTGAGTCCCTGCCTCATCAAATCATAGTAGAGCGTCTCAGCCCATGCGGAGTCATCGGTCTTGTTCTCCGATGCATCCTTCTCCTTGTAGCTGATAAAGACATCGACAGGCATCTCCTTCATTTCCTTAAACGAGATTGTCTCTATGCGGGCACGCATTCCCTCAAGTTCCTTTGCTTCCTGCATGAACAATGACTTTTGCTTATTGTTAGCAAGGTTTATCGCACAATCATAGTAGCTGTCGTTGAGAACCCTTCTTTCTTGGAAACGCTGGATGTTCAGCTTCCATTCCGAGGATTCGTCACTCTTGCAGTATTGAACACCATACCTGCATAGCATCAACATCCACTGGGGAAATGGATCGCTTTGATTCTCTTTTGCAAGAGGCTCGTAGTTGCCTTCTGCCTTTTCATATTCATTTTCAATAAAGTAATTGTTTGCGATAATATACGATTTTGCCACATTATCATTCGTGATCAAAGGCAACACTTGCTCTGTACCACAATGGTTGCATGTGCCAATCTCATCACCAGAATTGATCTTCATTGCTTTCCCGCAACGGATACATCTGTAGTCTGTCATACTTCCTCCCCAAAAATCTAACTTTTGCAAGCTTCCTTTAAATCACCTTTTCAATTATAACATATTGCAGTAGACCGTAAATATATCAAAACAATCAAATATCCATAAAAGTCACAAAAAGATACCACACCAATTAATTAAAGTCCACTCAAATCATTTTTTCCCTTAAAGGCAATGAGTTCAACGCCAAGATGTTTATCTTTTATGTACTTTTGCAAGCTCAAAATCCCATGCGCAGAAGAAAATCTATTTTTTGCCGTAATAATTACCGGAATACAATTCCTCTCAAACAGTTCACTGGCTTCAATTAGTTCACGAATATCAACAATATCGGGAATAATATCCTTGAAGGCTTTGAAAAGATAGATAACATCAGTTTTTGTTGATTGACGCCTCATTGTCGCAACAAAGTCCAATTGATAATTATTGCCATCCTTTCCGAAAGTAACATTCATTTTTAAATCATTGAACTGCCCTTCTCTAATTAACCAGTCAAAAACTTCTTTCTTGTATTCCTTTTCCTTAATCTCTGCTGTAAAAACATCCATTTCAAGCCCCGCAAGCATGCGTGCATCATTAACGGTCATTTTCATATCATATGAAAATAATTCAAAGTCCCTACTCTTGTCTTTATACGGCTTGCAAATACCAGAATCCGTTTCAACAATTGTACTGTTTTTATATTTCGAACTAAATTCTTCAATGCCATCAACGAAATCATCAACACCTGTCATATCTAAAACATGATATGGTTCATCACTAAAGAGAAAACTATCCTCGTCCATCAGATAGACAATAGTATCTCTGCCAAAAGAATCAAGAGTTCTCCTCATAGCATCACATTGAATTATAAACTCCTTTTCTTCCATATTCTGCTGGTTAATTAATACCACCAAGCGTGGCTCTAGCTTGAGAATTCCAAAAATATTATCTCTCAATGACGTAGTCACAGGACGATGAATACACACATCCTTCATAGAAGTCAATACACCTGGTAATGACGCTATCATTTCACAATCCGATTGTTTAAAGTCACGCTTTATTTTATATTCAAGTGATGGCATTAGCTTCTTGTAAAAGTTCTGAACGCTTTCAATGAATCGCTTTTCTCTGGTGACTATATTCTTTGCATCGGAATCCCCTATCAACCTCTTTTTTAATAGCAGTACACAATCCTGCCATATATTCGCCGCCGATCTTCTGGCAAAAAGCCCTTTCTCAGATTGTACCTTGCCATATAAAGTACTTTTATCCCAAATGCTTTCCATAGATTCTTCATAGCCAATGATCTCTCTTCTCAAAGAGTTCATGCAATCAAGAATAGCTGGAATGTTTTTTGATGGATCATCAAATTCCTTTAGTTTTCTTGCTTCTCTTAGAATTTCATTTTCCCAAACATCATCCGTGATAGAAGTTTTGTTTTTCTCCACAAGTTCCTTAATTGCTTCCCTATTACGAATTGAGGCCAAATCCAATGAATCTTTTGGTTCCCCATCAAACGAAAAAACAGTAGGAGTACATGCAACCAATGCCGTATGAACATTATAGCTATTATGGTACTTTCCTCTTTTTTCAAACATGTCTTGGATCCAAGGCTCAGCATCTTCCATGTAACTTATCCCATATTTATTCATATATGTAGCTGGTCTTTGCCATCCATTAACAATGAGCCATGCCGACCAACTTCTATGCTCCAACACCATGAGTTTTAACATAATGTCCTCCTGGGTTAACAGTGTTTTCAATCTTAAAGGGGTTACACAACTTTCATTGCGAGCCATTGTATCTTCATGCAAGGAAAATATCTTATAATCAAGAGTTGCAGCAGTACGCATTGAAGAAAAACAACTATAAAGATCGATCTTTCTCGAATCACTAAAGGGCAATTCCCTGAATTTCTCTTCATAGAAATTCCACATTTTACTATCGCTAAGATTTAAGTATTGATCTCGATTATAGTAGCGCTCAATTAAGTAAGCCTTAAACAACAAAGTATTTTGATCCTCCGAATCTCTCGCCGACAATACTGCGGTATCATAGATAGGGAAAAGATCGCATTTTCCCTCCGTTCTAACTTGTGCATTATCATTTTCATCCGTCATATAAGCAATAAATGTTCTTTTTTCAGCTCTTCTAACAATCTCACTGACTATTTCCCTGTTTTCTTCTAGATTATTGCACATGACTATGTAATACCTAGGATCTCCTAGTTCCGTCAAAGAAAATAGAGCGCTATCAAAAACATTTATTTCAGCTAGAAGCTGTTCAGATAACTCTGTATCTAGTTCAAATCCAAGATTGACTTCTAGTTTATTCAAACACACTGATACACATTTTGATAATTCAGGCAACCGCCTTAGCATGCCCAAAAAATTAGCTGGTTTTTTTACCAAAAGCTTAATCTTAGGAATTACATTTCTTCCTTGAGAATCCATTATTTGCGCACAAGCAACCAGAACTTTAAAGAAGGATTTAATAAAGCAATGATCGCCAATAATAGCTACTTCCAGGTCGTTGTTTTCCATATACTTAAAAACAGGATAACGGTCAAGCAATAGAAAGGATCTTTCCATGTCAATGAATCGAATACCATCATTAGCTTCCTCTTTCATTTTGCTTTCTTTTGCTTTCACAATAGTCGGATGTTCCCTTTCATATGTTTCCAAGATTTTCTGCATCTTATGCGTAGCTTCTATACATGAGACCCTTATAGAACCCGAGAAAATATAATCGAACAAATCAACTAATTGATCCAAAACAGCTTTACTAATGGAAGGAAAACGACCTATAATCTCATCTCTAATTGAATCTTTGGTCTGAAAAACCATTGCTATTTGGTCAGAATACCTTTTAAGGTCTTCCCCACCATCAATACTGAAATTCTCAAATATTTGTCCATTGATTATGCAATAGTAGAGAAATATTCCTGCATAGGCACTATTCCAGCTCCTAGTAATCAGCTTCAACTTATTCTCAACAGATTTTAACGGAATATAAATTGGTTTCTCGGGAAGACTAGAATCAACCATCTGGGTTCTATTTCCATTCACCACATAAAATTCATCCAAATCAAAATAATGAATCTGGCAAGTTCCATCCTCTGTAAATTCAATCACTATGTTTTCAGGTTCACAATTGAGCATGACAAGGCCTTCCTCTTCAAGGCAGACTAATGAAACTAATATTGTATTTGCCACCATCAGCATTTCATGTAGCGATTGATTAACCTTACCATTCATATATTTCGACATGATTATACTCTTGATCTTTTCCATAATTATCCTATGCCAACGGGTTCTTCTCCATATTCCCCCATCCGATTAAAAAGTCGCCTTTTCTTAAAGCATCACAAACAGTCTTGTCGCTCATCTTTTCTTTCCCTGCCTCAAAGCAATCCTATTAATCACCGAGTATGCAACCAGAATATCATCCGTATCTTTATGCATTGCCATAAGCGAAAGATACATGTCATAAATATTGTTCAAGAACAATTCATTCATTTGGCATCTACGTAAATATTCATTTGCTAAACATTGAAATTCTCTTGTACCTAGGCATTCATTATCATTAGATTCTAACGCATATTTAAAAAACACCAATGTCAAGATATCATTACGAGTAACCTTATAGCTGGATTCAATGTCCGCTTGAATCCAGGATTTCTTCAGCCATTCGCCAATTAGAGGAAAAGCC
Source organism: uncultured Erysipelotrichaceae bacterium (assembly GCA_900315225.1). Taxonomy (GTDB): domain Bacteria; phylum Bacillota_I; class Bacilli_A; order Erysipelotrichales; family Erysipelotrichaceae; genus Bulleidia. Next base: position 27,743 of record OMYM01000454.1, on the reverse strand, counting down.
ATATAACGTTTATCATCGACAAATTCGTCACCCATTATTCCTAAGGAAATCTCTCTGAAACAGTTAAACAATGTATCAGGATCATAAAAACAACGTGTTGCAACAGCATTAACAAGTCCCTTGACCTTATCAAGCCCCAAAACATCCTGCTCTATTTTCGCTTTCTCTTCAATAGTAGGAGAAATGCTTTTAGCGTATGTATTAATGACACCTGTTGTTACCGTCTCTTTGGCATAGTAGTCATAACTGATATCCATTTTAGCATATTCGAATCTTGTATCACGATAGATTGTCATAGGTTCAGGAAGAACAACGCGCAACAAGCCCTCCACCAATGCACTCCCAGCATGCTTTACAATGCTTTCTTCCACATCTATGTAAGCATCATCCAACTCGGTGGTTGACCATCTATTTTCGAATTCTTTCCTTTGGAATACCTCAATAGCATCATTGCCATTTTTATTCTTCCTTCCAACGACAGGAACTAACGCGGAATATTCTGCTGGAACCTCAATGGCAGGGATTTCGATATCCACTCTATTCTTGCCCACAATGACATTTGCTTTGACATTCTTCGATCCTTTAAATTCATCTGGATCATAGAATGCTCTTATTTGCAAAGAGTCGAATCTAAGATCAAATGGGTTGCAAATTGTTTCAACTCCTTTAGGATAGGGAGGAAGAAATAACAAGCTTTTCTTAGGGGCAAACACGATTTGATCGGAAAAATCGTATACATATCCTTGTACCTCAACATCCACCGCACGATTACGCTTTTGTTGGACTGTAATCAATAGCCTTTTTGTCGTTTTAAAAGAATACCTCTCCCCATTTTCTTTCTCTACGTTGAATTCATACCCTTCTGGCAAAGAGGTGAATACATCCGGATTAAATTCCAACCTAAATTCTCCTGTAATCATCGTGCGTCTATTAGCTAAAGATCTTGCTTGTTTAGCCATAACATGATCACTTGTCTGAAGCAATTGGGTAATATCACTAATCAATTCGTCCTTGACTTGAACGGAATTTCTTTTAGAGTTATTCAAAATCATATTATAAGCAATAATTTTTTCGATAACAGAAGGCTCTATGTTCTGTTCAGAAGAGAAATCGAAATCACGATATATCGATTTGATCGGTTCGATAGTACTAATCATTGGGACTATGTCCATAAACGAATCCACTCTGTTTTTCTCAGCATCCTTTCTCATCTTGTAATCTTTCTTTAACGCAAGATACGTACGGTATCTCATCATTGTCTGACTTTTTATCACCAATGCGACAAGGAAATCATCCAACTCATACAAATCCTCGTCTTCACAATCTGTCATATTCTGTAGCGTATTCTGATACGTGGAATATGACAAATCTGTTGCAAGAGCAATCCTCTTAACAAATGTCTTGTTCATATGTGGATCAAGTTCCTCAGTTAAACAGATGTATACTCGATCTTCCGTCATATCTTCCATTCCGCTATCAATGCAAGCTTCGGAAAGAAGAGATGCCATGATTCTTAATATCTTTTGGGTCTTGACAGAAATATCTCTCTTTATGATTTCGTCTAAAACCCCCTTCTTATCAATACCCTTGCATTCCTCTTTTCTATCCATGCCAACGATATACCAGAAACAATTTACCTTTACCGCAGCTGAAGGTAAGGAAATGTTGTTTTTCATAAACTCTTCTATTCTTTCATATAGATCTCCATTTTTACCAATGGTCTCTTCAGCTAAGTAAACAAATTCCAATTCATTATTGCTGCTTTCATTAAACTGAGTAATTTCTTGTTCCACCATTCCCGAATAACTCATCTTTCACACCTCTAGGCTAAGCTCACATGGTCGCAATCGACCAAACATCTTTGATACTTATATCTCCTTACCTCTCCTATTATATCAATTTTGAACATGAAATCAATATATCGAATTCCCTGTTAATTGTGATAAGAAAAAGCACCTACCCCAATCAGATAGGTGCCATGCATTGAAATGCAAAACAATCACATCACCCATGAACGGGAGTATTCTGACTCGGAATCATCGTCAATAAAATTCTGGACATTAGTTTGTGAAATACCATACCGTTTAACAATTCTTGACTTGATCTTATCATCAGAAATGTCCATGTAGCAAGTAAACTGGTATCGCGTTTAATCCCTTGCCCAGCGATTCACGCAGTCCTGCTTCATTACCTCAAGTTCATGTCTGTATTCACCCTCTGCGCAGCAGCTTCTTGATATGTTGGATTTCTCTGCTGCGTCATTTGATTCATTGTACATAAGTCGCCTTTACTATAGCACCCTCGTTTTTAAGGATGATCAAATTCACTTTCGAAAGGTCAACAAAAACACTCCTAGATCAGTCGCAAATTATGGACGTTTCAACAAGATCATGGCCGCAATATCGCCATTAACATAACCTTCGCCCACCGCATATTGCGTCCCATCGTATTCAACAAACAAGCTAATGGTCAAGTTAATCTTATCGTTATCTGTCAAGGTCAGGGTTCCATCGTTGAAATTCCCATGCATTTCCAAACGGTATTTGTTCTCTGTTTTTATCCCTTCCTGATCCATGAAAAGCGCGCCTTCCATCGTAGCATCGGCTGTCATTTCCTCTTCATCGCCATAGATATACAGGTTTCCTAGATCCCAGCCAATGTCTTGGTAACGCATTGTTGCCTTCCAACCACCAAAGATCTTGCCAAAATCATACACTTGGTCATAATGTACATAGCCATCTGCCGCATACCAATAGAAATCACTTTCATCCGGTACATCGGTAGTAGAGTATGCAAATCCTTCCGCAACAGTGCCATCCCAATGATACTCGCTGTCTTGCGGCGGGTTGTTTTCAGGCAATTGGGTCGGTTGTTGACCATTTGCTGGAGGTGGAGTGACAATTGCCTCACCCGATGGTGTTGCGATTGGGGTCGATGGCTGTTGGGTTGGTTGGCTTGTTGGCTGTTGTGTAGTCACAGGTGCAATGGTAGAGTTCCCTCCATCATCATTCCCACCGCCAAAACGATCACCGAAGAAATATAGCATTCCTCCAGCAGCTACCGCCAACAATGCCAAGACACCGACAAACTTCAAGAATTTCGAGAAAAACGAACTTTTAGGCGCAGGTGTATAGGTTTGTCGTGGTTCTGTATATTGTTGTGTGACATGTGGCTTAGCCACCGATTCTACTGGTTCTCCGCATATAGGGCAAAACCTTGCGTCATTATCCAGTTTATTTCCACATTTACTGCAATACATGATTCAATCCTCCCGCATCACCAAGAAATGATGCCATGGTTATTTTATCATGAGAGCAGTTATGTTGTCACGAATTAACGTTTTATGCATGATGGAGTAGAATCCTGAACGTACTCAACAACATTCCATTGCATCCAAGCGATTACTTTGCCATAAGCTTCTGGTACATTTTCATCAACTCAGCGACACAATCCGATTCCAAGAACCCCTTGTCAGGGAAACCGTATGCTTCCATGACTGCCTGGTCGTTGGCCTGGTGGGCTGTGCAAAGCTCCGGTGGCATGGTCAGATCGTCGTACAAGTCCGCAAGGGAAGAATCGGGATACTTTGCACGGGCAGCAAGGATGCCTTGCGCCGCAAGCTCTATCCTTTGTTTCTGTTTCTTCGTGGGGGACGGCCAGGGAAAGTTGTTGTATACAATATCCTTGCCATACCTGTAGTCGCTTTTGATCCTTCCACAGATTGCACGCATCCAAGCCATGTGGACGGAAGATACCAGGATGCCAAGGTGATACATATTGGCCCCGGGTATAATCTGCACGGCATTATTCACGATATTCTCTGAAGACACAAAGCCAATGGGGACATATGTCCTTCCTTGCGATGAGTGACCTGGAACCAGGATATAGTCTTCGCTTTCCGGCTGGGTTATCTGGGCAAACAGGGTTGGCGTGGCGGCGAACTTGCGGATCCCCATGGCAATGCTTTTCTCCCTTGCCTCCTTGCACTTTGCGATGCGTTCCAAGACCATCGGGCATTTCCTAAGATCGGCCGGGGATGCCCCGACAAGCCACAGGCACCAGCGCTTTTTGTTGTTGATAAACTCCGCAGCCCCCAGCAAGGGGCGGATGTACTTCAATGCCTGCGGCTCCTTGTCGACAAATTCATCGTAGTCCTCTTTCTCGATGATCAAGTGTCCGCCGTCGGCGGGCTTGTTGCCGTAGACCATGGAGGGGATGTCATCGCACAGCGGCTGGCTTCTGCTTGTCACCAGTATTTCTGGCGCATCGTAAAGATATGCGTTGATTTCCTTTGCCTTGGTCGCCCGCCCATCGGAATAGATCGTTTTTGTCGCCCTGTCAAAGCCGGCAAAGCCAATGATCACGCAATGCACGTGCGCCTGGCTGGATGCCTCGTTGTTCCAGACAAACGACCTATGCGCAAAATTGATCCTGACCTTCAACAAAGGCCAAAGCCTTGCGACCGTCTCGCCCTGGGAAATGGAATTCGTCGAGACAAAGCCGCATTCAATCCTGGTATCCGCAATATAGTCGGAAGCCTTCTTGTACCATGCGGAGACATAGTCCAGGTTTCTAACATCCCCAAAAATGCCTTGCATGTCATCCTTTTGGCTCCTTGTCATCATGGAAAACCCAACGAACGGGGGATTCCCCATGATGTAGTCCAGGTTTTCCTTGTCCACAACATCGTTCCAGTCAAGCCGCAGGGCATTCCCCTCCACGATGTTGGCGCTTGTCTTCAAGGGCAGAAAATCAAGGTCCATCAGCACGATGTCCTCCGTCTCCCTCATCATCTGGTTTTCCGCTATCCAAAGCGCTGTCTTTGCGACCGTCACAGCAAAGTCGTTGATCTCAATCCCATTGAACTGCCCGATGCCGACCTGGATCGGGGACGCCCCGTCAAACCCCATCATCATCTGGCCGTGCGTCATGATCGCCAGCGCCCTGTTTTCCAGCCTGCGCAGGCTGAGGTATGTCTCGGTGAGGAAGTTTCCGCTTCCCGCCGCAGGGTCGAGAAACACAAGCGAGGCAAGCTTTTTCTGGAACTCCTTCAGCCTCTTGTTTTGCGTCTTGGTCGTCTTGAGCATCGCGATGCCTTCCAATTCATCCTTCAGGCCATCAAGAAACAGCGGGTCGATCACCTTGTGGATGTTCTCTATGGACGTGTAGTGCATCCCGCTCGCACGCCTTGTCTCGGGATTCAACGTCGATTCGAATACAGCCCCGAAAATCGTTGGGCTGATCCCAGACCAGTCGAAATCCTCCGATGCCTTCACAAGCAGAAGCTCCCTGATTTCATCGGTAAACATTGGGATTTCAATGTCCTCGCCTGCGAACAGCCCACCGTCCACATACGGAAATGCCGCAAGGTCGTTTGGGAGGTACACATCCCTTTCCTCTTCCTTCTGCGCCAAGACACAAAACAAAAGCCTCAGTGCATAGTGCATGTACCTTGTATTGAACTGCTCCAGGTAATCATGGAACATGAGACGCTTGCCAAAGATCCCGGCATGTTCTGCATAGAGGCAGAATACAATGCGGACACACAGCTTGTTCAGCGACTTCAGGCTTGACTCGCTGCTTGGATTCTTGTATTGCTTTAAAAGCGCATCGTACAGTTGCCCTACAACTTCTCCCGCCTTGATAGACATCTCCATTTCACTGGCAACATGTGTTTTCCTAGGTTCATCACCTCTTACGTTCATGATATTATGCATATTATTCTCAACCAATGAATGCATTGACATATGGAATATGTTGCATGTTTTCTCTTTGCCATACTGTCACCATTCTTCACAGAACTTCCATTTGTTCCAGATGAACCTATTGATTGGAACAACCATTTCCAACATATGCCCTGATACAACATCATGTAGCAAATCAATGACCAAACTGTTTTTTAATCTCATTCGCTACTTCAGCAATCATTGGCACACAAACAGAATTCCCCAATTGTTTATACTGTATGCCGCTCGCGCATACTTTCTTGTATGTTTCAGGAAAACCCATGATTCGCCAGCATTCATTAAGCGTGAGTTTTCTCACTCTGTTGTCATCCGTGAGGATAAAGAATCGCCCTGAGGTTTCTTGTGATGGCAAAGTTGGATGAATGCCAAAGACAGAATATATTCTGTTGGGTTGCTTATGCACCCGTGACAAGTGAATGGTACCTGGGCGAACACCTGCCTTGCGAATGGATTTGTTCCTGTATCCAGCAAAGATCAAGCCTGATGATGGTTGCTGTTTGGGATTTTCAAGCAGGGTATATTCATCTGGCTTCAAGTATTCAAAATCCCCCTCTTTGTCAAGAAAATCAAGCAAGCGTACGCGTGGTTGTGTTTTTAGCTTATCAAAATCAAATCTGTTCTTTAGCGAACCAAGTATAATAATCCGTTCTCTGTTTTGGGGGACACCAAAGTCAGCTCCGTTTAGGACACGCCATGATACTGCATAGCCAAAATCTTCTAGCCTAGACAATATGACCGCAAACGTATTTCCATGGTTATGATGAACTAAATGCTTGACATTTTCAAGGAATACGATTGTCGGTCTTTTTTTGTTGATGATCCGGCATATTTCAAAAAACAATGTTCCGCGTGTGTCTTCAAACCCTTTCTGCTTTCCCGAGATGCTGAAGGGCTGGCAGGGAAAGCCAGCGCAGAGAATGTCATGGTCTGGAATAGACTTTTCATCTATCAAAGTAACATCTCCTTTTGGCAAGTCGCCAAAATTAGCCTGATAGGTTCGTTGGCATTCTGCATTTATGTCAGAAGACATAATGCAACGAAAGCCAGCGCTTTCCATGCCCAGCCGAATGCCTCCTATGCCGCAAAACAAGTCAATAAACGTCATAGCCATACTGTCATCATCCTCCATATCACATATCGGATATTATTATACAATATTATGGAATATGTTTCAAGTATTAAAAAGGCTGTGGGAACCACAGCCTTTACTTTTCTTCATCATCTTGATCGATGACTTCAATTCTTACTTTCTTTACCCTTCGTTCATCTACTTCGGTTATTGTTGCACGAATGTTTTGGTATGTGAATTGCGCTCCTTCATCGGGGAATTCTTCCAATACCTCGATGCACCAGCCACCGATTGTCTCGGATTCAAAGTCGAAGCGTGTCTCGTCCCATTTCATTAGTTCAATGAGGTCTGAGACGGATGTGTCTCCTTCTACGTCAAATATGCCGTCTGAGACAACTTTGATGGAGTCTTCGACTTCATCTGTCTCGTCCCATATATCGCCTACCAGTGCTTCTAGAACGTCTTCCATGGATACAACGCCCATGGTTCCACCGTATTCGTCTGTGACAATTGCCAGGTGTTGTTGGGAATCACGAAGTGTTTCCAGGACACTGGGGAGTTTCATTGTCTTGTATACGTAATACGGCTGCATCATCAGTTCCCTCAGGTCAACGTTTTCGTTGTCGATGGATGCCTTTAGGAAGTGGTTGAGGGACAGGATGCCGATGATGTTGTCGACCGAGTCTTCGTAGACGGGAATGCGGGAGAAGGAAGACTGGCCAATGATATCCAGGATTTCTTCACGGGTATCGTCGATATCGATCGCGCAGATATCGACGCGGGCGGTCATGACCTCGGAGACAGATGTGCCCGCAAAGTCAATCGCATTGGCGATGAGTTCGGAGGAATCTTCATCGAGGACTTGTTCATCTTCAGCGGTTTCAATGATGGAATGCAGCTCTTCCACTGCCGCATCGTCATCATCGATCACCTCGCCTTTGAAAGGCAAGGTGATCAAGTCGACCAACTTGACAACGATCCAGGTGATCGGCTTTAGGACAAACATCAGAAACGAGATGATGTTCGCAAAGGAAATCGCAAAACGGGTGGCGTTTTTCTTGGCGGTGATCTTGGGGATCGTTTCACCGAAGATTACCACAGCAATCGTCAATACGACGGTGGAAACCCAGGTGTATGACTCGGACAGAAGATTCATGACTAAGATCGAGCCAAGGGACGATGCGGCGATGTTCACAAGGTTGTTGCCAACGAGGATGGCGGACAATGCATCGTCATACTTTTCGGTGATCTTGATTGCCTTGTCCGCCTTCTTGTCGCCTTCTTCCTTGGCGTTTTCCAGACGGATCTTGTTGGCGGAGGAATAGGACATTTCACTGGCAGAGAAGAAAGCAGAGCCAATGACGCAAGCGATGATCGCAACGGTCATGATAATGTTCATTCCTTGGCCTCCTTTCTGACTTTCAGGCGGATGATCCTGTTTTGTTTCATGATCTGCACCGTGATCTCGAGATCCAAGTAATGGAAGCTATCCCCTTCCTTGGGGATGTTTGGGAATGCCTCGAAGGTCAATTCGCTCATCAGCTTGTTAGCGATCCTCTCTTCTTCTGCTTCATCGTAATGTACTTCAAGGTCGTCCAAGACATCGATGACGAGCTGGTTTGCCTTGACGCTGTAGAGATTATCGGTGATCTGGATCATGTTCTCTTCGACGCTATCGTCTTCATCCCAGATTTCCCCAACGAGTTCCTCGAGGATGTCTTCCACTGTAACAACGCCAAGGGTTCCCCCATAGTTGTCAAGGACAACCGACATGTTCATTTTCCTAGTGCTCATGACCGATAATACATCGTCGATCTTGGCGGATTGGTGAATAAAATACGGTTCATCCAGGAACGGGCGGATATTCGAGACATCTTCCTTGCCAAGGTATGCCTTGACATACTTTCTAATCTGCAGGATGCCGATGATGTGGTCGATGGTACCCTCGTATACCGGCAGCCTTGAATGGTTGCAGGTCTTGATCACCCGCAACACTTCTTCGACCGATGAATCGACATCGATGGCTGTCAAGTCGATGCGGCTGGTAAGAATACCCTCTACGGTAACGTCTTGGAACTGGAGGGCGGAGGAAATCAGGTCGCCCTGGTTTTCGTCCAGGGAACCTTCCCTGGTCATGTCCTCGATGATATCATAGAGTTCTCCCTCGGTCACCGATACATCGGAATCACCCTTGGTGAGCTTGGCGGCGGCGTTGCCTATGAACGTCAACAAGGATGAAGCGGGACCAAAGAGAATCATGAAGAACCGCAGGGTGCCTGCGGTCGCAAGTGAAAACCTTTCGCTGTACTTTCTCGCGATGCTCTTGGGTAACATCTCGCCAAAGAAAAACACCACCAGCGTCGTGACAAGCGTAGATACAGTGACGGCGGAAACGCCCCAGATCTTTGTGACATTGACGGTCACAATCGATGCTGCAGCGATATGAATGATATTTGTGCATATCAACATGGTTGTGATTGCGCTTTCAAAATGATCGAGCACATACTCGGCTTTTTTCGCGGATGAATTTCCTTTCTCCGCCAGCATCTTGATGCGGCTGTGTGAAACCGACGAGAACGCTGTTTCGGTCACCGCAAACAACATGGCCGCAAGTATGAGCAGGCCAACTGTAAACAACCACGATATTCGACTACCTTCGTCCATACGGGCAACTTTTCTCCTTCAATGCATTTTATAATTACATAATCATGCTACAGTGTCAAGAAACATGCGCAAAAAACCCGTCTGGCAAGACGGGTTATTCCAGTACATCGATGATTTTCTGGATGCCAGAGGGCGTGGAAGCCAGTGATTTTAGGTCGAGATGATAGGTTTCCTGGAAGTATGACAGGTCGTATGATGCTTCCTTGGCGCGATCATTGAAGGTGACATAGGAAAGGTTGTTGATGCACGCTAGCGCCAAGGCAGCATTCGCTTCACTAGGCATGCGGTTGACGTATACCGTCATGCCATAGGGTTCATGCTCGGTATGCAATTCGAATCCCTCGTAATGAACGCCCATCTGCCATAATAGCTCGCTAACATCTGAAGCATTGCCCACATACAGGGTTTTGTTCGCGTATGCCATGGCTGCTTGGCGGGATACCATGGTTCCATTGTCATAGACCGTCATGTTGTTGAGGGTGATGGTCTTTGTGCCTTGGGGGATGGACCATTTTGCTTCTCTGTTACCAAAGGGCAAGGGTTGACCAACACTTAGCGACAAGAAGACATTGTCGCCTTGCGTTTCCATAACAAGTCTACGTATCGCCATTGATGGGTCGCTTGGCATCGCTTCTACGTACAACTGTCCATCCGCTTCATACACGTCATAGACATATGCGCTGGGAGAATCGGTTGTTGCCCAATATACGCGCGCGACAATGGCGGCGCTAAGAAGAACAGCCAGCCCTAGCACTGCCACAACGATGCGCCTGATCTTCTTCAAATAATTGATTTGACGCGTTTGGTCTACATGTGTCTCGGGAGTCTTCATTGCCTCATATTCCTTGCGACAATCCTGGCAATTAGCCAAATGTTCTTCTATCTGTCTGTTGGTTTCTTCGGATGTCAATTGGTCGATGTATCCTGGCAATAGATCCTTGACGATGTTACAATCTAGTGTTTTATTCATTTTCTAGCTCCTTGCGTAATTTTAATTTTGCCCTGTAGTAAGTTACCCGTGCCCAGTTTTCACTCTTTTCCATCACTTCCCCGATTTCGCTAAACGATAAATCGCCAAACAAACGCAGTTGTACGACTTCCCGTTGTTCTTCGCCAAGGCGATGGATTGCCTTGAGAATTTCGACTTTGTTAATGTTGCCTAGGACAATCTGTCCTGGGTCGGATGTATCGGGGATGTTTTCATCGCTCTCAAGTGTTGGGGGATGTTTGCGTATGTATTCATACAACTTCCTTTTCGCAATCGAACATAGCCAGGTGGATATCTTTGAGGTTCCATCGAACGAATTGATCGACTTGATGGCTTGATAGAATGTCTCTTGCGTTACTTCTTCCGCCGTATCTGCGTCATGGCAAAGGGACTGGATGTATCGAAACACCATATCCGCATGTTTGCGATAGATCTCTTCCATGGATTCCATTGGTTTTTCCTCCTACATACATATATGCGCGATAGCCAAGATTCGTTACAATCTTCGCAAAGAAAAAAACGGGAATCATTGGATTCCCGCAAGTGCCGTATCTGCCGCAAGTGCTCCGGTATATGCCGCAAGGGAAAGACCTGTGCCATCAAACCCTCCTCCTTCGACAACAAGGCGATGCTTGACGAGTTCTCCTGCCGCATATAGGTTTTCAATAGGGTTTCCCTCTTTGTCTAGCACCCTGCATTCGCTATCGACCGCAAGCCCAGCAAGCGTGCCATAATACATGGGCTTGATCTCTAGAACGCTGTAGGGTCCCTCTGGCAAGCCGATAATCTTAGAGCGTTCAAAGCCATATGCGTTGGCTAGTTCATCCAGTGTCTTGTAGTCTTTCAAGTAACCGGCACTTCTGGCATCATCGAGGTCTTTTCGCACTGAACGAAACAAGCCAAGTGCCATACTGCCTGGTTGGGCATGCACGAGATTAAGCAAGGCTTCTTTCTTTGCCTGAGCATAGCCAAATTCTTCTCCCATGGTGTTGATGACTTTGTCTGCCGCAAAGACCAAAGAGCCAATGGAATCTGTGTTGCCGTGGATTTCATCCACGCCAACGCTGCCACACATTCCCTTGCCTTCGATTGTTGCACCAATGTACAGGGCACTTATGATGCCACTGCCATCGCCTCCCACCGCATAGGAGAATCCACGGTTATAGTACATGTTAGCATACTGCATGATGAGGGATGGGTTGTTCACAAATCCACCACACGCGAGAATGACCTTTTTAGCCTTGATACGGTATGATACTGTCTCATCATGGACAACAACACCTTCAATGCCATTTCCTTCCACAAGGGAGTCCATGGCGGTGTTGAGGCGTATCTCAACGCCAAGATCCTTGGCCATCTTTTCCAATGCATCGATATACCCACTTTCGCCAATCTCAGGATGATCGCTCCAGAACACGGGGATCTCATTGATCGTATCAGGGAACTTGATATTCCACTTGCTGGTGGGTAGACCATGTTCCAGGTAATAGTTCAATACATCCGAGGCTTTTGCGGCGATATTGCCTGCCATGTCGGTGTCGATGTCATTGCCAAGGTTGGCGCAAAACTGGCCAAGCGTCAAGTCGGCTGTCAGTTCACTGTTGACTTTGTCGTTGACCACCCAGATGGCACCGGGAGCCAAACGCGAGGAGCCTCCCACATAGCCATTCTTTTCAACTACAATGACATTCATGTCAGGATTACTGCGCTTGATCTCAATCGCTGCACTTAATCCCGCCATGCCAGCCCCAACGACAACAATATCCGTTTCTTCATCTTCCTTCCATGTGTCGTTTTCCTTGTTCACCTCGCGACAATAGTCCGTTGGATCTACGTCTGCCTTGGACAAGGCATCCTTGATGGCTTCCTGGATGGCCAGGGATGTTTCCGTTGCGCCCGATACAACTTCACATGTGACATTTTGTTCTTTCCTAACTCTTGTTACGATACCCTCCTTGGCAGCGTCGGCGATAACGGGTGTATCATCGCACGACAACACCTCGACCTTATCTATGATTCCTGCCTCAAGCGTTACTTCCACCGTAACCATGCCACTACGCGACTTAGCTTCACCTGTAAAGGTGCCATGGATGCCATCGTTGAACATCACGACCACGTTTTCCTGTGGCTCGTTTGTCGAGGAGGGCTGGGGCTGGGTTGTTTCCGATGGTTTCCTTGCTTCATTGCCAAAGGTGACGGTCACCTTGGCACAACCAGAGAGAAGCACCAACAATGCCAATATCATCCTACGCATGCGACACCTCACTCATCCCAATAGGCAATGCCTTCCACCAACATGCCATTGTCTCTTCGATACAACCTTCCGTATTTCTCAGTGAATATCGGATGATCCTTAGCAACCGATAGATAGTATGTCGGATGCAGAAAGAGAATGTTATCTTCATCCTCGATAATAGGGTAGTAGTACTTGGAAGACATTCCCTCGATCATATCCACCGAGGCAGGGATATCCACCACGAACATGACATTCTCCACCCGTATATCCTGCTTGTAGTCTTCTTGCCTAGGCAAAGAAGACACAATGTCCACCCCTGCCTCGGGCAACACCATGATGACCGAGAACAGATGCTTTTCCCCTGACTTTTCATTGCCTCCAATGCATGTGACTTCACCATCCGGAATCTCAATCAACGTCTTGTTAAAATCGCCATGCCAATAGTAATCCCCGGCAAATACAACATCTTCCCCATACATCACGCCATCGTATACCTGTAGGCCATCCTCGCTGGGATATACTGGTCTTTGGGCGTTCCCTGTTTCCGACAGGGAGCACCCCGTTAACAAGAATACACACATCACACATAGAAGTATTCTTTTCATCGTCCGAACCTCCTAGCCATGGCATATGCCCATGATCCTTTCCCAAGATCCGCTTTGTTTTCCAATGCCAAGACATCTTCTCGTTTCAAACAGCATATGTCTTCGATTTGTTTCATGTTCATAAAGTCCCTTAGGTGAACAACCGGGGTTGCTTTCTTCGCCATGACATACGCCATGGCGCATGTTACCATGGTCATGCGGTATTTTCCTCCAATCGCCCCCAAAAGATCACGCAATGGCTCTAGCCTTGCCATATGGTCGGGGAACATATTCTCCAGCCACCAATCCTGTTCCGCCAGAAAACCACTTGCGAGAAGATCCGTTGCCCAAAACGCCAGATCATTTTCGCCACACCAATCCAGGATATCCTGGGTTCTTCTCTCCAGCAGGTTATACACACAACGAACGCCATAGAGTTGTGTTCCTGTTTCCTGGAGGATGGATTGGGCTTGTTTACAATCCTTGAGCCGCATATTGACAAGCCCAATCTGGCGAAGCTTGCCAGCTTTTTGTAGTTTTATCGCATCCATCAATCTTCTTTGCCATAAGGGAGAACCAGAAAGCCAAAGAATATCGATCTCATCCCGACGTAGTTCCATGAGTGCCTGGTCGATGAAAGCGACCAGGCTCTTTTCTTGCCTAGGAAGCATTGTCTTGTATCCCAGGGATATCGTGTCTGCCATAGACAACGCATCGCCCACGACATAACGGGAAGTCAATGACATTGCGTCAAAGAAATGGATGTCTTTTTGTCTTGCCAAGGACATGCCTTGGTGGATTTTCTCCTCCCAATCCTTTCCCCTTGGCGCATCAACTTCAATTACTGCTTTCATATGCTTAACCTTGTCCTTTATGGATCATGCCGTCATAGAGAGATCGCATGCATAGCTCGAATTCATCTTCGTTTACCCCAATGATTAAGCTCATGCCAGAGAATCCCGCCACAATGCATCGGACATTGACACCCGCTTGCGCCACTTCCCTTAACAAGGATGCCGCAAAGCCAACACTGCCAAAACCAGCACCCACAACCGCCACAAGTGCCAATCCGTCTTCAATCGCAATGAAGTCGGGGGATAGCTTGTCCTTGATTTCATCGATCAAACGATCCCGATCATGCTTAAGTTGATCGCTTGTCACCAAGACGCTCATGGTGTCTACCGAAGTAGGCGCATGTTCATAGGAGATATGATGGTCAGCCAGAATGCCCAATACCCTGGCACCAAAGCCAATCTCACTGTTCATCAATGACTTTTCGATCTGGATATTGGAGAACCCCTTCTTTCCTGCAATGCCCAAGACCATTTTCTGCTTTTGTTTCTCGTGGCCGATGATAGTTCCTTGGATCTCTGGGTGATCAGTGTTGCGGATGTGGATTGGAATCCCCGCTTGGCGACAGGGGAACACGGCATCCTCATGCAGTACAGAAGCACCCATATACGATAGCTCTCGCAATTCATCATACGAGACATAGTCCATGGTAATCGGATCATCCACGACCCTTGGATCGGCGCACAATAAGCCATTGACATCTGTCCAGTTTTCATACACATCACACCGCATTGCCCTTGCGACAAGCGAACCGGTGATATCCGAGCCACCACGGCTAAACGTCCGTATGCGTCCTGTTTCATCGGATCCATAGAACCCTGGGATCACCACCCTGTCAAGACGGGATAGAATGGTGTTGATCGCATCGTATGTCTTTTCTTCGTTTAGCCTGCCTCTTTCAAAAAACACACAGTCCTTTGCGTCCACAAACCCATATCCCAGGTATGATGCGAATATCTTGGCACTGAGATATTCCCCGCGCGAAGCGATGTAATCCCTGCCTGCCTCGATATTCTGGGCGATAGTCTCGATTTCCTTCGCTACATCTATTTCTACATTCAGTTCATCCGCGATCGCATTGAATCTATCCCCAACCCTGACAAGAACTTGGCGATAGTCTTTTTGCGCTAGATATTCATCGTAAGCCCTGTAGAGCAGGTCGGTTACCTTGACATCCAGGCGTTGTCTTTTTCCTGGCGCCGAGACAACCACATAGCATCTTTCTTCATCGGCGCGCACGATTTGTGCCGCCTTGCGTATCTGTCTTGCGTCCGCCAGGGACGTTCCACCGAATTTCACTGTCTTCAAAGCTGTTTCCTCCTTTTTGACCGCAAGTATGATACCACAGAATTTCTTTGGTCTTTGCTATAATGAAGAAAAAGGAGGGCATATGATTTCATTCAAAGCCATTGTTACCGCGGATTTTCATTTCACAACCCAGAAGAATGTCTCCAACGCCATCGTTCCGATGATGTCTTGGTGCGATGAGGTCTTGTTATGCATCGTCCAGCAAGTCAAGGACATTCATCCCGATGCGTTTATCATCCTGGGGGACAATACCAACTCTGGCAACGCCATTGACCGCCGCAGGCTTGCCAGGCGCTTGTTACCGTTGCGAAGAGAACATATCCCTATCGTCATGGTACCGGGAAACCATGATTTCAACCATTGCGATATCAAGGGCTATCGCGATGTCTATGAGGAACTGATGCCACCGAGTGAATACGACGCTGCTTCACTTAGCCATGGCGTAACGCTGGACAACATCCGCCTGCTCGCCATGGACGATAGTTCCTTCGCGAACTCCACCCAGGGCAAATTCCACCCTGACACGATCATTTGGCTCCAAAGACAACTCTCGCTTGCCAATACCCAGGGACAGTTGCCTCTTTTCCTCAGTCACCACAATGTGTTGCTCGATACCTGGACACCCCACCCGGAACACTATCAGATTCAAAACAAAAACCTTGCGCGCTTGTTAAAGAAACAAGGCGCAAGCATTGTCCTTAGCGCCCACCAGCACTTTCCCAGCATTCGTCAGGACGATGGTATCTTCGAGATCATCGTCCCCATGCCCTTCATGTCCCCCCAGGTACTTGGCTGTCTTACGATCAACGACGACACATTGTCTTATGAGACGATTCCCATTGCCCTCTCCCCTTCCTTGCAAGAAACTGCCAAGCAAAACAACGCCATGGCGTTTACCAATAGGCTTGTCGTATTCCAAGGCATCTTCAAGCAAAACAATTGCCCACCCGACACCCTGTCTTCCCTCATGAAGCTCATCGAAAGATTCTACGTTTTCTATGAACAAGGCCTAGGGGAAAGGGAAAAAGGGATCATTCGCAATGATCCCTTGTATCCTTCCTTGATGCATTTCTTGGGTAATTCCATGTACAAGGGATGGATCGACTACTTGTTGAACCATTCCCTTGACAGTGAAAAACTCATATTAACCCATAATGGGCAAGCGCCTTGGCGATTCCATCATGATCCACATCGTCTGTGACATAGGTCGCGACTTGCTTGAGAGCTTCTTCACTATTCCCCATGGCAACCCCCACAGCAACACTTTTTAACATTTGCACATCGTTTCCCCCATCGCCAAACGCCATGGTTTCCGAAATATCTATCCCGTAATATTCCAGAAGCTTTGCTATGCCAAGTTGTTTCGTTCCTCCCTTGGGGGATATGTCGCAAAACGTATGATACCATCGTGAGCTGACACAATTTGTCAGCTTTTTCATTAGCTGTTCTTCTTCCTTGGCATCGATGAAACACATGCATTGGTACACCTTCTCGTTAACAACATTGGACACATCCCCTGCGGGATGGTTGTCATTATGGGTGATCGAGTGGATATAGTCCACTCGTTCATCGCGATAATTGAAAACCTTCTTGTTTTCCATGGTAAAGCCACAGGGGAAAGGGTGCTTGCTAATTTCTTGCAAGAGGATCTCTAGATCCTCTTTTGCCAGGTGGTTTTCGTATATTACATTTGTTCCAACATAGTCATATTGTCCATTGAGCGTAATATATCCATCGAATGTTATTCCCTCAAGGACACCCAAGCCATCCTTTCCCCGTCCTGTCGCAATAAAGATCTTAATGCCGTTTTGCCGTAATGTTGTTAATGCATGGCGGGTAGATGCAGGAACCTCATGTGTCTGAAAGCTCACAAGTGTCCCATCGATGTCAAAGAATATCGCCTTTATCATGATTCCTCCTGTCTTCTCTTCATTTCTTCCAGTACCCTGGCAAAGTTCTCTTCAAACCGTTTGATTGCTAGAAGGGATTCTTTTCTTCTTGGCTCCAGCATGTCAAAGGCGTGATATAACCCTGGATATACATCGATCCTGGCATCCACCCCTGCTTCCTTCAGCTTCTCAAACCATGTCACTGTTTCATCATAGAACGGTTCTTCCGTACATACAAACGTATATGCGTTGGGAAGTCCATGGAAATCCTTTAGCCGTGCCGGCGATGCATACGGCGACACATTTTCCCTGGCTTCCTTTCCCAGGTACATGTTCCAGCCAAAATGGTTCCTGCGTGTGTTCCAGACCTTGTTATGGTTGTTACAGGAAGAAGGCGTGTCAAGATGATCGATCATGGGATACAACGGCATCATGTACTTCACATCCACTTCTTTCCTATCCCTTGCTAGTATTGCGGTGGCACACGTCAAGCCACCACCGGCACTTTCCCCGCCAATCATGATCTGATTTGCGTCAACGCCTAGTTTCTCGGCGTTCTTTTTCACATACAGCAATCCCCCATAGCAATCCTCTAGTGCTGCGGGATAGCGATGCCATGGCGCCAGGCGATACCCCACCGATACAACCGTGACGCCAAACCTCTCCACAAGCCCATAAGCCCTTCCCAGAAACACAAGCCGCTCATTCCCTAACACATATCCCCCACCATGAAACCAAACCACTACAGGCACTCTATCCGCCTGCTGGCAAGGCTTTATGATCAACAAAGGAACCTTATGCCCATTGACCTTGATGATCTTTCTTTCCAAACTTTGCATTCAATTGTCTCCTTGCGCATTGATCGCATCCAAATAGCGTTTCTCTAATTCCCTTTTAGCATCCTCGACCATGTCCAATCCTACGACCTCTTGATCCAACACGATCCCTTCCCCATCGTATCCAAGCCAAACAACCGCCTGTTGATTCACTTCATCCACATACACATAT
The DNA here is from genome assembly GCA_900315225.1 of uncultured Erysipelotrichaceae bacterium. GTDB lineage: Bacteria > Bacillota_I > Bacilli_A > Erysipelotrichales > Erysipelotrichaceae > Bulleidia. Next base: position 9,398 of record OMYM01000454.1, on the reverse strand, counting down.
CCACGCACATCCAATTTCTTTTTCTCATCAAGAACAGTATGTCTCATGGAAGCACTGTCAGATATCACAGGAGCCGCATCAACATATTCCCACGCCAGCGCAAATTGTTCATATGTGTCATCCAACTCGATTTCATCGTTCACCTGTTGCGCTGGCGCACTCTCTGCGCCATCATTTGTCGGTAACACCAAGCGCAAGGAAATCCCCACAGCAAGAAACACAACACATGCCATGGCCAAAGCAAGCTTGTGCCCTGCCAGATGTTTTCTTTGTTCAGAACGCATAATCAACCCATCGTCGATATGCCCAATGCTTTCAAACAATGTCTCTTTGTTCATACCGCATACCCTTCCTCTTGTAGATACTTCTTCAGTTTATTCCTTGTCCGGCTAAGATTCACCGCCACATTGTTCTTTGTCATATGAAACTTCTTCCCCAGTGCCTCGATGGATTCGGCATAGAAATACCTGCGCACAAACAAATCCGCATCCTTCCGCTTCAAGCCATAGAGGAAGGCAGAGATATTGTCCGCCAACACCCTCGCATTTACTTCTTCTTCAACATTGTTATCTGCCGCCACACATTCCGTCAACTCATCCAGTATCAATGGCATCTGCCCGCCACCCCTTTTCTGTGTATTGAGAGACCTATACCTGTCAAACGCAAGATTACGGGTAATCTTCGCCAAGAATACCTTTAGGTTCATCGGATGGGTTGGCGGAATGCTCAACCATGTCCTAAGCCATGTATCATTGACGCATTCCTTTGTATCTTCCGCATCATGCAGGATATTGTTCGCCACCGTACGACAATAGGAACCATACTTGACATCCGACTGATGGATTGCATCCTCGTTCCTATCCCAATACAGTTCGATAATCTCTTCATCCGTCATAACTCCCCTCCTTCATATATCTTATACGATATTTTACGATTCGTATTACACACTAGCAAAAAAAAGTGTACAATGTATGGTGCAAACTGAATCTGGATGGCACAGGTGCAGCGAGTCCATGATGGACTCAATGAGAATAGGGAAGCAGGTTAGAATCCTGCACGAACTCGTCACCGTATTTCGCGAGTGTCCGCCAATACGCCATTGGGAAACCGAGAAGGCGGCGCGACATGAAGACCGATTAGCCGGGATACCTGCCTGTTGCCGTGCAATAGCCACGAGACCCTGGCTGCACATTATGTGTCCATGCAAAAAGTTGTTTTTGTCATGCTTGCCAGGTCTTAGACAGATTTCGTTTCAGATCGGAGGAAAACATGAAAAACAACAAAATCGTAAAATGGATTATCGCCCTTGTGGTAGCGCTTGTCCTCATGCTTGGCATCTACAAGATCGCTTCCCCAAAACCAACGCAAGGAAACAAGGAAATCACCATCGAAGTCATCAACCCCGATGGCGAAAGCACCAAGTACAACCTTCAGACAAATGCCGAAACGCTAAAAGAAGCCATGGACGAACTCGCCGCAAGCACCGACTTCTCTTTTAGTGGCAGTGATTCGGAATACGGTTTCTTCTTGACAACCGTAAATGATATCGAAGCAAACTATGATACCGATGCGTCATACTGGGCAATCTTCGTCAACGATGAATACGGCAACTATGGCGTCGATGCCCAGCCTGTAACCAATGGCGACACCTACACATTCACCTACTCCAAAGGCTAGCCCTGTCTATCGGCTTGTTCTCATAGCCTTCATGGCAGCCATCCTAGAGGTAGCCAAATTCTCTTTGAACGCATTGCCCAACATTGAATGCATCACATTGCTGGTAATCGTGTTCACCCATCACTTTGGCTACCGCATGACATTGCCTGCGGTACTGATCTTCGCCTTCCTCGAATGCACCTGGTGGGGCTTTGGCACATGGTCGATCGTCTACTTCTACATGTGGCCGATTCTAGTCCTTCTAACGACACTTCTTGTGAAAGACAACGATATACTCATGCCCATCGTGCTATCCACCATATACGGCCTAGGATTCGGCGCCATGAGCGCAATCCTGACCCTCGTCATAGGAGGATGGCAGGCAGCCCTGGCATGGTGGATTGCGGGCATACCATATGATATTGTCCACGGCATAGGAAACATGCTCATTGCATTGACACTATACAAACCCCTATGCAACGCATTGTCAAGAATTGCCTAAAAGGCAGCCAAAGGCTGCCTTTCTTATTTGGCGCGCCAAGACACATGGGGGCAATCTCTTTTCCCAAAAAAAATACCACTCATGCAGAAATCGAACCACTCATGCATAAGCAGCTGAATTCCTTTTATATTTCTTATTGACTGTCTGTTTTTTTTTGGCTAAGGTAGAAAGCGAAAGGGAGTTTTTTATGAAAAACGAGCTGATTATTGGTATTGTAGAAAACGATAACAAATATATGAACCTTGTTTCAAGCCAAATATCAGAGATTCTGAAACCCACGGGAATACGACACCAAATAAAAGGATATTCTGCATCTATTGCACTTTCCTGCGATCTCTATATCATTGGCATCGAAACATCAGAAAGGGAACGTTTCCAGGCTACGGATATCCTTCACGCCCATCACAAGGAAGTCATCCTGATGAGCAACGACAACAACCTCGTTTATGATGCCATGGCGCATTCTCCTTTATATTTTGTCCGTAAGAACCATCTTGGCGATGATTTAAGAAAAGCATTGAATCTCTATCAGGAAAGACACATGGCTCCGATTAGCTTTTCCTGCAATTACCGTTCCGTATCCCTGAAACCCACTGAAATCTCTTTGGTGGAGATCTGCGGCAATCATCTCCATGTGCATGCACTCGGGAAAGAGTACGTTTTTAGGAAAACATTGAAAAATTTCATTGAGGAAAACCATCAGCTTAACGAAAAGAATGGCTTTTATCAATTAAACCGATCTCAAATCGTGAACCTAAAACATGTCAAGATATTGGAAAAACGAGTACTCGTTATGATGGATGGCGTATATGTATCGGTCGCACGTTCGCGTCTTTCCGATTATCAACGAATGAAAGAAGTTTTTAACAATAAACTACAGAATATTGCAACATCATGCAATTCATCACAGAACACTGGAACAAAACACATCGCATAAGTATGATGAAAATGCGTTCCATGGACGCAGGAGCATGTCACAGGATGGCAAATTGCGCATTGTCTCCTGTCCAAGTTGCCCATCAGGTAACTTCATCGTGATAAATCAAAAGAATCCAATCATGGATATTAAGGAAGCAGAAAGGAAAAATATGCTTAAGGACAAGTTTTACAGAACGATCACCAATATCATGCTGGCGACCACACTGGCTTTTGGCACAATGACAACTGTTTCAGCCGCAACAAATGACTATATCATTGAAGATGATATTTGTTTGAATGCTAGCGTTTGGGATGGAGGGGTGTCTGCATGGTCCTCACATTCTACACATGCTGGGTCAGTTTATATGACTGCTTATGGCTGGGCGATGATCAGTTCAGGATATATCCAGTACGGTGGTTCGAAAAGCGCATATCGTACAACTACGTTAAATCTCTCAAGTGTGCCTGGAGGAGTATATATGGCATATGGCAGGGGAAGAGGTTCATACGGTGGTACGATTCATTACACTGATCTGATCCTAAATCACTATTAATTCACAACAGGAAGATGAAGCAGTGCTTCATCTTCCTGTTATTTAAAGGAGACTTTATGAAAAATATTATTATTTTGCTTACCATGTGCATCCTGCTAGCAGGATGCACATCCCCAAAGGAATCCATGCAAAAGAAAGCAGGCATCCTGCTAACGGAAAAGACTTACCTCCCAGAGTTTAGCCAAGCCCTGCTAGACAACATGCTTGATCATGGATATTTGGCAGAGGAAATAGACATTCGCTATTGTGTGCGTGAAGATCCCCAGGCAGATATTGAACGCATATCTGAATTCATTGAAGAAGGAGTAGACATGATGTTTGCCCAACTTCCCATACGCGATGGCTGGCAGCCTCGTTTGGATGCCATGTCGCAAATGGCGACCATCGCTGCCGAGGCGGATGTGCCACTGGTGTTTTTGGGCGATAAGCCAACAGAAGAAGAGATGACAAAGTGGGAGGACAATGACTGGCGTGTCGCCGTTGTAGGCAACGACTACCTGACAGGCACAAGCACAGCAGGACAGGCATTGTCCACGAAATGGAAGGATGTCAACGGAAACGGAATGGTCGATTGCGTCTTGATCAAACAGTTTGACACAGAATCAGAGGATTATCTGATCAATCCGGTTTTCGCCCAAATGGCGGAAAACAAGATGGAGGTGAATCTGGTGGATACATTGTATACATCGACATGGACACCAGGCTATGCGGAAGCCATCCAAGATTATTTTGCAAAAGGCAACACATGGAACAATAACAGCTATAACGAAATTGTCAGTGGCTTCCCTAGGTTTTCCGAAGAATTCCCTTCCTATTGGCAAGAAAACTTGGATGACATTGAAGTGGTGCTGTATACACTTGAAGCCGATGGCCTTGGCTTAATCGCAAACACCAAGACCATTAATGAGAATGTCTGGACCGTATGGTGCGACACGTTCCCGTGGGAAAAGCACGGGGCATGAGAAATCATGACAACTGTCGTCCCGAAGCGCGCAAACGGCACGCTTCCTGATACTCCGGCATGCGGAATTACCGTATGAAGCCCGGTGAAGTCGGCCGAAGAAAACGATAGGCCGGGGATCCACAAAATGCCTATGGCGAGAATGCACAACAGTGCTGGCGAACTTCCGAAGGAAAGCCTCCTAACCAGACAAAAGACATGGCGCAAGGGGGAGAGGGAGGCGTGCGGTTCCTCTTCCTCACCCGACACAGGGAAATGCGTCGGGGGCAAAGGAAGCGCCTAAGGGCATATGCAAGGATAGGAACGATGGAACGTGGGAAGCCTGCCCATGGCAGGTGAAAGCGGGGGAACGACTGTAGATATGCCTTGTAATGAGGCAAGGAGGAACAGCCCCCAGCCAGTGAAAACTGGTGGAACGCCGTGTGAGGTGAAAGTCTCATGCACGGTGTGGGCCGGGGGAAAATCCGGAGATTGTATCAAGGGATTACCTATCGGCATTTCCGATGCAATTTACAATAATGATTGGATCACATACATGGAGGAAGGAAAGGCTTCCGTTGTGACCATGTACGACTTTGAGGAAGAAGCGCGATTGGCTCTTTCAACCGCCATCGCCATGAAGGAAAAACAACCCTTTGAACGATGCAACATTGTCCCATACATGAGCCTGGACAAAGAATCCGCCGCAAGGGTGAAACAGTTGATGCAAGATGCTATAAGAAAGGCAAACCAATGAAGAAGATCCTACTAATAGCCATATGTCTGCTTATGACCGCCTGTGAAAACAACAAGCTGGCAATCAAGGAATTGAAGCCAATGGAACAAACATCATTTATGATTACGCCACAGCTTGTCTATCCCTACAAAGACGGCTTTTTCACCTGTGGACAAGACAACTACCTGTATTATTACGAACACCTGGACAAGGCTGTCCAGATTAGCGAATTGTCCTATCGCAACGACAAGCCCTACAGTGATGCAACAAACGAAAAACTACGCTACGAAGACACCCTGACAGGAGGATACATTGTCGTTTACGATGAACAATTGCTGTATCTCTCTCATTATCTCAATTCGGATGGAGAACAACATTTCAACCTTATATCGTTGTCATTGGATGGAAAGAAAAGGTCTATCATCATGTCGTTTCCCTATGAACCAATTACGTTTACCGTTCATCGGGGAAAAGTGTTCACAATGGAAACAGACGAAAACCTAGTTTCCACGCTTCATGTTTACGATGAAAACGGGAAAGAAGTGTTCACAAGAAAGCTAGCTGGAGCAACCAGCCGTCTGTTTGCGGACGGGGAATGGGTGTACTATTCGGATGTCATGGCATCTTCGAATGTGACCAGGCGAATCCATGTGGATGATCTTCAGGAATCCCAGGTATTCGAAGGAGATCCCGTATACTTTACAAACAATGGCTTGTTCTCTCGAAGCCATCCATCTTATGAAAACAACGCCATGTCATACACCGAAAACCGCATCGAAGACATGGAGGGAAACATTGTGTTCCAAAGCGATAACAACCAAGTCATACAGTATTTTGATGATGACCGAATCTACATCAGTAACAAGAGCAACGATCACATCATATACCAAGTCTATGATTACGATGGAAATCTTGTACAAATGATCGATCCTGCGGATTCCGCCATCTCTTCGCCATGGATGGACATCTATCGCATTATCGATGGGCAGATTTTAACCAGCGTCATTGGAGAAAATGGTCTTGGCTTCATGGCCTGCAACATTGAGGACGGGGCTTGTCGACTCTTGGACAACGTGTATGAATGAACTGCGGATGGAACATCTTGTCAAACGATATGGCAATGTTATTGCGTTAAGTGATGTGTCATTGACGTTGACGGATGGCATCTATGGACTATTGGGGCATAATGGCGCCGGCAAGACAACATTGATGAACATCCTGACAGCCACCCTTGACTATGACGAAGGAACCATCTTGTACAACAACAAAGACATCAAGAGACTGGGCAAACGATACCGCTCCATCCTTGGCTACATGCCCCAACAACAAACCCTTTCCTTGGACATGAGTGTTTCTTATTTCCTGCAATACATGGCTGCCGCAAAGGAAATCGAAAACGCCAAAGACAAAGTAGAATCACTGATGAATAGCCTAAACCTGACAAAGTACAGGCATAGGCACCTAGCCAACCTGTCCGGTGGCATGCGCCAAAGAACATTGATTGCCCAGGCACTGTTGAATGAACCAAAGATCTTGTTACTGGACGAGCCAACGGCAGGACTGGATCCCTTGGAACGGAGGAATTTCCGTGATATCGTTGCAAATATCGCGATGGAACGGATCATCGTCATTGCGACCCATGTCATATCGGACATTGAGTTCATCGGAAACAAGGTTGTCATGATGAAAAACGGACATTTGCTGGCGGTGGACAGCCAGGAGAATCTTATGGCAAATACACATGTGTTTGAAACAGACGAAGATGCAGACTCGTTGCTGAAAAGGGATCCAACCGTCAAGGTGGTCAACCGCAGCCTTGTCAATGGGACACTGCGCACACGTTTTATTTCCAAAAGACAGTATGAGAATCAGGTTCCCTCCACCATGGAAGATGTGTACCTGGATTGGCTGGGATGACATGTTTTGGCACGAGATCAAACGCGTCTTGCATAATCGCCTATGCATCATCAGCTTGCTGGGATTTATTGCACTGTCACTTTTGGCAGGATATTCCTGCTGCTTTGGAACAAAAGCCTCTGCCGTAAAAAGAGAAATCGCCTCAGGTGAATTCGTCTCGCAAGAGGGAATCCACCTGGCACAATACCATGATGGGTATATGGCAACCCTGGACGAGGAAATATCCGTCCTGGATAGACAGCTAGAAAGCTTTCTATTTGAAGACAAAGACACTTTGCGCCAACTAAGAGAAATCGCCCAGTCACTTAAGGACACAGGCATTATGCTACAGTGCGATATTCCCGCAAAAGACACCATGGCGCTATTGAAATACGCTTCTATTGCCTATGGTCTGCTTGGCCTTTCACTTATCCACTGCCTTTTACAAGAAGATAAAGACAACCACATGGAACGTCTGCTTGCTAGCACTGCCAGCGGCGTAAGAAAGATCGCTTTGGCGAAGATGACAGCCATGCTGTGGTACATGATGGCAGCCTTTTTAACAAAGGCTGCCATTGACTGCACAATGATAAAACTCGCAGGCATAGCCCTACAAATGCCCATCCAGACCGTCAGAGGATACCTACAGCTCAATGGAACCTGGAACATTGGGCAATACATCATGCTGCTCCAATTACAACAATGGCTATGCCTCGTTGCTTGCCTGTTGTTGTTTGTTCTATTGTTAGAAACAACCAACAGCCATGGCATAGCGACCCTGATACTTGTGGTTGGAATGACGATGGAATACCTGGCGTATGTCTTTGTCTCCTTGTCCTCGCCATTTGTTGTTGCCAAGAAATGGAATGCATTTGCCTTCCTGAGTGCCGATCATCTTGACAGAGACATAGGCATGCCAAAGATATGCCTGCTATTATTAACCTCGTTAACAATGTTATTGTGGTTGTCCTGCCTATGGCAATACGACAACAAACCCAATATCAAACACCGTTGTTTACGGCGAAAGGAAATAACAAGCCCATGCACATGGTCCTACCGTTCACAAGAAGTCTTGCGGACACGTAAAGGGGCGCTCGTGATAACCATTATCGCAATCTATTGCCTGAGTGACATGATACGCTACGAAACCCATCCATCTTCAGTCGAAATAGAACACGACTATCTCGCGCAAAAGTACTATGGCATCATAGACGAAGCACTGATCCAGCGCATCGAACAAGACAGAACACAAGCTCAAGAAGCCGCGAATCTATATTTGAACACCGATGTAGTCTGGTCAACCATGAGCGAGGAAGAACAGGAGCAGCTACGCCTTTTACAAAAACAATCCGATACTCTTCCAGCCATGCTGGAAATCGAATCAGAAGTCAAACAACTTTACGCAAACAACGCAAAGTATTATGCGGACAATGATGGCATACAGCTATTGTTCAATGCGAATGGCTCCCTCTCTGGCCATGCCCGTAGTTTGCTGTGCCTATTGCCTACTTGCATTCTTACGGTTACTACTATCTCTCCTTTGTTTAATACCGGCATGTGGCGCATGTTTGCTGTAGCGAAGAAAGGCAAAAGACAAATGATGGAAGAGTACCTTGCGATCTTTATGCTGTTAGGAATAGTGTCATATGTCATTGTCTTTGGCTTTCATGCAGGCAAGGTTATCATGCATTTTCCCTTTGGCGAAATACGCCAAAGAGCATGCGATTGCCTAAACGTGCAATCAAGCATGCCAATGTTTCTATATGTGGCCATCAAAATCGTCCTGCGTCTTGAGACATTGACGTTCTTAGTGCATTTATCCATGTTCACAGGAACACGCCTAGGTGTAGTCGATGGGATTGGCGTTGTTGCTTTAGGGAGTCTTGTTGTCATTGCATCTCCAGGCATATCCCAATTGACACAATGCACATTTTGCGACCACCCATATATCCTGATCGTGACGATGCTCTCCGAATATGCTGGAATATATGCCATGCATGAAATATTGTTTCAAGAATAACTACAAAAATCCATGGATCCATCAATGAGTCCGTGGATGTTTTTATACCCAAAAGCACAAAATGTCTGCCTGTAGTTATATGCGTAATGATTGTAAGTATCTGTTCCAGATAACTGATCGTTCAATAAAGTTTCATGCCAACAAATTCAACTCTCCAAACAACAAAAAAAGCATGC
>OMYM01000019.1 GCA_900315225.1 uncultured Erysipelotrichaceae bacterium | reverse complement strand
TTTCCTTTGCATCGTCATCAAGTAGCCGTCATACCACGCTTTATAGTCGTCTATCGCTTCTCCATACCTTTTGCAAAGATCCTCCACGTCTTCCTCGGTAAAGCCCATGTACGGTGCGAAGACCCCAGGGTCTGTCATTGAATATTCATTGAACATGTTCATCAGGGAATCGTCGCCATACTTCTTGATCGGTAGAATTCCAGTCATATAGGCAAGCGCAAGATAATCCTGGTTTTTAAACAAGGTGTTCAGCCAGGCGATATAGTACACCTGTCCCTTCTGGTCTTGTTTCATGAGCCTTAGCGGCGCATCCCATTCATCAATGACAAAGATGAATTGTTCATCTTTCTCGGCGTAGATTTCCTCAAGCATGTCCACCAACGCAGCCTCCTTGGGAAGACCTTTAATCGAAAACACCTTGAGAATTTCCCTGGCAATCATCTTTTCGAGGACACTTGTATACTCCTTTATCGTACCGTACCTCTCGATTTTCTTTGATATATCGATCTTTATGACATGATACTTGCCCTGGTGACTTGCAAGAACATCTTCATAGCCTGATATCTTCAAGCCGTCAAACTGTTTTTTATCACCGTTTTTCTCAAAGAACGCAACGATCATATTGGCATCCACGGTCTTGCCGAACCGCCTTGGACGGGAAACCGCAATGTATTTCTGGTCAGTGTCATTGATTTTTTCAGCGACCAAAGCAAGCAGTTCGGTCTGGTCGACAAAAGTTTTCTTAGGGATTTTATCGGTGAATTCTTTCGTGGATGGATTCAAATATACTCCCATGTTACACCCCCTCATTCTATCGGTATTATATAATACCTACAATGGACAATCAAGTACAATCCTGAATTTGGCTTGTCTCATTATGATCGGAATCTAAAAGGGATTCAGCTATAGGATGCACAAAGGGATGTCCTTGATATATGAAGAAGGTTGTTGTGACTTGATATCTCCCCAAGGCATCTTTCGTGATCTAGGATAAGTCATGTAACATAAACGTTTTGCTCTTGTTACTGTTACATACATGTTGTTAAGTTCTTGATTTTGCTGTTGTTCGTCTCCTCTGACCGCCCTATAGTCTGGGAAAACCCCTTCGCATAATCCTATGATAAACACGATATCATATTGTGTTCCTTTGGACATATGTGCCGTTAACAAAGATATGCCTGTGTTTCTTTCTGGCATGGATGTCTTTCCCAAGGAGATAAGATTCCTAAATGTAGAAAGTGTTCGTCTCTCTCTTGGTACAATGGCACAATACTTATTCCAATGTTTTTCCCACTGATTTATATCCAGAGATATCAAGTATCGTTCATTATCCTCAAACCCAGGCAACAACTCTTTGAGACCTTTCAGCACTTCGTTGAACCGTAAACCGTCAGCGTTGTCCACTTGTTTCAAAACATGTATGATTTCCTCATACTTTGAGTTCGTCAAGATCTTTTCAATCATTTGGAAGCCAGTTTCTTCGTTTTTAAGAACAATATCTTCACAACCAATCATCGCCTTCAAACGATTGAAATGGATATAATCCTTGGGATTAATCATGATTCTGATGGAAAGATCGAAAACCTTCATGAAATCGGATTCGTTGTCTATGCCTTTCCCCGTTCGCTTGTAATAGAATGGTATTTCTCGTCGTTTCAGTTCTTCTTCAAGAGAGGAAAACACATAACGGTTTCTAGCTATGACCGCAATCTTTTCTTCCGTGACAGGTCCTTCAATATCGGGATGACCATCTCGCTTCAACTGCTCTATCTTATTCACCAAGAATAACGCTTCAGCGTGTTCATCCGCAAACGCGTAAGCTTTTAGTTCACCATCATAAACATAGTTTGCGATACTATCACTATGGTTTAACCTATTCGCAAATTCAACGATCTTCTTGGCAGACCGATAATTTTCGTTCAACGTAAAAACCTTAGGCGAGAAGTCCTCTACAAAACTTTTGGCCATATAGCTGCTGTCAGAACCAACAAAGCCATATATGGATTGATTCTCGTCCCCTGCCAGCATGATATTCCTAAACTCTTTACCGCATAAAGCCTTTATCACATTGTATTGGGCAAAATTCAAATCCTGTGACTCATCCACGACAATATAACGATACAAGGAATTATACATTTGGACAACTCGTTCATTTTCTGTCAATATCCTATAGGCGTAATAAAGAAGGTCGTCAAAGTCCATTGTATTTCGAAGTCGCAGTCTTCTATTATACTCAGTGTAAACCAGAGGGAAGGGATGCTCAATGTTACAGGTTTCAGGCATGATGAAGTTTCTTTTTAGTACTTTGATCAACCGAAGGCATTTTTCCCGTGCTTGTCTAGATAGAAATGAATTCAGTTCAGGATTCTCCAAAAACACTTCCCTAAGAACTGCCATCCTGTCATCATCGCTTTCAAGCAAGACAAGGTCAGATGACATACCGATCATATGAGGGCTGGGTCAAAAGGTATCGTTGAATCCACTTGCGTGTCCTGCATAATGCCTTATTAATGTCTCATCCATCCCTTTTGACCCAACCCTCATCATATGATTTCTGGATTGAACCAGATCGCGGCAGAAAGAATGAATGGAACCAACCGTAGCTCTCTTGAGGCTATCAACACAAGCAATATCCTCTTCTAATCTGCTTTGTAGTTCGTTTGCGGCAAGGCTGTTCAAAGTGAGTACAAGCACCTTGCCATGGTTCGTATGATTCAAAAGAAATTTAATTCTCTCAACCAGTATTCTGGTTTTCCCACTTCCTAGTTTAGCTGTAACCAACAGTGAACCATCTGTGAATTCAATGATTTCCTTCTGCTTCAATGAAAGATTCATATACTACACCTCCTTGTCAACCCCTTGCTTGTGGTAATACTATGAATAAACACGAGTGTTTATTATGTTATAATACCGTACATGGCATGATTCAATTTATGCATAATAACGATGTCATTATAACATATAGTAACATAAATGTATACGTCAAATATATTACAATGCCTTTTAGCTTTGCATGGTATTTCTGCGCTATTCTTTGGCTGGAATGTGAAGGATATCAAGTAGAGGTATCCATGGATTCCTTGTTGCGTATAACAGCGGGAAGGCAATGCAGAATTCTACCTAATTGCGCCTCTGAGTATAATAGGCTCGTTTTGCCATGAAAAAGTAGTAGACATTCCAAACGAGATATAGTAAACTATTGCAATCATGTGTTAAGGAAAGGAGAAGGGATAATGGAGGTTGATATGGACGTGGATCTAGTGAAATATCATGTTCGTTCTATGTCGAAGAGGGGTATCTTATAAAGGATGAATGGGTTGTCATGTCTTGAAGCACAAGTGAAATAAAGAGAAGGAATTTAGATATGAAAGAATTTACAGCGATCAGTCTGTTTTGTGGAGCAGGCGGATTGGATATAGGTTTTGAAAGAGCGGGATTTCGCACGATATGGGCAAATGATATTGTGGCTGATGACTGTAAGACACATGAGGGATGGAGTACAGCGAAGGTTGTATGTTGTGATGTCGCAAAGGTTGATGAGAATGATATCCCTGATGCGGATATCATGCTTGGTGGTTTTCCTTGCCAGGGATTTAGTCTATCGGGACCACGGAAGATAGACGATAGCAGGAATACGTTGTATAGGCATTATGTCCGCATTGTGAAAGCGAAGAAACCTTTGTTGTTTGTTGGTGAGAATGTCAA
>OMYM01000106.1 GCA_900315225.1 uncultured Erysipelotrichaceae bacterium | reverse complement strand
TTGCCGTTGTCCTTCACAAAGTACTGCCTATCCATGAGGGTGTACTCCATTAGGAACCTTAAGCAGGCTTGTATCAGGATGGCACTAGTTTAGCGAAATGAGTAAACACGAAAACTCATGAGAATAAATCTATTTGAATAAATTTAACCAAATTAACCAATATTCCTCAAAAACTGGAACTCACGCAAGATGGGGTATTGTATAATGGCTGACATTGTGTTATTATTTCGGCTGTAATTCATTTGACAGAAAGGGGGAAGCAATGCTTCGATTGTTTTCTGTGAAGAACTATAAGAACTTCAAGGATGAGATCACTCTGGATTTCACCAATGTCGCAAATTATGATTTTGGATATGATTGCATTAATAATTACACGATTGCAAAAATGCTAGTATTTGGGCGAAATGCCACAGGAAAAACAAATCTGGGAATGGCAATCGTAAATTTTGCGACCATGACTTTTGGTGACATCAACCATATGAAAGAAGATATCGTAAATGCTAATTCAAAAGAGAACCGAATTGATTTTCACTACGTTTTCCAAATTGAAGGCAAGGAGCTTGCGTATAATTACTCGATCATGAACGATAGAAGACTACTTGCTGAGAAGCTAACGTTTGAAAATGATACGGTCTTTTCATTTGACTATGATGAAAGGGAATATCAATATGAAAAGCTAGAAATCATTGGAGCCGAACCAGTCAATGTGGAACGATATTTACACATTACAAAGAAATCTTTGCCGGATATGTCGTTTATCAGATGGCTGAATGCGAATACAATAATAGACGAGGACTCCATTTTCAGCAAGATGATCAGCTTTGCGAAAGGAATGGTTTTTAGAGTTGCAAGTCCCTCTAACATGAATCAATACCTACTTTATGAACAGCCCCATTTCTACAAAGAACTGTACGAAAAGGAAAACGGATGCGAGCATCTAGAACAATTTCTTAACTACATGGGAGTTGAATGCAAGCTCAAGCTAGTGAAGCATTCCGAGGACTATTACCAATTGTATTTTGACTTTGATACGTCGATCCCGTTTCAATTCAACAGCTCAAGCGGAACCAAGTCATTGCTTTTGCTTTACAGAATGTTGTTTATAGACGACATCAAGCCTACGTTTATTTATCTTGATGAGTTTGATGCTTATTACCATTATGAACTTGCTCAACAAGTTGTTGGTTTTTTCAAAAAGGAACTGCCGGATTGCCAGGTTGTTTTTTCGACACACAACACAAATCTTATGACAACCAGTCTGGTTCGTCCTGATTGCGTGTTTATTCTTTCCGAAAGAGGAACGCTGACCTCATTGACTAACGCCACCACAAGGGAACTAAAGGAAGGACACAACCTCGAAAAGATGTATATTAGCGGGGAATTCATGGATTATGAATGACTTTTCGGTTATGGAGAGAAACAAGGATCGTGAAAGGCGGAGAACTTTGCTAATTATCGAAGGTTCTCAAGGAGAGTATGAATTGTTCTCTTTATTGCTTGATGGCTTTCCTAAAATTACCATAAAAGAGTCCGACATTTGGGTATATGGGACGGACATATATGATCTTCACAAGGATCTTGAAGACTACTACGGAAAGGATTGGGCTACCAACAAAGAAATCGATGTTGATTTGCCTTTCCTTTTAAGCAAAAAAATGAAAATGAAGAAGAAAGTGCGGAAAAGTGAGTTTGCTAACATAATACTGGTATTTGATTACGAAAGGCAAGATCCGTATTTTTCAGAGGAAGCCATTCTCAATATGCAAAGGGTATTTAATGATCCAACTGATAAGGGAAAACTTTATATCAACTATCCGATGGTAGAATCTTACAAGCATTTTAAATGCTTGCCGGATCCAGGTTATTATGACCGCACAATGGATATAGATTATACAAAGGGCAATGTATACAAGAATAAGGTGAAAAAAGAGTCTGCCATCCAAAAGTATTTTGATTTTCCGAAAAAGATGGATAAAGCCTTAAAGGATCGTTATGAGGTGGAAGATATACTGGAACGATCAAATATCTGGAACAGATATTTACAATCGTTCCGCATATAACAGCAGGCAGAGGATGCTGAATTCTACCTATTTGTGCGTCCAAGTATAAAAAGAGCAGAAAAGGATGCTGTAAATCAATCATGGATATGAATTTATCTGCGGATTATCACGACAGTGTACACGACATCCTTGAATCTACTGTTCCAGAAGAACACCTTGAGACTGCATGTCATCAGTTCATGAAATGGCTGCATGAATTTAGCGGAAAGGCAACATATCGTGAGATTCTTCAAGAGGTGTTTGTCATAGTCATCAAGCAGAACATTGAAAAGGTAATTAAAATACAAGGATATGGAACCGTTATCAATGACTTGTCTTCCACTTATTCTTATGTGGATTTTTTAAGAATACTCCAAGTTCAAAATATGTGTGTGAATGATTCGAAAACACCTTTCGTATGGGTCTTAAACACTGCGGTGCTTTTTGTGATGGATTATAACTCTGTCTTCTGCAATTCGTGAATTTCTGGAAAGCCGTCACTAAAGAAAAAAATCGGAATAAAACTGTGGATGCCTTGCACTGTCGTTTTCGCATCTCGATTTTTCATTGAAAACACACGACTTTTGTTAGGGACGATTTATACTTTTTCTTATATTCTATTTCCGTATTTTCGAAAGTGAAAAACACAGTCCACGACGGTGTTTCCGACGTTTCTATTATTTTTCTTTAGTGACGGCTTTCTGGAAATTTACGCAGATGATGAATCGTAGTATAGCATGACTGTCATTCTTGCGGTAGGTCAACTCAATCAACACCGCTTGGAGAATCAAATCGGTCCAGTAAAAACGCAGCTCATTCGCGGTTCAATGCCAAGCTGCTTGGTTCTGAACAATTGACAAATCGGTATTTAAAGTGTGACATGAGGAATAAAGTAATGGATTTTCTGATCAAAGACGGTGTTTTGGTACGCTATATGCGGAAAAATGCAGATTCAAAGATCTTTGTACCAGAGGGTATTCAAGAAATAGCGGATCGGGCATTTTATGAGGTGAAAAATCTGCAATATGTCCATCTTCCGGACAGTTTGGAACGCATTGGGGACAGTGCGTTTTGCGAGTGCCGTACACTGAAGGAGATTGTGATTCCGGAGGGTGTGAAATATATTGGCAGCGGCGCTTTCTATCGCTGCCGCTCTATGCGAAAAGTGAAGTTGCCGGAAGCACTTCCGGCACTTAGCCCCGGGCTGTTTGCTGAATGCTACTCTTTACAGCAGATAAAAATCCCAGAGGCGGTGACTTGTATCCCTGAGAACTGCTTTTATTTTTGTAAAACGATGAAGAGTATTTCACTCCCTGCAGGCTTGCAGGAGATCGGCGACTTTGCTTTTACGAACTGTGAACAGCTTTGCGCTATATCTCTTGGCAAGAAGGTAAAGCGCATTGGCAAGTTTGCTTTTAAAGGCTGCGCCTCTCTCCAGAACATGAAGGTCTCTTTCGTAGTGAAGAGACTAGAGGATGGTGTTTTCTGGGGCTGCAAAAAACTTACAGAAATCGTTCTTTCGCCCAACCTTAATTACATCGGGGGATATGCCTTCCAAGATTGTTATGCGATGGAGAACATTTGCATACCGAAGACAGTGGAAACACTGGGAGAGAATGCATTTGCGGACTGCATAATGCTAAGGGAA
>OMYM01000191.1 GCA_900315225.1 uncultured Erysipelotrichaceae bacterium | reverse complement strand
CAAGACAAACGCCCAGGTGCGACTGGCTTTGAATATGTACTTCGGCAACGATGTCATGGTGATGCGTGTTGGCGATAAACAAACGGACCGCCTGATTATTCCAGCAGATTTCAAAGGGAAGATCTGCGAGGTAGAAAAGTACTGTACACTGCCGGAACTGGAGGTGTTGCTGATTATCTCCGAAGGTCTGATCAAGGATTACGAGAAAGTCAAATCTACGGTCAAACCGAAGGACTTTGCTAAGGAGCATATCTGGTGCAACCAAGACAGTATGATAACAGTTCCCAGTTTTACCAGGACTACTACGGCAGTGACTGTGGTAAGTTGATCAGTGCCATTCGGGAATACAAAAGGGTCCGAGGCTCTCACAAGAAAGATGAGCTTTACCTGGCGGATATCTTCAAATAAAGAGAAGCGACCTCGCCCATGCGGCGGGGTTCTTCTATGGGCAATAATTCGATTATGAAAGCCAAGCATATGATGTAGGCGATGGATACACACCTCTAGACTTAAGTAGGCCACAAGAGAATTATCAGAACGCTTGTGGAATTCGGAACACTCAAAAAGAGGTCAAGGCAACACGATGATGCACTGTCGGCTCAATCGTCTGAACCAAAATGATTAACCACCACGGCTTATGCAGTTGACATGGACTCGTGTTGTCGGAAGGAATGGTGTTTTCAGACTTTCCCAAAGCGGTGTTAAGATACTGACTTTCGTTCTTTTGGTGGACCATAGTGTTCCGATCATTATTTCTTACCCGCTTAGCCATTGCACAGAGACACATTTTGGCAAAGGCTTCAATGTCTGCTCCAATCTGATGTGGGATTCTTCACTCATCCAAAGCTTTAGCTTCTATACTGGAAATCTAGGTGATTTCCAGGCACATGGCATTGAAAATGCCTTGGCCGCATACACCCATAAGACCCATGGAACCCAGCTGGCAATCCTTCTTCCTGCTTATTACAGCCTTGTCTGTCATGATGATGAAGAAATGTTTGCAAGAGAGGTCATCGGTGTGAAAGACCATGGCCTAGGTAATGCCATGATGGCAGAGGAATGCGTAGAAGCAATGCGTGAGTTCATTAGAGTCTTACAGCTTCCGCTATCCTTTGGCGAAGCAGGCATTGAAGTGACAGATGAAGTAGCCAAGGCTGTTTCAGAAGTCTGTGCAGTTTCAACAACAAACCCGAGGACACTCACAAGAGAAGAAATTTACCATCTCATCGTTTATAATACTCTTCAGGCATGTATTTGACAGAAAGACTTTATCTTTTCCGCACATGTCCGTAGATTGCGTGTAAGGTATTTCTGGTTCAAACGCACCAGGTAGATCGTTCTTTCAAACGACTTGCTCTCTACATCAACCTTGTGGAGGCTTGTTTCTTTATGCGTTTTGACATATGCGTCTGGCAGGAAGGAAAAGCCTAGACCTGCCACGGCAAGACTATGCAGAAGCTCGTTTTCCGAACAACGCCATATGGCAGGGATAGGAAAACCTGCCTCTTTGAGAAAGGGCATAATGGCCATGCTGGAACCAGAACCATTTTCCCGCAGGATCAGCTGTTGTTTCTTCAATGCATCAATAGTGATCGTATCATACGGATATCGTTGATTGGACACATAGAAGGAAAGCGTTTGTCTCATGAGTGGTTCATAGAAAAATACCGGATCATCAATGCGATCTGTCAATGCCAGATCGCATTCGTTATGTCTTAGCATATCCTCGATGGTGGATGCGTTGTACACAGACATGTTCAATTGAACCTCAGGGATCTCTTGATGCAAATAGAGGCATAGATCCTTGAGAAGAATATCCGCTACCATAACAGTGGCACCAATGCGACATACGCTTGGCATTGTATCCTCCCGTAAGGTGTCTTTGACATCCTCTAGCTCCGAAAGGATTGAACTTGCATGTTCACGCAAGGTGTTTCCCGCTTCTGTCAAATACAGTTTTCGACCAATCCTTTCAAACAATGCTGTGCCATAGTAACACTCCAAGTCATAGATTGCCCGTGATACAGCGGGTTGGGTCATGCCAAGCATCTCTGCTGCTCGCGTCATGGATAATGTGCGGCATACCGCTAGGAATATTTCAAGTAACCGTAGTGTCATACCATAACCTTTCTATTATGTATTCTATGTTAACATAAGTATTGCATAATGTGAAAAAAGAATTACTATTATACCTGTAACAAGGAGGTCCATGATATGAACGAGACAAAGCCAAGTCTATTAAAACTATTCTTTTCCATGATGGCGATATCTGCCTTTACCTTTGGTGGGGGATTCGTCATCATAGGCATGATGAGAAAGAAATTCTGCGATGAACTGCATTGGGTTAGCGATGAAGAAGTGTTGGACATGACAGCCATTGCCCAATCCGCTCCTGGTGCATTGGCGGTGAA
This sequence comes from uncultured Erysipelotrichaceae bacterium, assembly GCA_900315225.1. Lineage (GTDB taxonomy): Bacteria > Bacillota_I > Bacilli_A > Erysipelotrichales > Erysipelotrichaceae > Bulleidia. The sequence continues at coordinate 1,556 of OMYM01000191.1, read as the reverse complement.
TGCGGCTGTTATATTCGGTTATCGGGTGAGGGGATTGATTGGCGCGTTGACATCTGTTCTGGCGACAGTGATACCACCCATTGTCATCATTAGCGTCATTTGCTTGATCTATGATGCATTTTCCACTAATCGCATTGTACAGATTGCTTTGATGGTCATGCGAGCTGGTGTTGCGGCAATCATTGTCGATGTTGTCATAGATCTTGCGGGAAATATCATAAAGTCGAAAAACATCTTGAATATCTTCCTGATGTTTGCGGCATTTATCGCCGCATGGTGGTTCAAGGTGTCTTCCATCGCAATTATTCTATTGTTTATCTGTCTTGGGATTGCCTTGGCAATCAAAAACAAGGGAAAGGAGGCTGTACAATGATCTTTCTAGAATTATTTCTGGTGTATTTCCAGATTGGAATGTTTGCTTTTGGCGGGGGATACGCCGCCATGCCATTGATCTTAAGCTTGGTTGTGGAAGGCAAAGGATGGTTAAGCATGGCGGAATACGCCGACCTTACAACCATTGCGGAGATGACACCAGGTCCCATCGCTGTCAATAGCGCAACATTCGTAGGACAAAAAATGGCGGGTTTGCCTGGAGCCATTGTCTGCACCATCGGGTGCATTCTTCCTTCCCTCATCATCGTCCTGACCCTTGCTTACTTCTACACGAAATTCCGTGGCTTGAAAATCGTGCAATCCGTTCTAGGTGAATTGCGTCCTGCCGTAGTAGCGATGATCGCTTCCGCAGGAACAACAATCTTGTTAATGGCATTGTTTGACACAAGCACACTCAGTGAAATCCACGATGTGCATTGGATAGAACTGATTCTCTTCGCCCTGGCGTTGTTTGCCTTGAGGAAATACAAAGTCAACCCCATAGCAATCATATTCTCTACCGCTATAGTAGGAACGTTGTTGTATATGATTTAAACCACTGGCTTAAAGTCAAATACCAACTTGATTTCCTTCACTGACCTAAGAATCGTCAAAAGTGTGTTAAAGAATGAAGGAGTATAGATATATCTGGCATCCGATATGTCCATGATTGGCGTACCATCAATTACAAGGGGTTGTTCTATGGTGTCATTTGTGTATGCCATAGGATCATGGATGTGGGATGCTTTATTCATCTTGGATGTAGCTGTCCCAAGATTCATGCATAAATCACATTAGAAGCACACTTATGCCATACCTAATGGAAGGGAGCAAGTTTATCATCGATTTCCTGGTCATTCTGAAATTTCTTGCATAATAGTGAATCCATTGATAAACTTAATGCAAGATGTCATGTTTGCTATCATTGTGAGAGAATACTCATGATTGATTGTCAAGGATGGAATGACTTATATTGAACAAACGCAATCGACTTTGCTGGGTTAAAGCAATGTTCGATTGTTTTTCAGGGGCTGGTTGCGTTAGTTTAATTGCAAATTAAATAATAAGCATCTGCAAATTCAAGCGTGAGATGTGAACTTATAGTAAACGGCTTTAAACTTTTCGTTTTGGTTATCGATCTACCTAGAGATTTATATAACTTGAGCGCCTTAAAACGTAAAAAT
>OMYM01000291.1 GCA_900315225.1 uncultured Erysipelotrichaceae bacterium | reverse complement strand
TGTTGCCTTCTTTTTGCATTATTTTTCTGATTTCCCGTTTCCTTGACGATTTCCTGGATATCGCCTGGATCGCCCATGCATTTTTAGGAATCAAGCTTTCAGTTGGTATTTTGATCCTTGATGCAGCCCTCAAGATGATAGGAAAAATGCCCAAGAAACCATTTCCCATAATGGTCACGTCAAGCGCATTTCTCGCAATGATGATGCTTGATGTATGTGCGATAAGGATATCATCCATTGCCTTGATGGCGATTGCCGGAATCATAGGCATGGCAACATACGCACTAAGACAGTTGAATGGAAAGAGAGGCAAGCAATGATCTATGTACAACTATTGGTTGTTTTTTTGCAAGTAGGTCTATTTTCCTTTGGCGGAGCATATGGAGCGATTCCATTGATACGTGACGCCGTTCTTTCCTATGGCTGGATCGAAGAGGAAATGTTGACATACATGATCGCGGTAAGCGAGAGTACGCCAGGACCAATCATGGTGAACCTGGCAACCTATGTCGGAAGCTCGCAAGCAGGATTCCTAGGTGCCTTGCTAGCAACAACAGCGGTTGTGACACCATCGTTCATGATCATCCTGCTAGTCATGACGCTACTGAAGAGATTACTAAAGAAACGATACGTCCAGGCATTCCTACAAGGTGTAAAACCATGCGTCATAGGCATAATACTTGCGACAGGCACTCACATGCTCCTTCGCAATTGTATCGCAAGCAACGAAGAAACATCTTTTAACATGACCGCAACGCTTATGACCATTGTTCTGATGCTGGTTTACTTTGGCTCAAGGAAGGTACTGAAAAAGGCTCTCTCACCCATCTCGTTGATTGGCATATCGGCGGTAGCAGGCATCATTGTATATAGCTTTCCTTGACATCCTTTTATGTACATACTGGAACGTATATTTACAAGAGTTTAAGTATAAGATTTCGATCTCATTTTTCAAGCAGATCCTCAATGGTACAGCCAAGAACTTTGGAGATACGATAAATTGACTCAATGCTGGCTTTATTAATGTCCCTGTTCCGCTGCTCATACATCTGGATGGAACGGAGACTGACACTAGAGCGTTTTGCAAGCTCGGACTGGGTGCAGCCGTAGGTTGTACGTATGCGTTTCAGATTCGTATCCTTAAAGTGATCCCGAACCTGTTCATCCACGATATCAGCGAATTTGGTAATATCGGCTTCATGTAGCGTGTAATACATGTTTTGCAGGTCTTCGAAAGAGAAGACCGTAAAGATATCGCTGAAACGTCTTGCAGTAAACCACTGGTAGTAGCAGATGGTCCAGCCGATCCAATATTCCCGTGACCGTCCGAAATGCTCATGCGGTTCAATCGCTAACTGTTTGCCAGTCGTTTCCAGCATGATGTCTAAAGCAATATCAATTCCGCTTTTTCCCACTAGAAAAACTGGATCTCCATTCTCAATGTGCGTGCTGACGGAACTTACGATGAAAAGCTTAATGAAGTCTTCACCGGGAATGCCACAGGTGTTGATGGCGTAGTCAAAGGCATCGCCAAGAGCGGTCTGCGCTTTACTCAGATATGTTTCTTGGTATGCGTGGATCGTCATTCGTAATGTCTCCTCTTAAAATATTCTGCAAATATAAACCATCGGCTTCTTCTTCCTGAATATCCAAGCATGCTTGGTTAGCCTCATCGTTTCTGGCTTTGCGAAGGACGTGATATTGAACCTTCTTCGCTACCTCAAATCCTTCATACTTGATCTTTGAAAAGGCAAATTGGGATTTCAGAACAATCTGTTCTCCCAGCTTGCCAAGACACATGGCACGGGATAGTTGTTCAACCGTGATGGCGTTATTCAGAAATGCTTCCGCAAAGTCAAAATAGGAATCGTCAGCCCTGTAGCCAGTAATCAGGTCATAGGCATTGACGTTTATGCCAAAGTGTTCGATCAGGTATTGTTTTGCCCTTCTGGCAATCGGCGTTTTGATACTATACTTGGACGCACAAATAGGTAGAATTTTGCATCGTCTGCTTGCTGTTATATGCGGAACGATTGTAAATATCTGTTCCAGATATTTGATCGTTCCAGTA
>OMYM01000150.1 GCA_900315225.1 uncultured Erysipelotrichaceae bacterium | reverse complement strand
CCTGGGCTAGCGAATGAATTCGTCAATTATATTATTTCCGAGGATGTCCAGATGCAAAACAGCGAATATATCGGCTATACGTCCGTGGATACTTCCGTGGTTGAATATCTTTCAGGACCAGACGGGGATTTCTTCGAGAATCCAGCCTATACCCCAAGGGTAGGCGGTGCGAATGATGAACCATTCCATTTCAACCCAGAATTAAGGGCAAAGCTATCTGATCTTTGGAACAAGGTCAAGATCAATTGAAAAAAGACCTGAAATGGTCTTTTTTAATTTTGTGTTTTGTAAAAATTTCTGATTGACAAAATAATAATAATAATAATAATATAGAATAAGCAACGGAGGAAATGTTATGAGAGAGTTATTTAAACTTATCAGGAAAGGCGCTATTGCCATTGTTTTTTCATTGTTTTTCATCATAGTTGCAAATGCCGAAACGTATAGCAGGACGGGCACGAAATCCATATGGACAGCTTTGGGCACTGTAACGACAAATTGCACGGGTACGTATCATGTCGATGGGAATACAAGATGGACTGTTTATGGAAACTGGTCATGCTCACTTCTCTATTCATATGTGAGTTTTTCAAAATACGTTCCATATGATACGTGTTGCGAGGTAACCGCAAATGCAAGCGTGACAGATTCTTCCTATCAGCATGCGAATGGATCGGGCACATTCACGTTCTACTATCATCCATCGACACATATTGTGTCCGTGTACTAGCAACAGGGCTTTAGAGCGGGGAAATGCATGATGAGATTGCGTTTTGCGGATATCAAATACAAGGATCGCTTGATTCTGGCTGCTGGGGACATCCATGTACAACCTGGCTTCATGACGGTTGTCAGCGGCAAGAGCGGGAGTGGAAAGACTTCGTTGTTCAAGGCCTTGGAAAAGGATGAATATGCATGCAGCGGGCAGTTCCCGCTCTTTTTGGATGCCTTTTCCATCAAGGAGCATTTTGACTTGCTGGAGATGCATCCCCTGCCTTCAGAAATCCAATCGCTTGGTTGTGATTCCTTGCTGGATAAATATCCTCCCATGCTGTCTGGCGGTGAAAAAAAACGGGTTTCTTTTCTTCTTGCGGCAAGTAGGGATGCTGCTGTATATATGTTTGACGAACCGACAGCTTCACAGAATGAGGAGTATGTGGAAGCGTTCATAGGGGTGCTTCTGCGGCTGAAGCGTGAGAAGAAAGCGATGATTGTATTCACGCACGACAAGCGTTTGATGGAGCTTGGCGATATTTGCTATGAAATCAAAGACCATCAGCTTGTAGGTTGCGGCAATGAGGCAGGGGAAGATGTGTCTGAATGCCCCAAGGCCAAGGGGATGGCAAATCTGTCTCGCTTTGTATTGCTTGCGGTGGAGAGGCAAGGGAAAGGCATGGGAAATGCGATAATGCTTTTGTTGGCGGTATTGGTTTGCCTGAGTTTTTCATATGCCAGGATACTGGATGCTTCCCAGCAAGGAATACTGAATCAAATGCAGTCGAATGAATTGATTGTCTTCAAGGGGCTTGCGACAATGACTGAGGATAATGGCAGCATTTACTATTCCCCGAATACAGAGATGCCGCTTGGCGAGGATGAACTGAAACAACTCTCGTCCATCGACCATGTGGTGGACGCGCAATGGCGCTACGATGTCATTGAAAAAGGCGATGCTCTGTCCGATGATATTACCAAAGAAGGGTTTGACATAAGGGGAGAGGCTGGTTCTTCCTATGGCATCGAGGTGATGGAAGGGGACAATTCCCTTGGAACGGTTGAGCTTGGCAGTTGCAGTCTTTCCACCTATATGAGGGAACATAAGCTTCAAAAAGACATTGTGGTTGATTATGGCGAGGATGGCGTATATTTGTCAAGGCGACTGGCAAATCTCATCGAACAAAGCATTGGCGTTGATGATGAAGGGCTTAAGGGAAAAAGCATGCGGTTTTCTGTTTCTTTGCCCATGTATAATACTTTTGGCAGATGGATGGGATCCATTGGGGATAATGAGTTGACATATCTTTGGAGTACCACCGTTGACCATGAGGAAGTGGTTGTTCCGATTGCCGGCATCTTGGAGTGGAGTTCGTTTGGTCTGCCTAACAGCAATGAATATGCCATGTATGTCGAGCGGAGCATCCTTGCTCCATTGATCGAAAAATATCGTGCCAAGGAGGACAGGACGCTTTATGTCGAGACAATGTACTACGATGTATGGTATTTGAACGAGCTTCCGGAGAACAAGAAAGACACGCCAATGAACAGGGTTTTCGAGGACTATGCATGGCAGCCAACGGCTGTTTCCTTGTGGACGGATTCCGTGCAATCGGTTGGCTCCGTGGTTGAAAAGATCGATGAAGCAGGGTATTACGTCGTCGGCGAGTTTACCGAGCTTGGCGGGGTGTGGAACGGTGTTTCTGCCGCGAAGCGAATGGTTCGCATCGTCTCGTTCTTGTTGGCTGGCGTGTATATTTTGGCTTGCTTTGGAATCAAGATCATTGGTCGGAAAAAGGAAAAAGAGATGCGCGGCTTCTTTCTCTCTTGCGGTATGGCTAAGAAGGATCTGTCCGATGCCTTGCGGAAAGCGTGGCAGCACGGTCTAGCAGGACAGTTGAAGCAGGTCTTGGTCATATTCGTTGGGGTATTTGCTACTTTGTCAATTGTAATGAGATCGGTGCTTCTTCCTTCTTTCGTTGGGGTTGTCGTTCTTCTATCCTTGCTGTTTTTCTGGGCATATGGATTGAACGTGCTGATGGAAAAGGCATTGGCAAGGAGGAAGGAATGATTGTCCTGGAAGACGTTGTGGTGTCGTATGGGGAGGATGTTATTGTCGGGAAATGCAGGATGGAGATTCCCGAGGGAAGGATCACCTGGATCAAGGGGGAAAGCGGATCGGGAAAGACATCGCTTCTTTACCGAATTGGTCTGATCAGCCAGGACGATGGCTATGCCTATTTGGCAGGAAGTGGCAATATTGCGGGCTTGGGAAAGCGCGGGAAGGATGCTTTTCGCAGCAACCATCTTTCTTTTGTCCTGCAAGACTGCAATTTGTTTGAACATGGCGACGTCATCGCCAACATGCGGCTATATGCTTCGTTCCATGGGAAATCGTGGGGCGAACAGGAATATCGCGGCTTTCTAGACAGCGTCAATCTGGATGTTTCGTTTGGTCAGCCGGTGAATACCTTGTCGGGGGGCGAGAAACAGCGGCTGGCGATTGCCTGTTGCCTTGCCAAGGATACGGATATCATCCTGTTGGATGAACCAACGGCGTTTCTGGACGAGAAAAACGAACGGCAGGTTTTCCAGGTTCTTCGGGAGGTAGCCCTGCGTCACCACAAGACAGTCGTTATCGCAAGCCATAGTCCTTTGTGCAATGAGATCGCCGATCAAGTCTACGAGATCAAGCATCGTGCGCTTTGCCTAGCCAAGCGCTGTGGGGATGAGAGACAGTTGCGCTTGGATGCTGCACATCACATCGGAGCTTCTTTTTCCCTTTCCTATGCCAAGTATTTTATTTCTTGCTATATGCGGCTAGAGGCGTTTGCGACAGTCATCCTTGCGGTGGCACTGCTGGCGGTTGTCCTGGCGGCAAGCGCGCTGGACATCGGGGCTTCCAAGAGCATAGCGGAATTCGAGGGCATGTGCGACAACCAGTTGTTTGTGACCAAGGAAAAAGGGCAGACCACCCTGGATGGCAATCTTCCTCCCTTTGCCTTGGATGTTCCTGATGCAGTCCCCTACATTCCAACCCTGGCGAGAATCAATGATGCTGTCTTTGCGGTCGTGCCGAAATTCAAGAACAATGATTTTGCCAGCCAAAGCATGATCCGCTATCGGAATGAAGGAGCGTGGCTAAGTCATGCGGCGTTTGCTGTGCTGGAAGAAATGCATGTCAACGAAGGCAACGCCGAGGTTCAGGTTTTTCAACTAGGGGAAACAGAATATGTCGCTTGCCCTGCGGCGGGGGTTCTTTCCGAAAGCTACCGCTGTCTCTACTTTGAAAACCCAGATCTTCCCTACGTATATGTGGATGCGGAATTATTGACGGAGCTTTATGAAGGCAACGGCAGCCTGGGACAGGCTGCCTATGGCGGCTATACGGTATTTGCGGATTCCTACGAGGAATACAAGGGACTGGCGGAAGAGTTGTCGCGCGATCATGGGGTGAACATGCTGTTCTCGTATGTAGAGGAAATCGACTCCTTGCGCTCTTTGTCGAAGAAAGCAAGAATGGCTTGCTACGGCATCGGGAGCATCATTGCGGTCGGCGCGCTGTATATCCTTGAGCGCATGCTATTCACAAAACGGGAGATGGAGCTTCTGTTGCTAAAGGCAAATGGTGCATCGGATGCATGGATCTTGGTGGTGTGCATGCTGGATATGCTTGCCCGATATGCCGTTGCACTGCCATTGTCTGGCGCAGCCATGGGAGTGATCGGTCATGTCCTTCGTTTCGAGGTCTTTCCATATATCGCTGAATCATGTGGTCTTGCGCTTGCAGTCCTTGCGGTTATGGCGTTTGTCCAGTGGCTCTTTGTGAAGAATATTTCGATCGAAAATACTCTTCGTGGAGCAAGTAAGCAATGATTCCGTAATCTTGTGGATGCATGGCGCACGATCAAATCCTTTGCAGGATAATTGAATTATCAAAAGGACGTTATGGCTACTGTCCTTTTCTTTTGCGCTATGAATCTTGTGGCAAGTCGAGAATAAGCCCGCTAGACACGGGCTTGGCAAAGAACGTTCGAAGTATGTGCCGCAAGACGGGGTTTTCAGGGGATGCGCAAAGCCTAAGATCGCTGGCGCCGATCAATAGGATCAGCAAATCCACTGCGTACAGGGGCGTATCAGGTGCCCTGTCCAAGATTCATGGTGATATGGGAAAAAGGCATTGGCAAACGTGTTATACTATGCGCGTGCGAGGGTCAAAAACAGGTTGACATCTGTGCAAGACCACATAGAGTTTTGCTGGGGCAAAAGCATAGAGTCTGGGTCACCATGAAGATCTCCTATTGCTGTTGCTGGAAAAGTTCAATAAAACTTATCATGCCTTGGCATAGTGTTTAAGCGCATTAGGCGTAGGAGGAACCATGGAAGAGCTATTGAATAAGCTTGCGGTAACATACCGTCAAATCTATGATTTAAGACCGCAGGAAGGCAGTGTGAAGCTTCATCCGAGGAAACAGGTGGAGAAGATCGCGGAATCGATCAAGTTGTTTGGTTTCAATGATCCAATTGGAATATCAAGCGATGGAACCATAGTCGAGGGACACGGAAGATATGAAGCCGCAAAGCTTCTTGGGCTTTCCGAGGTGCCAACGATCAACCTTGACCACTTGACGGAAGAGGAACGAAAGGCATATTCGTTGGTTCACAACGAGCTGACAATGTTCACTGGCTTCGACATGTCGAAACTGAAGCAGGGATTGTCGAAGATTGGCACGTTTGACTTGAGGAACGTTGTGATCAATGACAAGCTCTTGGAATTGATGGACCATGAGTTGAACACGAATCAAGAGTGTGCAAACATGCTTAACCTTGGCTACACTCAATTTCCCGTGACTGGAAATTGGGATATCCCAGAAATACAGCCTGTCTATGAGCTTCCCGAGGGGATAGAGGAGTGGATCGGGTTCAACTGTGTCATGTCCGACAAGTTGCCAGAGAACAAAGGTGTGCATTTCTTCATTGACGAAGATCAATTTGAACAAGTTTGGCGTCAGGCCGATAAATACATCCCGTACCTGAGGCGTTACAAGTGCGTATTGTCCCCAGACTTCCGTCCTTATGGCGATATGCCGCTTGTGACGCAACTATACAACCACTACCGCAAACACTGTATTGCCGCATATTGGCAACAGGCGGGCATAACGGTTATTCCAACGATTCGCGCAAACACAGACACCCGCTTTATGGCATGGTATCTTGATGGGGAGCCTCAGAACGGTGTTGTTGCGGTATCTACGATGTGGTGCGGAGACGACCTTATTCGTTTGGAACGATCCGCATGGGACAAGATGATTGCGAAGCTTCGCCCACGGGCGGTTGTCGTCTACGGCGAAATCAAGCCGCATATGACTTATTGCGGGGTCCCGCTCATCGAGATATCGAAGTTTACGGACGGAAGATGGAAAGACCGCAAGGAAAGCAAGGCGGAGTATCCAGTTGATTTCCGTGATTGGCCAGTCCAGGCGCAGGAAGTGTGGATCAAAGAAAAATACGAGGATGACACGGGGAAACTCAGGGACGACACGCCTGAAGAAATCCGAAAGCTGTATGATGAGATTATGGATTACCTTCGTTGGGTGGAAGAACAGGGAATTGACTTGTGAACACGGGGATTGACCTGAAACATTGAATCGAAAAAAGGAAGTCGCCGCCATGATCAAAACCGCGCCTCAGAATTTGGTTGCAGCTGGCGAAAAGCTCCGTGCGAAAATACCAGACGATGCAGAACGCCGTCTGCACTGACGGTAGATGCCACGGCATGTTTACAAGATCGGCTTTATTGGGAAAGCTTGGCGGCGCAGAAATAGCAATCTCGGATGAGATGATAGCAAGAATCCAAATGTGGCAGCGGATGATCGAGGGAAAAGCGCCATGGGTATTCCTGGGCAAAGGGCAGGAAGTCTTCTCGCTGGGCATCGAAAACGCGATCTGCCGTGAGTTTTTAAACATCGTGCTGTCGGAGATGGAAACCAGCCTAGCGAACGAGATCATAGATCCGCATTACCAGCGTGCAATAAGCCTTCTTCCCGACAACTTCCAGCAGGGCTTGGCGCTTGGATGCATGATCATCAAGCCACTGACGGACACTGGGATGTTTGAATTCATCAGCGCCGCCGACATCATTCCACTGGAGTATGCCAGCGATGGCACGCTAAGGGACTGCGCTCTGATTCAAACAAAACGCATTTCGGAAACGGAGTCGTATTACAGGATCGAGAGGCACAGGCTGACATCAGAAGGGCTTTTGATCGTAAACAAGGCCTATCGAGGGACAAGCGAAAACGGCGGATCGATGCTGGGGACTGAAATCCCGCTTACCGACATCGAGGAATGGACCATGCTCTACCCCGAGGTGACATACCCGGGAATGGACCGAATGGACTTCGGCTTTTACCGAAACCCACTGCCAAACTACATTGACCGCAGCAAGCAGGGAGTGAGCATCTTCGAAAGCTGCATGGATCTTGTGAAGAAATGCGATATTCAGTTTTCGCGAATCTACTGGGAGTATGAAAGCTCAGAACGCATGATTCTTGCCGACTGGGCTTTTTTTGACGGCAGGCAAGGCCATTTCCATTTGCCCAAGGGGAAGGAAAGGCTTTTCGTTGGAACCGAGGGAGACGAACAGTACCAGGAATTCAGCCCATCGGTTCGCGATGCGTCTTACATTGCTGGATTGAACGAGTACCTGCGAAGGATTGAGTTCAACGCCGGGTTGTCCTACGGCGACTTGTCGAAAAACGAACAGATCGAGAAGACTGCGCAGGAAATCATGGCGGCGAAGAACCGCAAGTACAACATGGTGAACTCGATCCAGGCGAACCTGAAGAAGTGCCTCGAAGGGCTTGCCTATGCGATCGCCTTTTATTATGCGCAGTATACCGTTGACCCTGGATTTGAGTGCGTGTTCCATGATTCGATCAAGACGGATGAAGAAGCCGAAAGGGCGCAGGATCGCCTGGACATGGCAAGCGGCATCATGTCCCCTGTCGAATAACGAATGAAGTGGTACGGCGAGGACGAGGAAACGGCGGCGCAGAAGATCATGCAGGCATTGGCGGTAAACATGTCCTTGCAGCCGCCAGTGGACTGATCTAGCCCATGTTCATTGACGATGAGAAGAACGATGCGGTCACGGCAAGGATTGAAAAGCTGTTCCGCACGCTTGAGCTTGACGTGCTGATCGACATCTGCAGGCGGCTGAGGCTTGCGAAGGAAATCACGCGTTCTGCGGACTACCAGTTCTTCAGGCTTGCGCAGCTTTCCGCGTTCAAAAAGAACTATGTGAAGCTTGTTAGGGCAATCCTCGATGTGTCCGAAGACGAGCTGGAAAGGCTTTACCAGGATGTTATAGCAAGCGGATACGCGCGAGACGTGGAGATATACAGGTCTGCTTCTGAAGGTCTCGTTCCGTTCGAGGAAAACACGCATCTTCAGCAGATCGTCGAGGCTTGCAAAAGGCAAAGCAACGACGACCTGGAAAACATAACCGGAACCACGGGTTTTGTCGAAGCCGACAAGGGACGGGTTACGCCATTGTCGCAGTTCTTTGTCAACATCCTTGACAAGGCGCACCTGGAGATTTCGACAGGGGCATTCACCTACGACCAGGCGATAGGGCGTGCGATCCGCGACATGTCGCTTTCGGGTCTTCGGTGCATCCATTCCGAAATCCATGGCGATTCGCAGTGGATCAACTACGAGAACGAAGGGAAGAAGCCATGGTCAAACCGCATTGATGTTGCGGCGAGAAGGGCGGTCATGACCGGCATCGTCCAGGCAACCAACCGGATTGCTGAAATGAACGCGGAAACGCTGGGGACAAACATGTTCGAGGTGTCCGCCCACGCAACGGCTAGGCCGACGCACATGGTCTGGCAAGGCAAGGTGTATACGAAAGAAGAGCTTGTCTCCGTCTGTGGGCTTGGCGAAGTCACCGGGCTACAGGGCGCAAACTGCTACCACCACTACGACATCTTCATTCCAGGCATCAGCAAGCGCCGCTATACGGATGAGCAGCTGGAGGAAATGCAGCGGGCAGCCAACCGGAAAAAAGCCTGGAAGGGCAAGGAAAACACGCTCTACGAGGCAAAGCAAAGGCAGCTGCAGCTTGAAACGCTCATGAGGGACGCAAACAGGCGCATAGAGATGTACAAGGCTTCTGGCTTGAGGGATGAACTGGCGGCGGAAGAAACACGCAGGAACGCGCTCTATCAGGAATACAGGGCGTTTTCCAGGCACTTTGGGCTTCAAGAACAGATAAACCGCGTCTACTACTCCAAGCCTGACGATCTTGTAAGGAATGCGAGCATCGAGCCTGAGGGAACGCCGCCGGTTCTGTCCTCAAACAAGAGCGACATGGGCAATCCTTTAAAGCTGGAAAATGATGTTTCGAGCAATGCCGCTTTTGTTGAACTTGGCGATTCATACTTCGGACTTCCAGAGGGCATGAAGGATTTGCCGAAGATAGAAGGAAATCCTGGTATAAAGGCATTGATAGATGTAATTAATCCATATGGAGATAAGCGCAATTGTGTTAGCTGCTCTACTGCGCTAGCTTTACGATTGCAAGGGATAGATGCCATTTCAATTCCCTATTCAAAAAGTCAGCTAAATATTGTAAAGTATCCATGGAAGATATGGGATCTTCCTAATGGACCAAAGTGTGTGATTCATTCTGAATTGAAATCTTCAATAGAGAATGACATGAAAGTGTGGGGAAACGGTGCGATTTGTCAAATAACGATGGTGTTGGATTATGGAAATGATCTGATTGGGCATATGATAACTGCTTTTCGGCATAAAGGCAGAACCTATTATTTCGATCCACAGTTAAAAGACTTAGATGTTTCTCGGTACTTTGACCATCTTATGGCTGTTGATCCAGAGACAAATTATCCTGCAGGATATTTTTACTACAGGGTTGACGGCATGGAACTGAAAGATGAAGGGAAGAATATGGTGATATTTGCAGATGATAAGTTTTAGCGAAGCTTGTAAACAAGCATATGATTATTATGCATATCAGGGATTTTATGGATTAAGAAATGCAAAAGACATAGGTGATCGATATGCATTCTTGGGATATGTCAATCCTATACCTTTTGGGGGCATCGTACCTATCACAATTTCGAAAAAAAGTGGGAAATTGGAAGAGTTTGATCCCTTTCCGCAAAAGAATGCTGAGATCTTGAAAAGCGGGCAAATAATACCGATTCCGGATGAGTTTAAGCCTATAAAAAACACTTAGCTGCGTGCTGAGTGTTTTCTTTTTTGGGGGGAATGAAAGTTTTTATATCTCAACCAATGAATGGGAAGACTGATGAAGAAATCATGGCGGAACGCAATCACGCCATTGAGCTGATAAAAAGGGAACATCCAGACGCTGAAATCGTTGATTCGCTCGTCTACGATCAACTTGAGGAGAAGCATGGCGGGTTGAGGCATTTGGCAAAATCACTCGACATGCTGGATGCGGCCGATGCGATATATATGATGCCTGGATGGGAAAAAGCACGAGGATGCAAAATCGAGCATGAGTGTGCGGTTGCATACAATATCGCCGTCCTGTATCTCAAATGCATACAAGAAATTCGAAAACAAAGCGATAAAGCTAGGAGGAAACAAATGACAAAGGAAGAACTTGAAGCCCTCGGCCTTACAGCCGAGCAGATCACCGGTGTTCAGGGGCTGAACACCAAAGAAGTCAACGCGGCGAAGCAGCAGGCCGAGACGGAAAGGGACGGCTACAAGTCGCAGCTTGACACCGCAACCACCGAACTAGCGAAGTTCAAGGATGTGGATCCAGCGAAGCTGAACGAGCAGATCGCATCCCTCAACCAGCAGCTGGCGGATCAAAAGGCCAAGTATGAAAAGAAGATCGCGGACAGGGATTTCAATGATTCGGTCAGTTCCGCGATCACAAGCGCCGGCGGCATCAACGCCAAGACAATCCTGCCGCTGCTTGACCTCAAGGCGCTGAGGGAGTCGAAAAACCAGAAGACCGACATCGCGGCTGCAGTCGAGGCCGTCAAGAAGGAGAACGCGTATCTCTTCAAGGAAAGCGCGGACGAGCCGATCAGGAAGCCTGTCACAGAAACAGGCGGCAATGGCGGCGGTGGCGCAATCAGCAAGGACTACATGGCAAGGATGCGCGCGGCGATGGGTCTTCCGCCAAAGAAAGATTAAAGATTAGTTG
>OMYM01000001.1 GCA_900315225.1 uncultured Erysipelotrichaceae bacterium | reverse complement strand
TCCCTGGTCTACAACTGGGTGGAAGAAGCCAAGCGATTTACCCCAGACATGAAGGTAAAAGCAATCGCTGGAACAATGGTTGATAGAAAAGAAATCATCCAAGGGATAGCATCGGAAGACCATGCTTCGCTATATGTGACTTCCTATGATCTTCTCAAGCGCGATATCACGCAATACAACGATATCACATTCAACACGGTTGCTTTGGATGAAGCACAATACATCAAGAACCAGAACACCGCTGTCACGAAGTCGGTCAAGGTGATCAAGGCAAGACATCGTCTTGCCTTGACAGGAACACCGATTGAGAACAGATTATCAGAGCTTTGGAGCATATTCGATTATCTGATGCCTGGTTTCCTATATGACCATAAGACATTCACAACCATGTTTGAAACACCGATTGTCAAAAGCAGCGATGAACAGGCAGCAAATCAGTTGAAGAAAATGACTTCTCCATTTATCATGCGTCGACTAAAGACCGATGTTCTCAAGGACTTGCCGGAAAAGATGGAGGAAATCCGTTATTCCGTCATGGATGATGCTCAAAGAAAGCTTTATGATGCCCAGGTCGTCAAGATCAAGGGTGATCTTTCTGGCACAGTGGGAAACAAAGAGAAGATCAAGATCTTTGCGGAATTGACAAAGCTTAGGGAAATATGTTGCGATCCAAGCTTGTTGTTTGAAAACTATCGAGCGGGATCCGCCAAGAGAGAGGCATTCATTGAACTGGTGGAAAATGCGATTGACGGAGGACATCGCATGTTGGTGTTCTCTCAATTCACATCCATGCTTGCCCTCCTTGAAAGCGACTTGATGAAGAAAGAAATCGAATACTACAAGATCACAGGCTCCACATCCAAGGAAGAAAGATTACGTCTGGTGAATGAATTCAATGGCGGAACAGTCCCTGTGTTCCTGATCTCCCTAAAGGCTGGAGGAACGGGATTGAACCTGACAGGAGCGGATATTGTCATCCACTATGACCCATGGTGGAACGTTGCGGCCACAAACCAAGCCACCGACCGTGCCCATAGAATCGGGCAGACAAAGCAGGTGACAGTATACAAGATGATCGCCAAAGACACTATCGAAGAAAAAATACTAGACATGCAAATGATGAAACAAGAACTCGCGGACGCATTCGTCAATGGGAGTGGAGAGAGCCTTGCTAGTCTCTCCACCGAAGAATTGTTGGAGTTGTTGTCATAAGAAAACAAAACCATGGAGGAATCCATGGTTTTGTTTGTCATTCGAACCATTTGGCTGGCAAGTAGTCCCGTTGGTTTTCTAACATGTCGTTGAACAACGCCATGGAAGCCTGAGGGGAAACAGAAGCCATCATGGGATCATTGATGAATGTCGTGTAGCCCAACTGCCTATCGCATGTCATGGCAGAAACAAGGGTATTCTCCTGGTTATACACATGTCTTGCGACAAGAGGAAGGATGTTGGAAGGAAGATTTCCAGCAAATACAGGCTGGATGCGGTTAAAGCCAAAGAGGGCATTGGTCTCAACGATGGAACCAAGAGGAAGATTGGGAATCTGTCCTTGGTTAGGAATATTAACGTTGGACACAAGGTCACCTAGGCCAAGCAACGCCTTTAACAAGAGATGTCCTTCCTCACCAGAAGGCTTCAGTTGGATCTCTTCCTGTCCACTGATCAGGTTGTCGGATCTTTCAAGGCGTTGCTGGAGATCCTCGATACGCCAAGATACAGGTGTTAGGTCAAACATCCACTTATGTATTTCTTCAGGGGAAGAAGTGTATGTTGGGGCGGTGAATTCCGCCAAATGCCTGTCACCTGCAGCAGCGATGGAACCGTATTTGCGGAATAAATCGAATTTTACCCGATGAGCGCAATTGAAGTGAGAATTCATCCAATTGTCTTCTTTGTTCTTGAGGTATCCACTCTGATGGTACTTCGCAACAAACGCATCGTATAAAGGCATGAGATCCATGCCTTTATACGATGCAGTGGTCAGCCAAGTGAAGTGGTTGATGCCTAGGACTGTCGTATACAGGTCATGGCGTTGGACATTGGGTATGCCATGTTCGCTTTCAAGCATTTGGCATAATAGGTTCTGGGTACCAAATACTTCATGGCAACAGCCAAATGCTTTTATCTTAGGAAAGACGCTATACAGTGTCTTGACACAAAGAGACATTGGGTTTGTGTAGTTGATGACCCATGCGTTAGGCGCATGTTCCTTGATCGCCTGGGCGATTGTCACAAACATGGGGATTGTGCGCATGGCACGCATGAAACCACCTGGTCCCACCGTGTCTCCCACGGGCTGGTATATCCCTTCTCTTTCAGGCAGATGCACATCCGATTGCATCTCTTGGAAAGTGGCAGGAAGAATCGAGATGACGACAAAATCAGCGTTCTTCAGGGATTCCTCCAAAGTATGTGATACAGTATATTTCCATCTTGCCTTGGCTTCGGGATGGGAAGAGATCTTGTTACCAATGATTTCGTTTCTGCAAGCTGCCGATTCATCGATATCGTAGAGATGAACAGTACCGCACATGTCTTCATCCATTGCAAGATCCATCATGAAGCCCCATGCCCAACCACGGGAACCTCCGCCAATATATGCAATATTAAGTTGTTTTTGGTTCATTTTCATTGCCTCCATGGATAAATGATAACAAGATAGATGAATAAAAGACATGCATGGAAACGATTTGCTTATGGAGGATATGGCACGAAAAAGCCATTTCCTTGGAAATGGCTTTGACGCAATCGGTTTAAGCAACCACCGCCATGGTTGCATTCGCGTTGACAAATTCCGCGATCTCTTGGATGAGCTTCAGGGGAACGGAAGAATAGGGGAATTGGATAGCGACCTTGCTAAAGTGATATTCACTAGCAAGCAATATTGTCGCAAAGCGCTCAATTGCTTGTTGCCCGGGGAACAAGAGAATATAATTCTTTTGCGCTGAAAGGTGTATCAGGTTATATCCGTCCCACCATGTTGGCATCTGCCAGACTATTTTCTCCTTTGCATTTGGCAAAGCGGTATGTATGACATTGTATATTTGCCAGAGGATCTCTTGTTTCTCTGGATCTTGTTGCGCGATATAATCATCAATGCTGTTAAACATATAGCCTCCTATGCAAGAATTATATCAGAAACATCAAACATATGGGACATATTATGCAATTATGTTTTCTTGTTCAAGGCGAATTCTTTTTTCCAGCATATAGGATATGACATCATGGAATAGCGAATAGCGCTGATCCATTATCATGTCTTCAAGGATATGAAGATACCGATCATTGTCTATGTGCATGCACATATCCTCATATTCCTTGAGAGTTTCAAGATCCATGCGCCAAGGAAGGGCGTGCGGAAAGATATTCTCTTTGAGCTGAAGGAAGATTCTGAATCCTCCCGCATCAATGTCACTCCAGTGGAACACTTCGAAGTGTTTGGTACTCTGGATCATTTGGAAGAAGCGTTGCTTCATAGGGCTACAGAAACCACCGTGATAAAGAACGAGTTCATCGTTTCTTCGATGCGGAAGATATGCAACATAGTTCGCTTTGTTTTCAATGGACATGATGGATGTCGCATTGGTTAAGATATGATCGATCTCTTTGACAGTGTCAGAATTGACGTATGCGCCTTTGTTAAGGGGAGTGTAGTCGACTGTGCCGCCATCCTTTAGGCAGAAGGTCAATGGACCACAGAATTCCATGACCTCCGGCCATCTGCTTACCCCATATTCCAACAAGAGATCATTGTCGTTAGGCGTTTCCTCACGGTCTATTTTTGCGGCTTGTCGCAACACCGTTAACAATGGATTGCGTATATTGCGTTCAAAATACTTGGAATCGCCAAAGAGCTTGACCGACAACACTCTTTCGTTGATCTGGTCGTTGTTGTCGTTGATAAACGCGATTGTATCAAGAAGCTGGGGATCTTCAAAAAGCTTGTAGGGCTTTTGTTTTTCCTTCATGCGAGAGAGATGTTGAGCAACGCATGACTTGAGGCAGGTGTCCCTCGTCATGCGTTGCAAGGTGTCCTCGGTGTATGAAATGATGCTAGTTGCTTGTCGCGAGAGAGGAGTCCTTTGGACATGACGATAGGCTTGTTCCACATGATCAAGATTCAGCCAAATGTCTTTGACAAGGTTTCCTTGTTCATAGCGAACCCAATCGTAGCTGATGATTCCAAGATCATGAAGAAGCGCAACAGCAGAGAGGAATTCCTGGTGGGCGTAGGCATTTTCCTCGCTTTCGGGATAGGGATGTTCCTCGGCAATCTTAAGGCGGATTCTTTGGGAGAAAGAACCGCTTAAGCGACCTTGTGATCGTTCGTACTTGTCGAGAAGCTTGTTCACAATGTCTATTTCGTAGTTCACTCTTCCTCCTTGTACATGGCGTCAGCAGCGGAGAAATATCTGGTGAACGATGAGCGACCATCCTTGTACACGATGATACTACGGTCGGAAAGCTGCGCCATTTCAGCGGCACTGTCATCGGGAGTGGAGAAGATTGCCTGTAGGCCAAATCTTCGCAACAGGCTAATGGCTTCCCTGACACGTTCTTTGTCCATCTTGGAGAAAGCTTCATCAAGAATGATCAGACGCAAGGTGTTGTTCATGGTGGGTGACTTGATGCGGCATGCCTGAGAGAACGATGCTAGAAGAGATATGTAGAAAGGAATCTGTGTCTCTCCCCCAGACTTTTTGGTCATGGTTTTAGAAAGCCTTTGGGTGGATCCAGAGGTATCTGTGACAATGAGGTCAAATAGCAGATATGTACGATAGTCGGTAAACTTCTTGATTTTCTCTTCGTATTCAGCACGCTTGGCAGAAGAAACTTCAGTCTCGTTGACGATCAAAAGATCAAACAATTCCGCAATTTCACGCGCATACTTTTCATTGAACTGATCGGTCATCAAGTTATATCCCCCACTCATTAACATGGTATCGGTAATCATGTCATAGTAGTTACGGTATTGGGCACGGGGACGTACTTCAAAGTGATAACTATCGGTACCGAAGCGGGAATCCCTCAATGAAGCATTGAGTTCACTGATTTGGCGCTGTACCGTTTCGATGTTGGATTTGAGCTTGGCGATGAAATCATCGCGGAACTTATGATAGGCGTTTTCCTTTGCCTGGGTGATCTGATGAAGATAGTTTGGCAAGTCAATGCTGGAAAGATGTTCAAGATCTTTGTCATACTCGGTATTTTCCAGAGATTCGGTGTCAAACGGCATACGATATTCTCTGTTGTATGCTTGTCGAAGAAGACTCAATGCCTTTCTTTCTTCCACAAGCTTCTCATTTGCGGCAGTAGACTGTTCCTGCAGTTGTTCTTGGAGTTTATCAAGGGAAGAGGCTTCCTTCAATTGTTTCTGGAAAGCAGGTTCTCCCATGCTTTGGATCCAGTCTTGACTGAAATGTTGACGGATAGTAGACTTGGCATCTTCGATTTGGGTTTCTTTCTGAGGCATTGTCTCTTCTGTTGCGACACGTATCTTCTCTAAGAAGGTTGCCTTCTGGTTGTCTTTCTTTGAGATCATGACATCATGTGAGTTGATCTCATCCTTCAACATTTTGATCTTTTGTTCCAGTTGTTGGACATAATCCATATTTATACTGGCGAGTTCTTTCTCCAACGCCTTGATCTGCTTGTGAATCTCTGGGATTTCACGGGCACGTTCAATGACATCCTTAAACTGTAGCAGTTCAGAGGAGGAACATGTTTCCAGTTTGGCAGCTGACGAGAGAGTCGCATAGCTACGCTCCAATGCGTCCAATTGTTGTTTCATTGTTTCGAGGCGTTGTGTCTCTTGTTCAAGAAGAACCTTGAGAGAATGTTGTCCAATGTAAGGCAAGGCATAATGCTTGGTATCAATCCTTGCGACAGTGTCGTTTTCATGGAGAACACAATGGCGAGAGATCGCCTTGGGGAAGGAGAAAACGTCACTGTCGTTTTCTACGCATATGATGTCACCTGCCACATACGCAATATATCGCATGGCATAGTCATTGGTGCTGGAAACCATGGATGCGATGGAATGTTCCTTGACATTGATTGTCTCTTGGGCAAGCGACTTTAGATCAATCAGAACAGCGTCAAAGACACCATCGGTTGTCTTGGCATCTTGGTATATCTGCCAAGCGTCTAGAAAGTAACGCTCTTCCACCATGAGATGAAACTTGGTTTGGCGCAAGGCTGCTTCAACGCTATTACGCCATGAATCATCCTTGATCTCCAACAGGTCTGCCAGGACATAGACAGGTATGGCGATGCCATGGATTCTTAGAAGTTCTTTCTCGATTCTCTCCTTGAGACGGCATACATTGGCAGGAAAAGGCTTAATGCCGTTGCGGATGTTCTGTACCTTGATATCCTGTTGGAAAGTCTCACTCTTGAGTTTTTCCTTCTGGTTGCCTATGTCTCCAACCATGACGGAGATGGAAAAGCGCAAGGCATTGAGAAACGACATTGTGTCAAAGTCAAATGACATGATGTTTTCTTCAAGGATGGAAGCCATCTCGTAGATCATGTTTCTTTGAGGATCGGTGATCTCAATGCCGGCTTTTTCAATGTTTGGCATGGCGTTACGCCATGCTCTGCCAATGTTTCTTATGCGGCTGAATGCCTGGGATCGGGCATTTTCCCTTTGCATAAGGTCAGCCTGGCGTTGGCGGATGTCTTTGTCCAGGCGGTCTCTTTTCTGTAGGACATCAGAAGAATAAAGATCCTTGTTTGCTTTTTCCAAGTCTTTGTCAAGTTGCTTTCTTTCATCGATCAAGGTGTGGATTTCTTCGTTTAACGCAGTCGCATGGCGGGTATTTGTGTCGATGCTTTTCTTTAGTTGGTCAAGTTCACGGACGAGGCGTTCAAAGCTACTTCTCTTAACAGCGAAGTCTATTGCTTCACAAGCGTCAAGAAGAGTGGAGATATGCTTATATGCCTCGGCGATCTCTTCCAGCTTCTCGATTCTCTTTTTCACCATTGAAGCATTGACTTCCAGATTCTTATATTCCCTGATATCCGAAGCCATGACTTCTACATCAATCTCGTTATTAATGTCGCAGATTTGTTGGGTGATGAATTGCTCGATGTCCGAGATAGGGGTAAAAGGAACTGCCTTTCGTAACAATGTCAAGTATTTCTCTCCCAAGGCACCCCATTTGCTTAAGGCTTGCCTGCGGTATGCCTGGTTGGTGTCGAACACTTCAAACGATCCCTTCCCATAGTTGTTGGAAAGAAACTTACGAAGGGAAGCAATGTTCATTGGCGTTTCGTTCAAGGGATCGATGAAATGTTCCTCGGGTAGAGGGGCATTCAGGATGATCCATTTGTCGGTGTAGTTCATGTCAGGCTCGCAATCAGCTACATAGATATTTGTGAAAGATGAATTCTTGACATCATCAAAGAACTCGCATGCGACATAGCTGCTAAAGGAATTGCCTTGTCGCATGTAGAGAAAACCAGCTTCTTGGTCATCGCCAGTTTCGCCATACAAGTAACCTTGCATGGTTCTCTTGGCTTTCTCGTTTGCGGCCTTGTTGAAGAAGTTTCCCTTTGTATCTCCCAGTAATACCAACTGTAGGCTGTCGATGATCGTGGATTTTCCCGCTCCCGTCTTTCCTGTGATGAAGTTGATCATGGAAAAGTCGATACATTCATGTCCATACGTATACCAGTGTATCAAGAGCAGTTTAGTCAATTTCTTCATTTGTGTCCTCCTCAATCAGGCGGTTCATGTTAGATATCTGTTCGTTGGAGACAACGAACAGAATCGAAGGGCATATCAGTATCCTTGTATCGGGGTCGCTCCATTCACCGCTTTCCTTGACAATGAGATTGTATGAAGCAATCTCACGCAATGCTCTTGTCCGTATTTCCGCCGACACACGATTCTTGAGAGCGCCAAGAACCTCTAGCTTGCGCACAAGTTCACTGGTGGTGGTGAACACATCCCTATCCAATGTTTCCCTGGTATCTTCGAAAATCAGGCGCAAACCATAGATAAACAGGGTTGTCATGCGATTGAATCGATGACGATTAGCATCATAGTCACTGTGCAGAGCAATAACGCCATACGTTGGATCTTTCTCCAAATGCATGCCTGCCACATTCAGGTAAGTGTCAAACAACGTGAAGTTTCGCTCAAGGAACAGATAGTCTTTGTTGGCTCGTCGTATGCGGTCTTCGAAGTTATAGGCTTCGGAGAGGATGTATGTGTGTGCCAGTAGCTCGTTGATGATTTTCGCAAACTGTTGGCGTTCGCTATCAGCCAGTTTCTCGTATTCTTCGTTGAACATGTCATTTTCTCCTGATGGTCATTCTTGGGACATCGTACCCATTCACAACAACGTTCCCCTCCTCAAATTCGCAATGGTAGAACACACCTTTTTCATTTCCTGTGCCACGGATGCTCGCCAGCAACAGGAGGATGAAATCCTCAATGACATCAAGGCGCATGTCCTCGCTATGGACATAGGCATTGTCTCCCATGCATTGTCTGACATAGGCATCAATGCGGGCATTGGAATACTGTTTCCGCAATGATTGTAGATATGTCTGCTCCATGTCGATGTTTCTTTTCCTTTGGGCAACCTTCAATGGCTCGCCAATCGCCTTCTTGTTTTTGCGGGAACGATTGTACAACGATGATTGGTCGATAAATCCGTGGCTATAACAAACCAAGCTCTCAGACATCTTTTCCATGACTACATCGTCATTGGAATGCTTTAACAGGTTGATGAGCTTTCCCTTGGCACTGAGGTCTTCATTAAGGAAATAGGTGACCTTCTCTAGCGATATGCGCGTATAGTCGGAGTGTTTCTGGTCAATGGTGGATATCATGGATTGGATTCCCTCATAGGTATTGAGGATATAGTCCACCATTTGATACGCCCTT
>OMYM01000017.1 GCA_900315225.1 uncultured Erysipelotrichaceae bacterium | reverse complement strand
TTATCGTATTATTCTGATGTGTGGGAAGGACAGGATGTTTAGTATGAAGCTATCAAACCTGTTCTTTTCCAACACAAAGAACGTGAAGTGTGAGGTGAAAGATGTATCGGAATCAAAACATTGTCATGAGCTACTCATCTAAAGATGAGATGAAAGCCATGGAATTGATGAATAGGCTTGAACAAGCACATTGTGAGGTTGAACCATTAGACTTTAGTGTTGCTGATAAGAGAGACATTGCTCTATTCTTGAGTGATGATGGTAGATACCTTTGTCGTATTCAAGATAACCGTATGCTTACTCTATATAATGTAGAAGAAAGCCACGTCGTATATCATTGTCCTGGTGTTACCGCAGCATCCTTTGATCATAATTCTTTATCAATTGTCACTCCTCACTCTATCACTATTCTGGATGCAAACACATTGACCTCATTGCATACATTCGATAACCAGTTCAATGAAGTCAAGTGTATGGCATTGTCATATAAGAATAGCTTGTTGTCGTTGTACACAAACGACAACAAGTATTACCTTATGGACATAGACTCTGGTAAGATCATGCGAGAGATTGAGTGTCCTCGTCATAACTCAATCACTTGCATGAAGTTCAATCATTCATACACATATATCGCTTGTGGTTTTCAAGACGGGGATTTCATGCTTGTCTCTCTCAATGGCAATAGTCATAAGACATGGCGCATCAGCAAGGAACAAATCAATGCCATTGCATTCTCAATGGATGATTCCATCATAGCTTTCGGTACATGGGATAAAGAAATCATATTGTGGGATATCAAGAATGAAAAGCTTCTTGATAAACTGATGTATCATCATGACGGTGTTACAGATTTACAGTTCTCACCAGATCATACAAGACTAGTTAGTTCTTCATATGACTATACAGTCATAGAGTTTGATGTACATGATTATCATGTCATAAGGAAAGTGGATGTCTCTACCCCAATCGTATCAATGGCATTTACAGAAAACAAGATTCTTGGTATATCTAACTCGCATCAGTTGTTAAAGCTGGGTGATAGAGATATAACGTTTGGAAAACAGAGTGTCTTTGGTGAATCGAATGAATTTGAAGCTCTTCAAGAACATGCATTGGACAAAGCTGATTACTTCATTCCTCTGATTTCCAGAGCATATCTTGATTCCAAGTATACAATGCAAGAACTTTTATTTGGCTTGAAGAAAGCTGGACAATCCATATGCAAGGTTATTCCTGTGTTTGTTGAGTCCATGGATTCCGATGAGTTTAAGAAACTCTCAGGCAATCTCATGATCATAAACCATGGAAATGACTATGCTGGAGCATTTGATGCACTGGTTGATAAAATCAAGAGAGAAGATGAACTTGACTATTGGATGGATCTTGCATACCAGGATTGGAATGATAAGCATTATCATTCGGCTGAGATATCTTTGCAAAAGGCTATTGAAGTAGGTGATAAAGACCGAATGGCATCGATGTACATGCAGCTGGGGAATATACGTCTTGATGAATATTCATATTGTAATGATGATCCTTCTCTTGATGCCTCGATAGATGCTTATCGTAAAGCAGTTGAATACGCTGATGAATGCAATGATGAATCGACACTCATATCAGTTATGATGAAATTAGGCGGTATCCTAAAGGGATACAGTCTTGAAGAAGCGTTGAGATGCTACGAAAGAGCGTTGTCCATCGCTTCTCCCTTCAACAAGAAGATTGCTGTTGAATGTAAGAAGGCTATTGATTCCATCAAAAAACAACAGCAGATCTCTGGTCAACAGATTGATAGCAGACTGATTCGAATCAGTGAGAAAATGCTGGAGACAATTGAAGAGGCATACACTCTATTGCGGGATGATTCTTCTGCAAGCACAGTTGAATCCCTCAGGAACATGTATTCCCACTTACTGAACTATTGTCAAGTGACTGGTATTTCAGGAAATATCAAGAGACAATGTGAAACAAGAGTCAGTTACCTGAGAAACTTAGAGAGCTTTGGAACAGAAGGAAACTATTCTAAGATTCTCAGAAATCTCATTGGACAGAGCTTGCCAGATGTTGAGAACATGGATGTCTTTGTCTCATTCAAGTCTCAGGATCTTGAATTTGCAAAGAAAGTCGAAAGATTCCTGCGTAATAACGGCAAACGAGTCTTCATGTCAGAAGAAGCCCTTCCCAATCTATCGAGGACAGAATTCGCCAAGATGATCGATGAAGCATTGGAAAAGTCAAAGCATATCGTGATCGTTGCTACAGACTTGTCGTATCTCACCACAAACTGGGTGGAGTATGAATGGAGAACCTTCGCCTTGGAAGTACAGGAAGGAAGAAAAACAGGAGAGATTCTGTTG
>OMYM01000512.1 GCA_900315225.1 uncultured Erysipelotrichaceae bacterium | reverse complement strand
ATCATGCCTCTGAGTGCGACTGTTCGTTGCGCGCATATCATGGATGCCATTCGTGCGTCTTTCACGGAATTCTCGGAAGAAGACCTGGCGATGCTTGAAAGAGAAGAACAAGCACATGTGGTGGACAGCTTTGGTGCGGCAGACGCATTGGAGCTAGGAAATCTGATAGCAAAACTTGCCCTGGAATACGATAGGGGTATATCCATACGAATTGTCAGGGAAGCGGATGGCGTGGCATTGTTCCAGTATGTCATGGACGATAAAGGAGAAAGAAACCTTGCCTTTGGCGAGATGAAGCGCGCCGCAACAATAAAAAGCGGTCATTCCAGCGCATGGACGTATGTCAATGCAAAGCTAGGCCGCGCAGGTGAAGCAATGTCGGGTGGTTCATTTCCCCTCTATGGCAAAAACGGAGAATTGGTTGCTACGGTTTCTGTATCGGGATTACACGAAGGAAAAGACCATGAACTCATCGTCAGGGCATTGTCACAATGGGATGGCAAAGCCACAGAGGTGTTTGTCAAGGGTTTGATTTAAGCTGAGAACGCTTGCTACGGTGGATGAAATAAGTGCGCAAGGATAGTGGCGCTAGCAGCGCTAGCCTGTTCATTGCCCCAGGAATGATGATTGTCTGGTGCAAGTGGCGCATGCAATAGTCCACGACTTCTTCAGGGCGCATGGCAAATGAGGGCTTGATGCCGTGCGTCTTGTCATAGAAGCCAGTGTCGCATGGTCCTGGGCAAAGGCAAACGACTTTGACATCATACTGGCGCGCCTCGATGGCGATGGCCTTGGAATAACTTGCGATAAATGATTTGGATGCGTAATAAGCCGCAATGTATGGACCAGGCTGAAACGCGCCCGTGCTGGCGACATTGATGATCATTCCTGATCTGCGCATAGTCATCTCGCGCAAATATAGGGAACAAAGAGACACGCACGCGGTGTCATTGAGGTTGATTAGGCGTTCGATGGAAGCGATATCCTCTTGCCAACTGATGCCGGTATAGCCCGTGCCTGCGCAATTCACCAAAAGATCAACTGTCCCAGCGTCTTTGTAAAGGCGATCTGCAGATCCAGGGACAGAAAGGTCAATGGGAATGACTTTGCATGGGGTTGATAACTGAGTACTTGCTTCCTGAAGCCGCGCAAGCGTGCGGGAAGCAAGGATCAGTGAGTAGCCCTTGGTGGAAAGATAATGGGCGAAAGCAAGGCCAATGCCTTCGCTGCCGCCAGTGATCAAAGCTGTTTTCATGGTGAAAGTATAGCATTGCGGGTAATATAATTCATATGTCAAAAGGAGGCATGACCAGATGATATATCCAGAATTCTTGAAGAAAGGCGACTTGATTGGAATATGCGCCCCAAGCGCCGGGGTAGGAAAGAAACTCGAAGACTATGAAAACTCTTTGGATACCTTGCGCACAAAAGGCTATAGCATCAAGGAAACAGCACATGTGCGGGTGAACAGCGAGCGCGGTGGAACAGCAAAAGAACGGGCGGATGAATTGAAAGAATTGTACATGGATCCCGCCGTCAAGTTTGTCATGTGCGCGGCAGGCGGTGATTTCTTGAGCGAAATGCTGGAATACACTGATTTCGAGGCGATGAAGGAACATCCAAAGTTCTTGACGGGAATGTCCGATCCCACGGGATTGTTGTTTCCATATACCGCCATGTGCGATGTAGCCACAATCTATGGGATCAATGGCGGGGGATACGACATTGACCCAATGCCTGAATACATGAAGAACAACCTAGAGATCATCGCAGGCAACCTCATCGAACAAGAAAGCTTTGCCATGTACATGAAGACACCCGGTTTCCTTGCGGAGAAGATCGAATTTGACACGCCCGTGGAGTGGAAATCGTTCGATGAGGAAGTCGATGTCACAGGCAGATGCATTGGCGGATGCATCGATGTCCTGAAAGACTTGGTTGGCACAAGGTTTGACGCTGCCAAGGCGTTTGGCGAGAAATACAAGGAAGATGGTCTTGTCTGGTATTTCGACAACTTTTCCCTTGGCGCGGAAATGTTCTACAGGACGCTGCTGCAGTTTAAGTACGCAGGGTGGTTTGATTATGCCAAGGCGGTTTTGGTCGGCAGAGTGTTGTTTGAGTCATCCGACACAGGCATGACCTATGAGGATGCCTTGCGAATGGCGTTGCCAGAAATTCCCGTGGTTTTCCAAGCGGATGTCGGCCACACCATCCCGCATATGACACTGGTCAATGGAGCCATCATGCGCCTTCAGTATCGAGAAGGCAAAGGAAAAGTGAATTTCTACTTGCAATAATTTCTAGGTGTGCTATAATTACCAGTGTTACGGGGTTTTAGCTCAGCTGGAAGAGCACCTGGTTCGCAATCAGGGGGTCGAGGGTTCGAGTCCCTTAAGCTCCACTACACTTTGAAGTTCTTGCGTGCGCAAGAAAGTCCATGCCGCTGTTTCAGCGGTTTTTTTGTTTCGCCTATCATTTCCACTTGTGTCCACAAAATCCGTGCATTGTTCCCAAAATTGGTCCCTCGTTTTCGCGCCATGGTCGCGCTGGCAAGATAAGCCCCTTGACATTCCCTGTGCTGAGATCTGGACATCATACGATCCAATGGCAATGCCTTGCTTTTCCAGCCTCGATGGCATCGTCTACAGAGAATGGGATGATGGGGAATGGCGCAAGCAACATTGCGATCTCTTGCTTCATCTGATCTCTCAAGCGTCATTTCTCGGTACCATATTCCAGCTCGAACACCGGAATGGAGGAAATGTAAAAATCCGTTGGGCGATATGAGAAAATCCTTCTGGTCAGCGTGGGATACGTGTTCTACGCGAGGTAGATGATGTTGATGTCCAGCAGATACATTACAGTTCTTCTCTTGTGGAAACGCCATCCAATGATGGCTGTTCCCTGTCCTCCATGAAGTCTTCTGGGAAAATCCCGATGACTTGGCGCGCCGGTGCCCATGGATCGCTGGCGGGGTATGCGATGTAGATGTCTCCGATTTTGTTGATGAAAAAATCCTTTTCGCCAGTACTGATTTCCTGCGGGATGCGGATGAACTGACTGTTGTCGTCTTGAAATACATGTGTCTTGAACATAATTTAACATCCTCCTAACGTGTACACACTATAGTACACACGCTAAACTTAAACAATGGAAAGGAAAAATGCAAGGATATGGAATACATCAAGTGTGAATCTACCAAAAGGCACCTGACGGGGAGTTCCAAGCTGCTAAAAATGTTACTATTCACGCGTTTTCATTATTTTATTGAATGGATAAAGAAATGAATGTACAATAAATACAGAAGGACAATTATCATGAAGGCTTTAAAGATAGTTTTATCTACGTTTTTATTGTCAAGCACGATTCTTTCCGCTCATGCGATGGGTACAAAGAATCTGGAATGGGAAGAAAAAGATGGTAAGCTGTATTGGTATGAAAACGGGAAGATTCAGGGAGAATATGGCGATCCTAAGAATGTTACCGATGAAATCTACAACATTGAAAGAGGTCGCGAGATCTATGATCCTGAATCTGATTCATGGCATTGGCTTGATGCAAACAATGGCGGTGCCATGGCGGTGGACAAGGAAGTCTGGATCCCGTATGTCTACCAGGGTGAAAAACCTGGTTCTACCGTTGGCAAATGGGTACGCTATGACGAAGACGGCAGGATGATCAAGGGCTGGTACGCAGATGGAACAAAGGTTTACTACTATGACTTGATTACTGGCGCAATGGCAAAAGGCGACATGCATTCCGTCACATGGGTTGATTTTCGCAAAAATCCAGAGAGCATGGAGAAAGATCTAGCGTATTGCTTTGACGATGTGTTGGGAACACTGGCGTATGACGCAGGATATTCGTACTGCTCTGGCCGGCCGGATGAAGATGGAGCGGCTTCCTTTTTCTTCATTAGCGGCCATAAAGTATCACGCACGCGGACAACCTATTTGCTTAATTCCGAATCATCCGGTTTGCAACTGGGTTCTTATGAAAAAATCAATGTTCCTGTTGACGGATGGCATTTCCGCTTGACCGATGATGATTGGAAAGAGGCTAAGAATTGCGATACGCTTCTTTACCTGGATACAAAAAAGAGCACGCATGTCTATCATCCTGTTTTCAGTGGCGTGTCTACGATTACTGAAAAGTTTGATGAATATGAAATCGTATACTATGACATACTCGACTACACTGGTCTTGATCAATCCTTGCTGTATCTTTGCCGCAAGACATCTGAAGAAGTTGACCGCAAGTATGAAGTCGAACTGATTGGCTTTGCTGAAACAAAGGATTGAATGGATTAAAGCGTTGTTCTTATCAACTCTTTGCGGTAATCGAGTATTTTCGCGCACACTCTAGTAGCATTTTCAGTAGTAAAATTGAGCGCGCAGAGAAAGGAGACTGCATCGTTTACCTTGCCTCGCTCTATACTTGGACGCACAAATAGGTGGAATTCTGCAACGAGGACCACCTCTAGATGGCAATTTTCCCAAGTGCCGCACAAGGCAGGCGTGGATTCCTGGAATGTAAGTCTTCCTGGCTGTTAGGACTTTGTTGGTTGCTGCCATGAGAACATGGAACGATAATCTTTTCATTAGCCAAAAGACCCAATCCAAGAGGATTGGGTCTAATTTTGGTATAATGTGTGGCACGGAGGAATTTATTATATGGACAGGAAAATAGTATTTCTGGATGTCGATGGGACATTGATCGACTATCGCACGATTTGTCCTGATTCAGCGAAGAAAGCTGTCGAAGAGGCAAGGGCGAACGGACACAAAATCTATATTTGCACAGGGTGTTCAAAGGCAGAGATCCTGCAAAGAGATTTGCCGCAGCTTGACGGCATGATCGGTGGAAATGGCGCGTATGTGGAAGATGATGGCGAGGTTGTCATGCACCAGGCGCTGACGAAAGAGGATGTAAAGCATATCGTGGATTGGTGCGAGCAGAGGCATCTTGGCTTTTATCTGGAAGCCAATTCCGGCATGTATATCAATGACTATTTCATTGAGCAAGGTCCTGAGGCAATGGCGCGCTACGTGGAAGGAAAGGGCGGGAAGAATGTCGACCGCGAAGAATGGAAAAAGAGGATTGCGAAGGGGTATATCCTTGCGCATGGCGAGGATCTGTACCGCACGGATGTTAACAAGGTCAGCTTCATCCTAAGCTCTTACCAAGACCATCTCGATAGTATCGAGGAATTCCCGAACCTGATCGCCAATACTTGGGGAGGAAAGGGAGAGCTTGCCTTGTTTGGCGACCTTGGTCCCCAAGGCATCACCAAGAAGCATGCGATCGAGGTACTTCTACAGCACCTTGGAGCCAAACAGGAGGATACGATTTCCTTTGGCGATGCGAAGATCGATCTGTCTATGTTCGAGCTTTGCGCGTTTAATGTCGCCATGGGCAATGGCGGCGAGGAAATCAAAGAAGCCGCCGACTATGTGACAACGGATGTCAATGACGACGGCATCTATAATGCGTTCAAGCATATCGGATTGATTTAATCCAGCAAGCGAAGCAATTCCTTGATATCACCCAGCCTCACGGTTTCAAGCCAGAGTTCCTGGGTGTTTTCTTTGTACATGTCGTCGCTGAGCAAGCGGCGGTATGATTCGTACAGGTTGGACATGTTCAGCTCTTCCTCGAAAAGATATATTCCCGTCTTTGTCTTGCGCAAGGACAATGCCACCTGCATGCGTGGGCAATCGGAATTCGTTACCGCCATTTGCATGACGCCGCTTGCGGCGCTGATATTGGAGACGTATGGATTGCCATCGTGGATGATGACGCAGCTGCCAGGGATCAGGCGGTAGTCTGGGTCTTCAATGACATGCACGTTATCTTCGGTGTACTCGTTGCATCCATCGAACGAAACGTATACTTCATATGGCGCGCCGACAAAGGCATCGAGAATCATGTTTTGCAAGGATGTCCTAAGTCCCTTGACATCGCCTAGGTAAACCAGGACGCGGTTTGTTTCGGGAAGGACATTGGTGAAATCGCTCATGACGCCAATGCGGTCCACGCCTTCCCCATCGGGCACTGGCGTCATTCTAGGCGATCCAAAGACAATGCGCCTTTCGGCATCGTGCAAAAGATCGCTCAATGCGGTTACGGGAGGTATCTGGTAGGCATCCAGGACGGTGTTCAGGGTCTTGACATGGTTTTTTTCCGAGAATGGTTTCTTGTACGCGGCATGGCATGTGATTGCCCAACACCTAATGCCGCTGTATGTCGCCGCAATGATGGCAGACATTCTGTCGATGGAAATGACAAGGTCGGGGCGAAAGCTTTCGATTGCGCTAAGAACACTAGAGATGTCGCGGGTCAAGAATGGCCTGCGTATGGCGCCGATAGAATTTTGCCATGCATCGTAGTCGGATGAATCAGGCGGGAAAAGAGAAAACGGCCGATGCAGGACAGGGGAGGGGAATTCGTTTCCTTCGCTGGCACATATGACAGGCATATGGTATTCATCCTTGAGAAGATTGGCAATGTTGTCGCACAACATCATGTTTGCGTCTTGGCTTGGCGAAATTGTCAAAGGAGCGATTAATATTCTCATGAGGATATTATACATCAGCTTGCATTCAACCTGAGGTTTGGAATATGATTAGTGGAACGGAAACGGAGGATAAAATAATGCTGGAAGTATTGAATCACCCATTGATTACACATAAGTTGACGCAGATGCGCCGCAAGGACACGGGTACCAAGGATTTTCGCGAGCATCTTGATGAAATCGCCGAGCTGATGGCGTATGAAGTATGCCGCGATCTTCCCGTGAAGCCAGTGGAGATCGAAACGCCTTTGGCGGCATGCACCGGCTATGAGTTGTCAAAGGAAGTCGTGATTGTACCGATCTTGCGTGCCGGCATTGGCTTGCTTGATGGCATCAGAAGACTTGTTCCAACCGCAAAAGTCGGCTTCATTGGATTGTACAGGGACGAGGAGACACTTGAGCCACATGAATATTTCGCGAAGTTCCCGAAAAATCTTGACGAAGCGATTGTCATGGTCGTCGACCCAATGCTTGCGACTGGAGGAAGCGCGATCGATGCGATCACAATGGTAAAGGCCAGGGGAGCCAAAAACATCAAGCTTGTGTGTCTGGTTGGCGCGCCTGAGGGTGTCAAGGCATTGCAGGCGGCTCATCCGGATGTTGACATCTATCTGGCAGCGCTGGACGATCATCTCAATGAAAATGGCTACATCGTTCCAGGTCTTGGCGATGCAGGCGACAGAATCTTTGGCACAAAGTAGTCCATGTCCATTGCTTCATTCTTGATTCGTGCCTTTGTCTACATCATTTGCTTCATCTTGGCATGGCATGGGATGTCTGCTGTGCATTATGAAAGGTTCTTGAAGAAAAATCATGTGTGGCAGGCGCAGTTGCTCTACGTCATGATTGTCATGTCGTTGGGCTATTTGTCCGGGTCGTTTGTCCTGGCAATCGCATACTACAGGTAAAAACCGGCGCCAAGCCGGTTTTGCATATGTTTATCTGAAGCAACAGTGAAGGGAGAGTGAAATGCCGGGGGAAAGGATATGCATGGTCGTTCCTTGCTACAATGAGGAAATAGCGTTGCCTCTATTCATCGACAAGATGCAGGAAGTGCGCAAAAATCTACAGGACAAGCTTGGCTTGGGGCTTGAGTATATTTTTGTGGACGATGGATCGACAGATGGGACATCTGTTTTTTTGAAACGGTATTGCGCGGAAGATCCAAATGCCCACTACATCAGGCTAAGTCGGAATTTTGGCAAGGAGGCAGCGATTTACGCTGGCTTGCGCGCCAGCAAGGCGGATTTGACAGGACTCATTGACTGCGATCTGCAGGATCCCCCCGAACTGCTTGTGGAAATGGCGGAGGCGATCCTGCGGGAAGGATATGACTGTGGAGCCGCAAGGCGTGTCAGCCGAACCGGCGAGCCGGTTGTCAGGAGCTTGTTTGCCAAATGCTTCTATCGTTTCATGGATATCTTTACCAACACCGCGATACCCGATGGTGCGCGCGACTTCAGGCTGATGAACAGGAACATGTGCGATGCGGTTTTGCGCCTTTGCGAGTACAACCGGTTCTCCAAGGGAATCTTTTCCTGGGTTGGCTTCGACACGAAATGGATTGCATACGAAAACCGCCAACGCGTTGCTGGAAGCACCAAGTGGAGTTTTCGTAAACTCAGCAGATATGCTTTCGACGGAATCATCGGCTTTACGGTGCGGCCGCTGGAAATCGCCGCATGGGCGGGCGTGTTTTTCTTTGTCCTGTCGTTTGTCGGCATTCTGTTTGTAGTCAT
The DNA here is from genome assembly GCA_900315225.1 of uncultured Erysipelotrichaceae bacterium. GTDB lineage: Bacteria > Bacillota_I > Bacilli_A > Erysipelotrichales > Erysipelotrichaceae > Bulleidia. The sequence goes on along the minus strand of OMYM01000512.1, from coordinate 18,475 downwards.
ACGTAAGATTCTCTTTGGCGATCCCGTGGCGGGGTGGCCAAGCATGGTGTGCATCATCCTGTTTTGCAGTGGCGTGCAGTTATTCTGCACGGGTATCATCGGCGAATATCTCGCCAAGACATACGTAGAGGTCAAGCGAAGACCGATATGCATTATCAAGGAAACGGATATCAAGGACTTTAAGCTGTGAGCCATCCAGGCTTGCAGTTTTTTTTTGGGAAATTTTGGGGGTTTTCGGAGCGAGGCCGTAATAGTAAGAGGGAGGAGGCTTTGTTATGAAAGCAATCGTTCTTGGCGGTAAGAAACCGCCAATCCACTACAACGACTTCATTGTCGAACTGTACGAGCATCTGGACAAGGCAAGCCATGGAAACCTTCTGTTTATCACAGATGTGTATCTGGCAAGCGAAACCAGGATGACAACAGATCTTCTCTTGTTCAAGGAACTTGATCTTGTCTCAAGAGAAGACGATTCCATCTGCCTTGTCTTTGGGACGGAACATGGTTCGGAGGTGTATGTCTGGAGCTTGGCTGGCTTGTTCGATGCAGTGCGCGAGCTTGGCATGAGGGTCGATGACCTGGCGGGGATGATGCTGAACCGCGAAAAGTATGAAAAGACCATGGAACTGCATGGCTACTTCATCAATTCTAGGGGATATCTCAACTTTCCATATGAGAATGCCAAGCGTTTCCTGCATGTGGAAATCAAGGAGAAGAAGTATTTCGAATCAGATGGCGCTTGCCTGATCAAGGAGATGGATGGCATGCAGGTGGCCTTGCAGATGGCATGGAAACTGGACAAGAACCTGCTGTTGAAGCAGGGAGTGTACGACGACTTGCTGCAGTATTGGGGCAAGGAAAAGGAAGAACTCTTTGAGACGGCGATGCGCAATACGCAAAACAGATTCCCGGCGATGATCTACACAAGCGGCGAAAACTACCGCAATGGCAGGTCTCCCATGTACTTGAGCCAGTTTGCCAAATATAACTCGAAAAGACCGATTGTCGTAGACACCTGCGACATGACATTTTGCGCCATTCTGATTTACTACGACAATTTGTTGCTCAGGATGGCGGAACACTGGGGGGATGGCTTTGTCTTTAGCATTGTCGACAATCGAGCGGTTGTGTTTGCGCCGATGGATGTCAAGCCGTCTTTGCTCAATCGTACGGCGCGTTGCGTTACGCAGAGATTCGGGCTTGTCGGCACCCAGCAAAAGACATATCGCTGCACCAGCGGCGATCTGTCGATTATTCCTTGCGAAGTGAAATAGGCATGGCAAAACAAATGAACCAAGAGAAACAAACGGTTGTGGAGGGTAATATGAAGATGACCGAAAAGAAAATTGCAATGGCGCTTGATGGCCTCAAGGAAAAGTCCAAGATCGAATGCTACAAGGTCAGAAAGTATGAAGAAATTGACGCGACGAAGTACATTGGCCCGAGATCATATTTTGACTTTGTGGTGAACGTTTCGATAGATGGCATGGAGTTTGGCTTTGCGCTGATGTCGAATCAAGTGGAAAAGACATATGCTGCCGATGGCATCCAGGGTCTTGAAAAGCTGATGATGGAATATATGGATGGATACTTTATCTTTGGCGAATCGCTCAAGGACATCGTTTTCTCGAATGATTTCGAGAAGGCGCGCGATATCCTGATCGCCAGGGTACGCAGAGTGAAAGACTACCCCGATCCCGAGGATCTGATCATGCGGAAAGTGGGAGACATTGCTCTTGTCTTGTATTTTGACGCAGGGTATAAAAATGGCTTGTTTGGCTCGGTGGCGGTAAACCGTTCCTTCGCTAGCAATTGGGGGAAGAGTGACGAAGAGCTTTTGGACCTTGCTTTGCAGAATAGCATGGAGAGATATCCTTTGAGCAGCTCGCATATGATCGCGGTTTATGCCAACAGCGCCACTACTTCAACGCTTGGAAGAGTCGTAGGCAAGAAGAGTCCTAATGGTTCCATTGGAATGTTTGACCCAGGCGTCCTTGAGCAGATTGCCCATTTGTGTGATTCTAGTTTCTATTGCGTTGTCCCGAAGGAAGACCATTTCCTGTATCTCTCGGAAAAGGACAACGACATTGATGATGTCTGTATTTTCAAGAAGGCGCTTGAGAAGGAAACAAGTCATGAATTATTTAGCTCCGAAGTGTACTACTACGATGAAGAAACGCACACACTGGAGGCCGTACCCCAACAGCACAGATACCTTTCATGAGGAAACAAGGAGGCATGCTATAGCAAGGCGCCTCCTTTTTTGTGCTTTTGCGTTTGGCGCATGGTAATATATCCCCATGGAAAAAATCACAGGAAAATGGCTTGCCGCCGTGTCTGGCGGTCCGGATTCCATGGCTTTGGCAGCCATGTGCCTGGAAGAAGGAGTCGAGATTGAGGTTGCACATGTAAACTACCACACGCGGAATGAATCCGATGACGAGGAAAAGACGGTTCGGTTATTTTGCGCAAACCATGGAATCGTTTGCCATGTCATGAACGATGCGTTTGATGCACAAGGCAATTTCGAGGCAGCCGCGCGCAGCCATAGGTATCGTTTTTTTGCGCGAATTGTCCAAGAGAGAAACCTACAGGGCGTTCTTGTTGCGCACCATCAAGACGACTTGATCGAAACATTCCTCATGCAAAGTGAAAAAGGGATAGAACCCGATTGGTTCGGATTGCGCACAGACGGGATGGTCGGCGCCTTGCGCGTGAAGCGTCCATTGCTTGCCTTGCGCAAAGGGCAGCTTGAAGAGTATTGCTTGACGCATGGCATCAAGTATCATGTCGATGCAACGAACTTAGAAGACTGCCACGCGAGAAATCGGCTTCGCCATCATGTCGTTGAGCCGATGGGGGACTTCGAAAGAAACATGGTCCTAAGGGAAATCGACAGGTTGAATGCCGAAAAACAAGAACGCGTTTGCCGTGTCAAGGCATATATCGGGCAAGGGAGGATTGATCTTTCGCTGTACAAGCGTCTTGCCTGGCAAGACAGGCTAACGCTGCTTAGGCAGCTGGAGTCTAACGGTAGGCAGACTTCTGGCAAGCTTCATGAAGTCGACAAGATTCTCATGGAAAAAAAAGACTTTTTCATATCCTTCGATGGGCGCAGGCTAGTGCAGGAGAATGGAAAGATGTTTGTGATAGACGAGCCTTTGCCATATTCCTTCTGTTATCGATCACTTGGGGAAATATTTGAAAAAGGGGATCAAGAGTGGTTTCAGGTTGCGCCAGGGGAGCCATCCGTCAATGCCGTGACATTGCGCCAGGAAGATTTTCCCATGACGATCAGAAGTGCCCGAGAAGCCGACAAAATCCTCATGCGTTTTGGGACAAAGCCGGTGCATCGTTTTTTCATTGATCGCCATGTTCCCTTGTGGAAAAGGAAAACGTGGCCAGTCGTTGTCGACAGGCAGGGGAATGTAGTGCTTGTCTCTGGCCTAGGGTGCGATATTAATCATTTTTCTATAAAGCCTAATTTAAATGTGATACAATATAGCCTAATGTAAGGGAGACAACACGATGTGGGAAAAGACTGACATTAAGGAAATATTGTTCAGCGAAGGGCAGATCAAGGAAAGGGCAGCCGAGCTTGGCGCGCAGATCAGCGCCGACTACGATGAGGCGCCCTTGTTGGTTGCCTTGCTGAGGGGATCAGTGCCGTTTTTGAGTGAATTAATCAAGCATATCGACCTTGACATTCAATATGATTTCATGGATGTCACCAGCTATGCAGGCACTGAGTCCACAGGGCAGATCAAGATCCTCAAGGACCTGGATACACCTGTAAGGGGAAGGCATGTCCTTCTTGTTGAAGATATCGTGGATACCGGCAGGACGATCAAGACGGTTTGCGAAATGTTGTTGCACAATGGCGCAAAGAGCGTGAAGATAGTGACTTTGCTTGATAAGCCCGCACGTCGCACGATCGGTGTCAATGCCGATTATATTGGCTTTAGCATAGACGATTTGTTTGTTGTTGGCTATGGGATGGATTTTAACCAAAGATACCGTTGCCTTCCGTACATCGGCGTACTGAACGACGAGCTGTACAAATGACAGCGCACGCTATGCATATGAATTGAGGTGAATGGATGAATAGAAACAGATGGATTGGCTTCATACCCTACATTGTCGTGATCATCGCCTTGCTTTCCATGATGACGTGGAACAGTACGGCGAATACGGAAAAATTATCGTACACTGAGCTGTGCGAAGTCTTGGAGACAAAGGAAATCAAGAAAAGCACGCTTTCCGTTGGCACGAATGTCACGACGCTGGAAGGTTCCTATGTAGGTGAAAACAACACGACAATGAATTTTACCTCGACGATTCCATCGACCGATGGAACCATCGAGGAATTGATGGAGACGCTCAAGGACCACGACATGACGATCATTGACGCAAATGCATCGAATGTTTTTGTCGATACACTCTTGAGCATTATCCCGCTTGCCATGATGGCTGGTCTTGCGATCTGGATGGTCAACAAAATCGGCGGGGCGGGAAGCGCCAACAGCAGGGCATTTGAGTTTTCTCGCTCGCGTGCCAGGCTGGAAGGCAAGGTCAACGTCCATTTCGAGGATGTTGCGGGGTGCGATGAGGAAAAGCAGGAAATGGCGGAAATCATCGACTACCTGAAATTCCCGAAGAAATTCGAGGCGATGGGCGCGCGCATTCCCAAGGGTATCCTTTTGGCGGGACATCCGGGAACAGGAAAGACTCTGCTGGCAAAAGCGGTCGCGGGAGAAGCGGACGTTCCTTTCTACTCGATCTCTGGATCTGATTTTGTCGAAATGTTTGTAGGCGTAGGTGCTAGCCGCGTCAGGGATATGTTCAAGAAGGCGGACCAAACGGCGCCATGCATTATTTTCATTGATGAAATCGATGCCGTGGGCAGACAGCGTGGCGCGGGATTTGGCGGTGGCCATGATGAGCGCGAGCAGACGCTGAACCAACTGTTGGTTGAAATGGATGGCATGAAGTCGAATACAGGCATTGTCGTCATTGCGGCCACAAACCGTCCGGATGTTTTGGACCCTGCGCTTTTGAGGGCAGGACGCTTTGATCGCCAGATCACGGTTTCTCTGCCGGATAGAAAGGGCAGGGAAGCAATCCTAAAGGTACACGCCAGAAACAAGAAATTTGCGCCGGATATCGACCTAGGCGCACTGGCGAAGAGAACCCCAGGCTTCTCTGGCGCCGACCTAGAGAACGTGTTGAACGAATCGGCAATCCTAGCTGTGCGTGAAAACCGCAGCGACATAGGAATGCTGCAGATCGACGAGGCGATTGATCGTGTCATGATGGGACCAGCGAAGGTCAGCCGAACCTACGATGATAAGACAAAGAAACTGGTTGCCTACCATGAAAGCGGGCATGCTATCGTTGGATTGTTCCTGGAAAACGCCCAGGTTGTGCAGAAAGTCACGATCATACCGCGTGGACAGGCAGGCGGATACAATCTGATGACGCCAAAAGAGGAAAAGATGATGAACACGAAAAACGATCTGCTTGCGACCATCACGTCCTACATGGGCGGACGCGTTGCCGAGGAGATGTTCTTCGATGATGTCACGACTGGCGCAGTCAATGATATTGAGCGCGCCACGAACCTAGCCAAGGACATGGTCACTTTGTATGGCATGAGCGATCTTGGACCGATCAAATACAATGCCGGCAGCGAGAATGTCTTCCTTGGCAGGGACTACAACCAGCCTAACAATGTGTCTGGAGAGGTTGCCTATGAAATCGACCAAGAGGTCAGGAAGATCGTCAACGGCTGTCACGACAAGGCCATGGAGATCATCAGCAGGCACCGCAATGAGCTAGAGCGCATAGCGATGGCTTTGATGGAGCATGAGACATTGACCGCCGAGGAAATCCAGATGGTGGTCAAGGGGCAGCCCATCGACAGATCATATGCCAAGGCAGAGAACTGATTCCAGTTCTCTTTTTATCCATTATGGTAGGAGGACAAGATGCTAACAAGAGAGTACGTGGAAGAACTATTTTCCGCCGCTGTTTTAAAGAAAGCTTTGGAATTGATTAAGCAAAAGAAGATTGTGCACGTTGTTTCAAATTCATCCGATTATCCCACGATCAGGCTTACCGCCATCGTAAAGCCTGAGGGACATGAAGTAAATGTTTTCTATAATTGCGAAAAGGGTGTCATCGAAGCAAAGCACTGTTCGTGCGGTGGATGCAAGGTTAAAGGCGGATGCGTGCATGCCGCTGCGCTTCTGTATATTATTGCAGACGCCCTCATGGACAAAAGAATCGCATTCAATGAACCGATGATCAAAAGCGGTCCAAATGTCAGACATTTGTTCCGCAGGACAAATCCAGAGATTTCAACGCTTGCATATGACAAAAGCGGCGATTATGTGCTTTGGGTCGAAGAATTCTCGGCGGATGCTTTCTACGAATATATGTATATCTCCGTCAACGTTTCCCACGGTTTTAGCGGGGCGAAATATCAGGTTTCCAATATCAAGGACTTTATCGCGTGCGTGAAGTACCATCGCCCATACTTGCTCACAAAGGGAAGAACTGTCTTGCTTGGCGAAGAATCGTTCAATGATGTCTCAAGGAAGCTGCTGGATTTTTTGATTGGGGTCGAGCAAGACCAGCCTTCGATCCAGGTGCCTGAGTACATGGACATGGACAGCTACAACCAATCCAGTGCCCATCTGAGAGTGGCGGGTCCATTTGTGGATATTTTCTTCAACATTGTCCCGGAAATCAGAGGTTTGATCGTTAGTCGCCCAGATCTCTGCGTCCGCCCGTATGACCATGACATCACGATTGAATTCTTCGGTGCCCAGGATGGCGCGTTGATCAAGGTATACCCACATTATGTGGTGCGTGGCACGAACACCCTTTATTTGTTCGACTTGATGAGCAAGCCGATCAATGTGCTTGTAGCTCCATACAATGAAAATCTAAAGGAACTGGTGCATCTTAGCTCAGACCTTTACAATACATTGGACTATATCGCCGAGAAAGACCTTAAGGTGTTCTTTTCAAGAATGCAGGACACCATCGACAAATTCGTGAATATCGATGCCCACAACATCGAGATCGAAAAATACTTTATGCCAATTCCATCCTTTGAGTTTAGGATGGACTATGAGGAAAAGACAATCCTTTGCCAGACGATCGCTGTCTATGGGGATGAGCGCTATAACCTTGGCGACATGAAAGATCGTTTCCGCAAGCTGGGAAAACGGAATATCCCCCATGACAAGGCGATGGTGACATTTTGCAATGTCTTGTTCAAGGGACACGATCCGGAAAAGCAAGCGTGGTACTACAAGGGGAAGAGCGATGAGGTCTTTGGCTTTTTGGACGAGAGGCTGGAAGAGTTGAGAAGCAGGGGTACTCTGTTCATCAGCGATGACTTGAAGCACATTATTCCCCGCCATACAAAAAGGCTAGGCGTGAAGATCAGCTATCGCTCTGGATTGATCGATTTATCGATTGATACGGAAGAAGACGAAGAGACATTGCGCGAAATTCTCTCGCAATACAAGATCAACAAGAAATACTACAAGATGCAGGATGGATCGTTTATCAAGGCAGGCAAGCCTTTGGACGATTTGATTTCGCTGGTATTGGACTTGGGCTTGCGCCCAGACGACCTGGCGGATATGGAGATCGAAGTCCCGCGCTACCGCATGTCGCTGATCAACCATTTCATTGAACAATCTTCCAATCTGTACATTGAAAGCGATGAGCGCTATGGTGAATTGGTCAAAAAATTCCAAGAGCCAGATGAGGAAGCCCACGTAATTCCAGAAGAGATCGATGGGATTCTTAGGGAATACCAAAGGGAAGGAGTCAAATGGCTGAACCATCTTTGCGACAATCATTTTGGAGCGCTTTTGGCGGATGAGATGGGGTTGGGAAAGACAGTGCAGGTAATTGCTTTCCTCGCTTCGAGAAAGGGAAGCGGTAGGACGCTCATTGTTTGCCCTGCATCTCTGATCTACAACTGGCACCATGAGATCAAGCGCTTTGCGCCTAATCTCAATCCAGTCATGGTCGTTGGAAACTTTGATGTCCGCAAAAGAATCATTGAGTCTAGCAAAGAAGACGATGTACTGATCACTTCCTACGATCTACAGAAGCGTGACATTGAAATCTATGAAAAGCTTTCGTTTTTCTGCGAAGTCGTGGATGAGGCGCAATTCATCAAGAACGCCAACACCCAGGCATCGGTCGGGGTCAAGGCAATGCGCTCCACGTTTAGGATTGCCTTGACAGGAACACCGATTGAAAATAGGCTTGGAGAGCTTTGGTCTATTTTCGACTATATCTTGCCTGGCTATCTGTATACCTATCGTCGTTTCAAGAACTCATTTGAGGCGATTATTTCCCACAAAGTGGAAACGAAGGAAGAAGATGACGCAAAGAACGAGGCAATGGAAAAGCTTAGAATGCTGATATCTCCGTTTGTCCTTCGCCGCGCAAAGGCAAACGTGCTCAACGATCTGCCGGAAAAAATGGAGAAGGTTTACTATGCGCCATTGGAAGCAGAGCAAAGGAAGGAATACCTTGCGCGTGCATTGGAACTGAAGAAGATGGTGACCGCTTCCACGGATGAATCGTTCTCGGCCAATCGGTTTGATATCCTGGCATCCTTGATGCGCTTGCGACAGATTTGCTGCTCGCCAGTGCTCGCATCGGATATGTACGAGGGAAACTCTGCCAAGGAAGACATGTGCATCGATTTGATCCGCTATGCGATCGATGAAGGGCATAAGGTGTTGTTGTTCTCGCAATTCACCAGCATGCTGGACATTCTTTGCAAGAGACTGGATGGCGAAATGATCGATCACTTCCTGTTGACGGGCGAAACCCCGAAGGAAGAAAGACTGGAGATGGTGAGCCGTTTCCAGGAAGAAGATGTTCCTGTATTCTGCATTTCCACCAAGGCAGGGGGCACGGGCTTGAACCTGACGGCGGCGGATATCGTTATTTTGTACGATCCATGGTGGAATACCGCCGTGGAAAACCAAGCGACCGATAGGGCGCATCGAATTGGACAGACGCACAAGGTTACCGTCTATCGCCTGATTGTCCAGGACACGATCGAGGAAAAGATTATTGCCTTGCAGAAAAACAAACAGGATCTTGCGGAAACAGTGCTTGGCGGAAGCGAAATGGCGAATGCCAGCCTGACCCGCGAGCAGATGTTGGAAATCCTGGGGTAGCATATGTGGATAAGGATTGGCGCCGGGCTAGTCGCAGGCATTGCCATGGGCTCCGTGTTGCTTTTCGCAATGATCTACAACGGCTATTATGCCCATTGGCAGATGCTTGCGGCATCATGCATCGCCGCAGGCGCCATGCCGTTTTGCTTGCGCTTTAAACATGGCGGGCTATTGCCAAGAAGCATTATGTGGTTTGTTTCTCTGGCGATCAACATGGGATATGCCATGGCTGTTTCGATTAGTGCGCGCCTGTTGGCAAGGAATATCATGCTTGTTCATTTGGTTCCGCTTGTTGCGATTGCCATTTCGTGGAAAGCAAATGAAGAAAGGGATGAATGAAATGCCTCTTTACAGCAAATGGGGGGAAGCGGTGAATCTGGCTGCGCCGTTGCCGGAATATCCCCGCATGACATTGCAGAGAAATAGTTTTTATAATCTCAATGGCGAATGGGAATACCAGATACTCCAGCCAAGGCAAATGCCTGTGGATAACCATTGGAAAAAGATTGTTGTCCCCTTTGCCTTGGGGTGTGCGCTGTCGCAAACCAATGATGTTCTGATGCCGGGAGAGGTTTTGTGGTATCGCAAGGTGTTTCGCTATAGGCCGGAAAAAAAACACACGCTGTTGAATTTCGAAGCGGTCGACCAACGGTGCGAGGTATATCTGAATGGACATCGAATCGGCAGCCATGATGGCGGATACACGCCCTTTTCCATCGAAGCGACAAACTTCCTGGAGGAAACCAACGAACTGCTTGTGAGTGTAATCGATGATAGCGATGAATCGGCATATGCCTATGGCAAGCAAAGGATTCGCCATGGCGGGATGTGGTATGCCCCGACCTCGGGCATATGGCAGACGGTGTGGCTAGAGGATGTCGGGGATCAGGCAATCCTCGACATCAAGGTCAAGATTGGCTTCGATGAAAGAAAGGTCACATTGTACCTCAGGGGATTGTTCGACAAAGCGAAGGTGATTGTCTCTCACGATGGACGTGTCGTCTACGAGGGAATCGCACAAGAAAAAAAACATGAGTTCATCCTTGCTGATCCACATCCCTGGACGCCAGACGATCCGTTTTTGTACGATTTGTTCATACAGACCGAGGATGATTTGGCGAAAAGCTACTTTGGCTTCCGCAAGTTTTCCCGACGGGTGGACAAAAACGGTTTTCCACGCTTTTGCTTGAACAACAAGCCATTGTTTTTCACGGGACTGCTTGACCAGGGATACAGCGTTGATGGCATGTATACCTATCCAAGCGATGGGGCAATCACCTATGAGCTTGGCAAGATCAAGGACATGGGGTTCAATATGTTGCGCAAGCATGTCAAGGTTGAATGCAGGCGTTGGTATTATCATTGCGACCGCCTGGGAATATTGGTGATGCAGGACATGCCAAATGGGGCTGGACCATATGACTTATTGACGACCAAATATCTGCCAAACATCATTGGCTTTACGAAAATGGACGATCATGACAATCCACGGCTGGGGCGCGATGATCCTGAGGAACAGAAGATCTACTATCATGAACTGGATGAAATGATTGCTACGTTGTCTGGCTACACATCGATATTCTGCTGGGTTGCCTTCAATGAAGGATGGGGACAGTTCGAGGGACCAGAGGTTACAGAGCATATCCGCTCCCTGGATGACACTAGGCTGATCGATACAGCGTCTGGCTGGCATGATCAGGGATGCGGGGATTTCTATAGCAGGCATATGTACTTCAGCTCGAACATCGTGCCCAAACGCCTGGATCACAGGATTTTGATTCTGAGCGAGTTTGGCGGTTATTCCTACCTTGATCCTGCCCACAGCGAAGCAACGAAGCTCTATGGGTATCGGAAGTATAAGGACAGGGAAGAAATGGATGCGGCTTTTCACAGGTTTTACGATGAAGTGATCATACCTAGCATCAGAGAGGGTCTGTCGGGCTGTATTTATACCCAGGTTGCGGATGTTGGGGATGAATGCAATGGCTTGTTCACGGCAGACCGCAAGGTGATCAAGGTGAATGAGGAAAAGACAAGGACATTGAACGAAAGATGCATACGCAGGCTGCGTACAACGCGTTTGATGTCGCAGGAGGATAGATGAAGGATGGAATTGTGATTGCCCAGGCTATGGATGGGCAGGTGAGGATACATGCCGCAAGGACGACGGAATTGGTTGAGGAAGCTCGCTTACGCCATGGCTGCATGCCTACGAGCGCGGCGGCCTTGGGCAGGACGTTGACAGCTACGGCGATCATGGCATCGGACTTGAAGAACCCACAGGAAAAAGTCGTTGCTATCATCAACGGGCATGGACCGGCTGGAACCATCTTGGCGCAAGCAAAAGGCAATGGCGACACAAGGGGATTTATTGGCGATCCAGGGCTATGTTTTTCCCGCGAGGATGGGCATCTTGATGTTGCCCGCGCCGTTGGTAACAATGGTACGTTGACAGTTGTCAAGGATTTGGGACTCAAGGAGCCTTTCAGCGGCGTTGTTCAGCTTCAAAGCGGGGAAATCGGCATTGACTTTGCCTATTACTACGCTATTTCCGAGCAAACGCCATCGATTGTCGGCGTTGGCGTCCTTGTGGAAACCGATGGCACGGTTGTTGCGGCAGGAGGCTTCATTGCGCAACTGATGCCAGGAGCCAGTGAAGAAGCGATTCAGGCATGTGAAAAAGTCAGCGCGACAATGCGCCCAGTGTCTTCCATGATCCACGATGGCATGGAGCTAGAGGAAATCATACGCTTGTATTTCCCAGACGCAGTGATTCTTGAACACAAGGATGTCAGGTGGAACTGTGATTGCTCGCGCGAAAGGTTTGCGGCTGGAATCGCAACGTTGGCAGACGATGAACTTCGCCAGATGATCGCAGATGGCAAAGGCGCGGAAGTCAAGTGCGAGTATTGCGGCAATGTCTATCTCTTTGATACCGCTGACTTAGAGCATATCCTGGAGACCAAACGTGTGGAGCATCGATAGCCTGCGCTTTGAAAGCCACTTTGTCGCGGCTCCCTTGGCAGGGATATCCAACCCTGTCTACCGTATGCTTTGCATGCGTCATGGCGCGGCGTATACGGTATCGGAAATGATCAGCGACAAGGCGCTTCACTACCATAACGCCAAGACCTTTGGCATGTGCCGCGTGTTCGAAGAAGAACACCCCGTGGCTCTTCAGCTTTTTGGCAGTGATCCCGTGACCATGGGGGAAGCCGCTAGATACCTGGAAGAATCCACATCTTGCGACATGATCGACATTAACATGGGATGCCCTGTTCCCAAGGTCATCAAGGCGCATGCAGGATCATTTCTGATGCAGAATCCTGCGCTTGCTTCTGACATCGTCAAGGCGGTCAAGGAGAATACGAAAAAACCCGTCACCGTCAAGATGCGCATTGGCTGGGACAAGGAGCATGTAAATTGCGTTGAGGTTGCGTTGCGATGCCAGGAAGCAGGCGCTTCTGCCATTGCTGTCCATGGCAGGACGCGCGGGCAGATGTACAGTGGCGAGGTGGATCTTGCTAGCATCAAGGCAGTAAAGGATGCATTGCGCATTCCCGTCATAGGCAATGGCGATGTCAAGACACCCGAGGACGCCGAAAATATGTTCCGCAAGACAGGGGTCGATGCAATCATGATTGGCAGGGGGTTGCTTGGCAGGCCTTATTTCCTTGAACAGCTTCGCAACCCAGGCATGCAAGAGCCTTCCTATGAAAAAAAAATCTCCTTGGTGCGCGATTATGCGGAAAAGCTTTGCGCCTATGAAGGTGAAAAGGGAGGAACAATGATGATGCGCGGCATGACGGGATGGTTCATTGCGGGCATGCCGTGCGCCTCTAGGTACAAAAACCGCCTTGCGCAAGCTTCGAGCCTTGCCATGATGCTGGATATACTAGAGGAATACCGTTTGTTTCTCCTGGAAAAACAATAAAAGCTGCAATCGCAGCTTTTTATTCATATGATTCCTTTTTCAACGGCTATGAGGTTTTGTAGAATGACCCTATACAACAACAAATCGTCTTTCCCTGGATTGACGACACATGCGGCTGTCTTCAGGTTGTTGTTTAAAAACGACAAAAGGTCCTTCTTGGTCACAATGTACATGAATTCCCCTTCGGAAAGATTAGGTTTGAACGCAATTGCATCCTCAATGGTGGTGAAGACAGGAAGATATATATTTCCCTCGATGTCGCGCATTTGGTCTGCCTTGGCAAGCTGGTTGGCGTAGACTATGTCTGCATCGCGCAATTCTTCCTTGGGAAACAGGATTGCAAGGAAACGAACAGCGGTCGATATCTTGACAGTCAATTCTTCCTGGAGTTTCCTTGAAGCCACGTTGTTCAACAAGCCGTGGCGCTTTGCCAAAAGCGCCAATAGCTCCTTGTCTGGAACAAAATCTTGCGAATTGATAAGTTTCTTCATTTGAGCCTCCTGATGATATGATAAAATGATATTGGAAAATTCTTTTGGCGGCAAGGGCGATTTACCTGATGACGCGGTTGATTTTGGCGGGACGGAAGGGGGAACATATGTCGGAACAAAATAACTTTTTAATGAACATATCGATGCTCTACAGGAGTACCCAAAAATACCTCGACAGAGCATTGGCACCATATGAAATAGGCAGCGGGCAATTGATGTTTCTGGTTTTGGTCAACGAGAACGAAGGAATTACCATGCAGGAACTGACGAAAATTTCCGAGGTTGACAAGGGAACAACGACCAAAAGCATCCAGCGGTTGATTGAAAGCGAATATGTCGTTACCCATACAGACGAAAAGGACAGGCGTGTCAAAAGGCTGTATACGACGGGAAAGGCGGCGGAGCTTGTCCGTTTCATGTATGAAAGCAGGATGCGGCTCAGGAACCTGCTAAAGGATGATGTGGATTTCGAAAGGTTTGAGACCGACCTGAACAAGATATGCGATAACGCAAGGGAACGTCTTGGTGTACGCTCCGACTATAGCGGGATCAAGATCGGCAGGATTGAGAAAAGCTCGTTCACAGCGTATTCCGGCAAGCTTTCTTGCATCATATATGTCGCGGGATGCGGCTTCAAGTGCCCATATTGCCGCGAAAAAGACCTGGTGTTCATCCCTGAAAACTATGAGTATGTGGATCCGGCAAATGTGATTTCGTTCTTGAAAAAGAGGCAGACGTTGCTTGATGCCGTATGTATTTCCGGTGGCGAGCCTTTGGCACAAAAGGACATTGAATCTTTCCTTGATGAGATAAAGAACCTTGGCTATCCCGTCAAATTGGTAACCAACGGGTTTTATCCGGATAGGCTGGTCGAATTGGTGGAAGACGGGTTGGTTGACTACGTGGCGATGGATGTCAAGAACGTCCCGGCAAAGTACGCCGAAACCTGTGGCATGCGGGATGAAGCCTTTGACTTGTCGCGGATAGAGGAATCCATTGCTTACCTCAAGAAGGGAAATGTAGAACATGAATTTGCTACAACGGTTGTGAAGGAGTTTCATTCCATGGAGGATATTGGGAAGATCGCGGAATGGGTCGCCGATGGATCCCCGTATTTCCTGCAGGCGTTTTCGCCACATGGCAATCTCATCCAGATGGGTTTGACCGCCTATGGCAAAGATGAAATGAAGACGTTCAAAGCACATGCGATGAAATTCAATCCAATGACAACATTGCGGGGAGCGGAGGGATAAGACGATGTATAGAGTAAAAAAAAGAGACGGAAGAGCGGTTGATTTCGACATAAAGAGAGTTTCCAACGCGATTAAGAAAGCGTTTATGGGATGCCAGAGGGAATATAACAACGATGTCATTGATATGATTTCCTTGCGTATTACAAGCGATGCCGAAAGAAAGGTCGTCGATGGATTGGTCGATGTAGAATCCATCCAAGACAGCGCCGAAAAAGTGCTTTGCGAAGTTGGCTACTATGATGTTGCCAAGGCATATATCCTTTATAGGAAAAGCCACGAGAACATCAGGAACATTGCTACAACGACCCTGGACTACCAAAACATCGTCGACACATATCTCAAGGCAATCGATACGCCTGACCAAAGAAGGGACAACATCAGCCATTCCGTTGGCGGAATGATTCTTTCCAACAACGTTGCGATTACAGCCAACTATTGGCTGAATCAAGTGTATGACGGGGAAATATGCGATGCCCACCGAAACGGAAACATCCATGTACATGATCTTGGCATGTTGATGGGAAGCAGGTCTGGTTGGTCGCTGGAGGATTTGATCAAGGAAGGGCTTGGCGGCGTGGCGGGAAAGGTGTCATGCACCCCTGCCAAGCATCTGGATGCCTTGTGCGACCAGATCGTCAATTTCCTTGGCATCATGCAAAACGAATGGGCTGGCGCCATGTCGATCTCACATTTCGACACATACCTTGCGGCGTTTGTGAAAGCTGAACGACTTACATACGAGGAAGTCCTGCAAAGCATGCAAAGGTTTATCTACGGGGTCAACATGCCGTCAAGATGGGGGACACAGACGCCATTTTCGGCAGTTTGCCTGGATTGGGTCATTCCCTCCTACATGAAGGACAAGCGTGCCTTTGCCTGTGGCAGGGAGTGTGGCTTTACATATGGCGATTGCCTTGACGAAGCAAAGCTAATCTGCCAGACGCTGCTCGAAGTGATCAAGGGAAACGATGCATCGGGCAATCCATTCCGCTATCCAATGTGTCAATTTACCATCACCAGTAGGTTTGGCTGGGACGATACAAGGGCACAGCTTTTGTACGAAATGTCCTACAAGACAAAACTTGTAAGCTTTGCGGTATGTGACGATGACAAGGATCCTGGCTTTTGCGGAGCAACGAGTAATTCTGGCTTCATAGGGATTGCCAGTGTCAACCTGCCACGCATTGCCTTTCTTTCGCAAGACAAGGAGTCATTCTTCTTGCGCTTGGATCGCATGGTGGATCTTTGCGTGCGTAGTCTGAAGATCAAGCGCACAGTGCTGGATAATTTGTTGGCGCATGGATTGTATCCATATACCCAGCGGTATCTAAAAGACTTATCCAGGCATGCGGGGGTTGTCAGTGTAATTGGGCTTAACGAGGCATGCATCAACGCCCCATGGATTGGAAAAGACTTGTCGGATGAAGATGCGGCCATCTTTGCCAAAGAGGTCATGGAATATATCAAGGAACGCGTTGCGCAAAATTCGAAGGAAGGGCGCGCGTATGTTCTTTCCAGCGCCAATGTTCAAAGTGTCCTTCTGAGGCTGGCAAAGCATGACCTGAAGAAATATCCGTCGATCATGACGCGACGTAGCAAGACCCCTTGTTATTCGCCAGGATGTCAGCTCCCTTATGAGACGGAAAACGATATCTTCGCCCGTCTTGATGCAGAGGCATCGTTCTTGCGTGATTACCCGGCGATCGATACATACGAGGCGTATCACGATGGGACGATAGATTCCCCCATGCAGGCAAAGGTCTTGATTCAAAAGATTACGCTTAACTACCGCATTCCATTTTTCCGCATTGCTGCGCAAAATTAAAAAAGCCCATTCGGGCTTTTTTAATTGTATGTTTCTGCTGCTTTCGCCAACAGCTCCAGCAGCTCATTGCGCAAGGGCGATGGCTTCAGGATCTCAACTTTGCCTGCATATTGCAAGGCAAAGCGCAGAATGCGTTCCTTTGATTCCGTGATCTCCAATAGGAAATGTTCTTTGTCGCAAGGTCTGTTTCGCGCGTTGATGTTCATATGGGAGACGACATCCGCCAAATCCTTGGAACATTTGATAACGGCTTCCTCAACACGTCCCTCCATCCGATTGCCATAGCCAGCGGCTTCGCTTGCAATGGCGTGGGAAATGGCAGGGGAAGGAATGTCAGAGACAATGATATGCGCCATCATGTCCACTGCCAAGTGGAACAGGCATGGTGCTTCATTGCCTTCGTGATCGGTTGCCAATAGCCATGGCCTTCCTTCAACAAACAAGAGAAATCGTGGCTCGCATTTCTTTGGCGTTGGCTGGACAATGTATTTGCATGATTCGCAATCAAACGATATGGGCATGTAGGAGATTACCCGCTCCTGGCCGATTGCTTTTCGCAACAGGGCAATGTTCGCCAAAACATCGACAGGGATCTTGATTGGCGATGTTGCATGATGGAATGCAAAGGCGCGCAAATGCCTTTCGACATGGCAGGATTGCGTAGACGCAATCTTGTTAAACAGCCCTGTTTTTTCCGATTGCCCAAGGCGTGGAAGTGATTCAAGCATTCCACAAAGATAGAAGGCTTCCGCCTCGGAAAAATCCCTTTGAGCAACGTAATAGCCCCCTTTGACACGGTCGTATCCGCTGACATTGTCACTCTCTTGCAGTTTGCGCATGATGCGCGCAAAGGATTTTTCGGAGAGCGACACATCAATGGCATTTTGAACATAGTCAACGATTTCCTGTCTAGTCGCAACATGATGTTCATCGGTGTTTCTCTTGAGATAGGAAAGGATGTAGCGCGCGGGATCCGTCTTTTCTGTTTTCATGGGAGTTTCTCCTATGCCTAGCGAAATGCCTTTGTGTCAGTGCTATTTTTCGGTGTAGTAAACGGTTTGGTTATCTGCCACGGAATGCATGAGCCATACGTTTCCGCCAATGACGCAATTGTTCCCAATATGGGTATTGCCTCCAAGGATCGTCGCATTTGCATAGACAACAACATGGTTGCCAATGTCGGGGTGGCGTTTTCCCGACTTGACGGGATTGCCGTTTTCGTCAAGGTCAAAGCTCTTGGCGCCAATCGTGACACCTTGGTACAGCTTGACGTGATGCCCTAGAACCGCCGTTTCACCAATAACCACGCCGGTTCCATGGTCGATGCAGAAATGATCGCCAATCACGGCGCCAGGGTTGATGTCGATCCCGGTTTTCTCATGGGCGTATTCAGTCATGATGCGCGGGATGAAAGGGACTTTCAGCTGATAGAGGACGTGGGCAAAGCGATAGATGGTGATAGCATAGAACCCTGGGTAGCAAATGAGAACTTCTGCCTTTGACTTGGCAGCAGGGTCGCCATCATAGATCGCCTGGATATCCGTTAATAAAAGCTTCTTGATCTCGGGCAATGTGGTTAAGAAATCGTGGGTGATGTCAAATGCATTGCGCGAGTTGTCGCCCGAAAGATGCTGCGCTGCCAGGATCTCTTTCTCAAGGTCGTAGGCAAGCATGTGAAGGGCTTTTTCTTGTGTTAAATTGTTATATGTATAGTAGCCGGGAAAGAGAATGACCTGTGCCTCCTTGAT
>OMYM01000087.1 GCA_900315225.1 uncultured Erysipelotrichaceae bacterium | reverse complement strand
ATCGTCGGCGTCTCCCGATACTTATAGCCGCTCTGTCCGTAAACCTTAACACTTCTCTTCTTTGCCATTATGATTTCCTTCGTTTCTCAGATTGTCATTGGTTGTCAATTACAGTTCCAAGATCACTGGATCCAGATCATAGGCACCACCTCCCTTCGGCGATAAAAAATAAGCTGCCAATGCTTTTTACACATCAGCAGCTTTCGCTTTTAGTTCGGTGTTTTATTTTCAGTTCTGATTCTTCTTAGCGTCCTTGATACGGTAGTAGTCTTCCAGATCTACATCGATCCTGACTTTCGTATCAGGTTTTCGGTTGCTCAAGAGGCACACAGTCTCGACATGGCGGGTGAATGGGAATTGATCCACTGGTTGGATTTCCTTGATTGTGTAGTTCTTCAAAAAAGCGATATCGCTTGCCTGGGTTTCGGGGTTGCAGGAGATATAGACGATTTTCTTTGGACCAAGTTTTTCCAGGCTTTGCATGAATGCCTCGGACATGCCGTTTCTTGGCGGATCTAGGAAAACAACGTCTGGGGTATCGATCAGGTCGTCTACCAGTTGGCGGGCATCCGCAGCCAGGAATTCGGCGTTCTTGATTTTGTTGTTTTTTGCGTTTCGTATTGCATCTGCCACTGCTTCTTCGTTGATTTCAACGCCCATGACATAGCCTGCCTTTCTGGCTGCTAGAAGCGATACGGTTCCAATGCCGCAGCACACATCAAGGACTTTGTCGCTTTTTTTCAGGTCTGCCATGTCCAGGGCAATGGCATACAGCTTTTCCGCCACGGCTGGATTTACCTGGTAGAAGGATGTCGGCGAGATCCTGAACTTTAGACCATCGATATAGTCGTAGATATACCCGGGACCATAGACAACACTGTTTTTTGCGCCTAGGATCATGGATGTATGACCACTATTGCGGTTGACGATGATCGTCTTGATTTGCGGGAATGATTTCCTGAGTTCATTGCATAGAGCTGACGATGACGGCAACATCTTTGAGCCTATTACGAGAACAAGCATAACATCGTTGTTTTGCTTGGCGACACGGATGTACGCATGGCGCAATACCCCTTGCCCACTGTCTTCATTATAGGGCATGATGCCTAGGGAGTCCGCAAGGGTGCATATTTTTTTTAGGATTGCATTGGCAAGGGTGTGCTGGATCAAGCAATCCGTGCTTTTAACCGTACGGTGTGAGTTTTTCTCGTACATGCAGGCGATCATCTTTATGTTAGGGTCATAGGCAAACGAAGCATACACCTTGTGGCGATAGTGATAGGGATTGTCCATGGCGATGATTTCGTTTACTTTTTTCTTTGGGTAAAGCCTGCATACGTCCCTGAACTTCTGCCAAGTCGTTTCCTTGTATTCCTTGTCGATTGTCTGGCATCCTCCGCATTTAGATGCATTTTCGCATTGTTTCATATTTCCACCTCCTTCAAAGAATGCACGACATGTGCATTCGCTTTCTTCAATGTTTCATAGTCTTGGTGCCCTTGGCATGTCAGGAAGATATTCCCGATGCCTAGGGCAAGGGCTGTCTCGTAGTCGTGCAGCGTGTCGCCAATGAACATGCATTCCATTGGTTCCGTTTCGCTTTTTGCCATCCATCTTTTCGCCATGTCTATTTTTGAACCTGCAAGCAGGTTGTCGGTTCCAAGGATTTCATCGAAGAAAGAAGCAATGCCAAGTTGTGCGCATTGCTCGACTAGCTTGTCATGGCGAGCAGCCGATAGGATGACGTTACGGTGCCCTTTTTCCCTTGATTCGTTGATTTTCTCGATAAAACCATCCATGAGTCGGCATGCCGCGAAGCCATTGTCGTACATATCGTTGAATTCCACGGATATCTCATCGTATGTCTCGTTTTCAAACGTATAGCCGATTTTTCGGTAATAGTCGATGACGGGGAAGCAGAACATGCTTCGATAGTCTTCCATTGTAAAGTCAAAACGCATGTTTCTTTGCTTCAGCATGTTTCTTTCGATGTCCAGGCATAGCTGGACATCGTCTATGATCGTGCCGTTATAGTCCCATATGACTGTTTTCATCTTGTACAGGCACCCCCTTTCAAGCCTTTTCGCGAAAGGCAATGACCATTATACTTGAAAAGCAACGGTTTGCGAATAAAACCGTTGCAAATTAGTTTTCCGAAAGGGCGTAGTTTGTCAATGATTCGGCGGATGAAAGAGATTGCGCTATGTCACTGCCCTGCATAATGTCTTTCCAAGCGTTTTCTAGCTGATAGATAGCAATGGCATCTTCATTGCTCGCAAAGGCGACAACGCTTTCTTCCCGTGCCTTTTCCAGGATGGAAAGAGCCATGTCGGTTTGCCGTGTGACTTGATAGTTTTCGTTCTGCGTTGCTTCTTTGAAAGGGGAAGTATATTTTCCCGCTGCGCATAGCCTGCCGCTGACTTGCGGCGAGGAAAGGTATTCCATAGCGGATTGCGCGGCCTGTTGTCGTTCATCGTTGGATTTCATGACGGAAATCACGATGCCTTGGAAAACTTGCCTGGAGTCTGTTCCACTAGGCAACAAGGCGATGCCTGTGTCGGTGGGAAGCCACGGTTCGTCTTCTGGCGTGCCGATGAAAGAAGCGACTTTTCCTTCCCTGAATTCACTTGTCGTCAAGGAAGAATCGGATGCAGGCGATGCATTGACATAGCCTTGCTCTACACCTGCGTGCAGAAGGGAAAGGCATTGGATTGCGTCTTCGGAATTGAAAGCGGCTGTCCTTGCCAAAGGATCGGTGAAATGAATGTCATTTTGCCAAAAGACAATTTCCAGATGTTTTCCAATATCGCCGTCTTTGATCGCAAAGCCAGGGACTGTTGTCTCTTGCTGGATTTTCTGAGCCATGGCGAAAAACTCGACCCAAGTCCTGCCAGGTGTATCAAAGCCACACTCTTGGAACAATCGAGGATTGTAGTAAAGGACATAACCCTGCAAAGCCAGGGGCATGGTTCCAAGGATTGCGCCAGGGGCATCGATTTCCAACGCTTGTCCATTGCGTTGGAATGACAAGGCAGTGGACAAGCTGGATATCACAAGGTCAGCGTTATTGGCGCTTTCGGTTGGAAGCAGCTCGATCTTTCCGGCATTTTGAACGTTGAATTCGTCCATGGCAACCTGTAGCTCAGACTTGGCGTTTGCCTCAAGCCCATCGTTGAACAAAGAGACGACGATCTCCCCGCTTGCGTTGATTGTTGTTTCGGGAATGGAGGAGCCGACATGGCATCCTGCTAAAAATGCGACAAGGCAAACAATCAGCCTTGATGTGTGTTTCAAGTCTAGTTTCCTTTCAGGGCAATGCCCTTGGATAAAAAGTGTCACATGGATGTAAATGTGTGTCAGGCGTTTTCGATGTCTTGAAGCCAAAGCGCGCAAGTCGCATCAGAGGGCATTCGCCAATCTCCTCTAGGCGACAAGGACACAGAGCCGACCTTCGGACCATCCGGCAGGCAGCTGCGTTTGAACTGCTGACTAAAGAAACGCTTGTAGAATCGTTTCAAGGCATCTTTGACAAAACCTTTATCCAGCTCGGGATATGCCCGCATGGCGAAGGAGATGATTTTTGCCGGAGCAAATGCATATCGCACAGCATAGAACAAGAAGAAGTCGTTTAGATCATACTTGCCGATCTTTTCCTCGGTCTTTTGGGCGATTTGTCCGTCCTTGCTTGGGGTGAGTTCGGGTGAAATCGGTGTATCGACAATGGATAACAGTGTTTTTCTCAGGGTGTTGTCACCACAGGTATAGGCGTATGTTTCGCATATGTATTTGACAAGAGTCTTTGGAACCGATGCATTGACGCCATACATTGACATGTGGTCGCCATTATATGTACACCAGCCTAGCGCCAGTTCGGAAAGATCTCCTGTTCCTACGACCAAACCGTTTTCCATGTTTGCCACATCCATCAGGATATATGTGCGCATTCTTGCCTGGGCGTTTTCGTATGTTGTGTCCCCTTCCCCTTTGTACACGCCGCCATGACCGATGTCTTCAAGATGGGATGCGACTCCTTTTTCAATGGGAACTTCGCGTGCCTCGACATGAAGTGATTTCATCAAATCGATGGCGTTGTCGTATGTCAACGATGTGGTATTGCCTCGGCTTGGCATCGTATAGCCGATGATACGGATGCCTGGGACAATCTTCCTTGCCTCGTTGCATACAATCAAGGCGAGCGTTGAGTCCAATCCACCCGAGATACCTACGATGAGATTCTTGATGCCGGTGTGGCGCACCCGTGTCGCTAGGCCATTTGCCTGGATCTGCAGGATCTGCTTGCAACGGATGGCTCTTTTTTCCTCATCTGCAGGAACGAATGGATATCTTGCGATGTAATAATCGTTGTTATCCAATACCTGTTTCAATTCTTCGCAGGTGGCTTCGTTTCCCCCACATGCTGGCATCTTCACTGGGATTCTCTGGTAACCTTCAGGTGCGTCAAGGAACGTGGATTGGCGAATTCTGTTGCATGCGATCTTCCCAAGGTCGACAAGGGCGCTGGTAGCGGCGTTGTCTTGCGGGAAGATGGAATCCGCCAGCTGCGTTCCGTTTTCTGCAATGACAGTGTGGCCAGAGAACACTAGGTCGGTGCTGCTTTCATTCGTGGCGGAAGAAACGTACACATAGGCGCAATAGCATGCGGCAGCCTGTTGGCAAACCATCATGCGCCTAAAATCCTGCTTGCCGATGATTTCATCGCTGGCGGATAGGTTGGCGATGATATTCGCGCCTGCCAGGCATGCATGGCTGCTTGGCTTGTCGGGAACCCACAGATCCTCGCATATTTCGATGCCTAGGATCGCCGTGGAATCGACATCCTCAAACAACAAGCCTGTGCCAAATGGAATGTCTTGCTCCAAAAGGCGTACCATGGAACTGCGAATGTCTTTTCCCGAAGCAAACCAACGTCCTTCGTAGAACTCCGAATAGGTGGGAATGTTTGACTTGGGGACAAGTCCCTTGACCTGTCCATTGGATATGACGGCGGCACAGTTGTATAGCTTGTTTCCCTTGCGCACGGGCAAGCCCACGACAACGGTCGCGTCTAGGCTTGCTAACTCCTTTGCTAGCATGCCCAGACCTTTTTCACATTCCTGTAGCAGAAGAGTGCTTTGGAATAGGTCGGCGCATGTATAGCCACTGATTCCTAGTTCGGGAAACACGATCAAGCCAGCATCGCCATGTTCTTTGGCAAGCATTGACATTTGCTTGGCGTTGTAGGCTGGATCGCCTATGCGCAACGATGGCGTGATCGCTGTGATCTTAATCAGGTCATTTTTCATTAGTTCTATCCTCGATAGAATATAGATAGTGCAATTCTTCCGGCAACGCCTTGTCAAGGAAGGTAATGTCTTGCCTAATCCTTTGAAGCGCTTGCCTGAGGGCAGTGCTGGAAATGGAATGGTATTCCTTTGGTGTCTCGATGATGCGGATATTATATGAAAGATTCTTAAGATATGGATTGTTTTCGATCATCGCCTGGCAATCATCGGAGTTTCTTCCCATGACTGCGATGCCGAATTCCTTCACGATTTCCTCGACATAGAGCCATCCGTTCTCAAGCTCGACAAGCTTGTCGGATCCCATCAACAATCGGCATGCGTAGCCCCTGCGCTTCATTTCCTGCAGGGTTTCATAGGTTCTTGGCTGCTGGGGAGCGAGGATCTCGTAGTCGGAAACATGCATCCAATAGCGTGTCTTTGCCAGTTTCTCCAGCATGGCAAGACGAGCATTGTCGTCAAAGGCCATGTCTTTTCCTTGCTCGGAAGTGATATACCTGGACTTGCTTGGAACAAATATCACATGTTCACATTTCAATGCCTTCATGGCAAACTCAGCGCATTGGATATGGGCGGTTGTCGGTGGGTTGAATGCGCCGACGAACAACAATGCCTTGTTCATATTCTTCCACCATGCAGTTTTTCGTACATTTCCTCACGGCATTTGGCGACTTTCATTGTTAAGTCGACATAGTGCTTGTGGGGGAATTCTGGGCGTAGCTCACTCTCCCAGACCTTGTATTTCAATTGGTGAGCGATATAGTCTTTTTTCTCCTTGATGGTTGGAAGATCAATCACGATCTTGCCATTGATCATCTGAGGTACGAGAAGCTGCTCTACCTCTATGGGTACAATGGTGCGGATTTGCTCGAATGCATCGGGATCGAGGTTGTATACCTGGATAGGCTTGCCAGCCTCAATGACTTCATCGTCCATGGAGATGATGTCGCATTGTCCCTTTCCTTCTTCGTCGAAAACGCGCCATGCCATTAGCTTGCCAGGGATGATGGCTTTTGAAACAGTGTCGGAACACTTCATCTTCGGGGTGTATGTTCCATCTGCTTCCTTGACTGCCACAAGCTTGTACACCCCGCCAAACACTGGGTCGGTGGCGGAAGTAATCAGCTTTTCCCCTACCCCATATGAATCAAACTTGGCTCCTTCATACATCTCCATGTTGGCCATTTTCTTTTCGTCCAGGGAATTGGATGCGACAAGCTTGATATACGGCTTTCCCGCAGCGTCTAGCGCTTTTCTGAGTCGCTTATAGCCACGGGCAAGGTCGCCCGAGTCAATCCTAGCGGATTTGACACGACGATTTGGATCATTCGGGTATTTCTTGATCAGTTCATCGTCTAGCTTGATCAAGTTCGGCAAGCCGCTTTCGAAGATGCTGTAGGTATCCAGCAACAGGGAAACACTCTCGGGGTAGATGTCCGCATACGCCTTAAACGCCTCGTACTCACTTGGGAAGAATTCAATGAAACTGTGGGCAATCGTCCCGACAGCCTTGACGTCTTCCCCATATTTCATCTCCGCTAAGCAATTGGCTGTTCCAATGCAGCCGCCAAGGACTGCCGCATATGCGCCATCGTTTCCCGCCGACATTCCCTGGGCACGCCGTGTCCCAAACTCCATGACATTGCGTGGGGAATGGATGTTCAAGCCAGTGATACGGGTTGCCTTGGTGGCGATCAAGGAATGGAAATTCATCGTCTGCAGCAGGTATGTCTCGATCAAGATCGCTCCGACCATGTCGCATTCAATGCGAACCATGGGAACCTGTGGGTAGCAGACCGTCCCTTCCTTCAACATGTACACATCCCCTTTCCAGCGGTATGTGCGCAGATAGTCGCAGAATTCCTGGCTCATGCCCTTTGCCCTGAGCCATACAATGTCCTGCTCGTTGAAATGATAGTTCTCAAGGAACCGCAGCAGTTTTCGTTGTCCGCAGCTAATCGCATAGCCCTTGTCGTCTGGGTTTTTGCGGAAAAACATGTCGAACACCATGACGGTATCCTTGAAGCCATGGAGGAACAATGCGTTCGCCATGGTAAATTCATAGAAGTCCGTCACCATCGCCGGGTTTTCATAGTCTTCATCGGGGATGTACGGCGCTACTTCGATATTGCTCATGCTATTTTCTCCTTATGCAATTTGAATCTGGCAGGACTCCATGACGGCAATCGCTGCGTTGTGCTTGGCGATGGTAGTTCCGGCGCAAGCCTTTGCGACCACCTTGATTTCTGTATCCGGCAATGCCGCCCGCATCAGCAATGCGTTGGAAATGACGCAAATATCCGTGCAAAGCCCGCAGACGGTGATTTCATCCGGCTGGATCTTTTTGACAAGGTCAATCAGGTTGATCGACCCAAACGTTGGCTTTTCGATGATTTCCGCGCCACGTGCGTCCAATGCTTCCTGGATCAACGGATGCAATTTCCATCCATCGCTATTCTTGATGCAATGGGGAACCGGAAGGTATTTACCCTCCAATGTCTCCATGTAGTTTTCTCCATGCGTATCCATTGTCGCAATGACTTTCGTGTAGCTTTTGTCCGCAATCAGGTCGACACATTCCGCGACCGTCTTTTCCGCCTCCGCAGAGCCAAGCGCTTGGTCGATGAAATCATTTTGCATGTCGATGACTACCAATAGTTTTTCCATAACAACTCCTTTACAGATTTTCCATGAGATAAGAATACATGGGGTTGAATCGATACAATGCGGCTTGCTTTCCAGCGATTTTCCTTGTCTTTCCTGTTGGGACAAGCATTTTCTTGATGTCGCGTCGGAAATTTCCCGTGTCTGTCTTGTGCCCGATGATGGCCTCGTAGACATTCTGGATTTCCCGCAGCGTGCATTCCTTTGGCAACAGGTTGAACAAGATGCCTGTGGACGCAGCCCTGTGCTGCACTTGGTCAAGCGCCATATTCACGGCCTTGATATGATCTGCCGCAAGCTTTGCGTTCGATGTATCGCGCAGGCTGGATGTCGTCGCAATGTAGTTGCCCATGGCGCTGTCTTCGATCAAGTACTCCATGTGAATCCCGCGCTCATCCTCGTCCAATGTGACAAGAGAGCGCCGCCCTTCGTTGTCGGAAGAAATAGTGTTTTTCGACAACGTGAACCATCCTGCGTCCTCGGCGTCGTCTTGCGCCTTGGCATTGCGGATGTTTTCTTCGGGAGTCATTGACAGATAGACGGTGGTGATGATGCGTGTGCGAGGGTCACGGTCTTTGTTGCCAAAGGTATAGAGCTGATGGAAATACGTATCGCTTGTAATGTGCGTCTCTTCCTCCAGTTCTCTTCTCACCGCAGCCTCCATGTCCTCGTTGAAGTTTATAAAGCCTCCAGGAAGCGCCCAGTCATGAATGAATGGATGGTCGCGTCTTTTTACCAACAGAAGCTTTAGTTTCCCTTCTGACACAGTCATCAGTATCATGTCCACTGTATTGCTGGGATGACGGTAGATCGAGTCATCGTAGGATGCCAAGAACTCTTCCAGTGTTTGTCCTTTTTCGTTGATCGCAGTCATTGGTTTTCTCCATGTAGTCAATTTGACTATAAACATGATAGTTTCCTGGATAGCGCATGTCAAGAAAAAAGAAGACTTTATTGGGTCTTCTTTTTCATGCGGGTATATTTTCTGCCAAGGTTGATCTCCAAAAAGCGCATCAAAATGTCGCGGTCGGTCTTGGAAAAGTCCAGTTCCTTTGTCGTATACTCGTCTGGCTTGTCCTTCTTCGTTGATTCTACCGTGAAGTAGACCTCGACCACGTTCTTCACGTCCTTGTAGTCATATGCGCGAACCATGTGCCAGGGATAGAATTTTCCCATCGCGACCATTCCCGTCTCGCCTACGCCATCGCGGACGACCATGTATCCTGAAACAGCGACAATCATGCAGATGACACGGCAATAGTCGAGGAAGCTCATGGAGTTGTGCTGAGAGATGAGAGTGACGATGGACAATACGCCAAGCGTTAGGAAAAGGATACGAATGTAGCTCCATTGCTGGTCCTGGATCATGATGCGCCCTCGGTTCTTGAAATACCGGTAAAAGTAAACCACCGCCAGCGTGCCAAACAAGGCGATCAGGATAATGTTTAGAATATCGGACATATGCCATACCTCCAAATGCCGGTATTATACCACCATTCTTTCTGTTTTCGCCATGCAATGCTACAATGTGGCTATGAAAAGAAAAGCAAAGTTGTTTATCTCGGACATCGATGGAACCTTGCGCATGAAGAATGGCCGTCTTTCACCATACGCCCAATCCGTCTTGCGGCGTTTGCGCAGGCAAGGCGTGGTTGTTGCGATCAATTCAGGAAGACCGTTTGAAAGCGTGTCACGCGTTGTGCCAATGGATTGCGTGGACTATGTTTCCTGTGGCAATGGGCAGGATGTCTATGATGTCAAAAACAATGTCCATCGTCTGATGCCCATGTTGCGAAAAGAAGAAGTGAAGGACATCATAGCCCCCATGGACAGACACCTTGTGGTCATGTCTGTGCATGGCAATGGGGTGTTTCGCCGCTTTGCGCATCCATCCAAGGCATGGTATGGATGCCTTGTCATGGCAGTGAGATTGATGGCGGCGGTGGCGCTGAGGAGACGATGGATGATATGGAAGATCGAGACTGACTATGGCTTCTTGAAAGACATGGAACCAGCCAAGATCTGTTTCTCTGGAACGCACTTGAGCCTGAAGCGGTATCTTTCCGATCTTGAGCCTGACAAATACAGCCATTCGTTTGTCAATCCCTATTGGCTGGAGATGCAATCCAAGGGCGTTTCCAAGGGAAATGCCGTGCAGTGGATTCAATTGCGCGAAGGAATATCAAGGGAAGAAACAGCCTGTGCCGGGGATGGCGAAAACGACCTTTCTATGATGGAGCATTGCGCCATCCGCATTGTTCCCGCCAATGCCATGAAAAGCGTCAAGGCCATTGCGACAGAGCATGTCACTTGTTGGAAAAAGGAAGGAGTTCCTCATTGGCTGGAAGAGCATTTGTTGGAAGAGGAATGAGATGTCTTTTGGACCATCCTTTCTTGCCATCTGTCGAAATCTGTTCCCGATTTCTGAGGTATGGAAGTAGGATTATGAGGATAGGGTCAACTGAACAAAAGCATGGCCATTGGACCATGCTTTTGTTCAGTTTTCTTCTTTCTTGTTCTTTTTCGTGTATATGCGAAGGTGATACTCGCGCTTTAAGCGATTTACCACTTTGCTTTCCAAAAGATACGCTTTCATGGCTTTGGGCTTTGCGACATAGTCGAATTGCCCGATATGCTCGATAAACTTAGGACCAAAGGTATGCTTGTAGTAATACAGGTTGTACTCGGGATCGTCTTTGGAAGAAGTGCCGCCAAAGCCACACAGATCCATCCATTCGATCCCCTTCTCCTTTAGTTCTCGCAGGGAATCATACAACATGGTGTCGATCGGCGAATACCTGCGGAACGCCTTGCGGAAGTAATAGTACACTGTCCAGCATGTATTGCCAAAGGTGATGAACAATCCCACGGCCGGCGATATTTCATTTCCAAAGTTGCTTTGGAAGCCCTGAAGCTCGTTGATTGTTGCCTGGTAATTGTTGCGCTCCTCGTCGGTTTTCGCCTTTTCCTTTTGCGCCTGGACATGCTCGATGGCGTGCGGCATGGAAACGTCTACGACATACATATGGGCATGCGAGCCAAAGCAATCCATCAGTGTTTCAAAGTATTGGTGGCTGTGCGGCTTGAATCCCTTGATCTCGGAAAGTTCCTTCTGTAGTTCCAGTAACAAAGGGATGTCAAACTGCGTGCCTTGGCGCGTAGAAAAGCCAAGCTTTTCATTGTGGCGGATGTTCCACTTGCGGTTTTTGGAGAATCCCTTGAACACTTTCTCTATAGGCATGCATGCATCGATGATCATTGTGTATCGGTTTGTCCAGCTTCCATCATAGGCGTAGTTGTATCCTTTATGGGTGTACCCTTCTTCCTGTAGCAAGGCGGTCAATGCTTCGTGGTTCTCGCCATTCTCCACAGGGTTTCCCTTGATGTCTCTTTCAAGCCTTAGGACATTCGGATCAACGCGCAGGAAAACAACGTTTTCCTTAAGCGCGTATTCCTTCAACAAGCAAAACGCTTCCTTGGCAAGATTCTCATCGTTATAGTCGATGCATGGACCCTTGGGCACATACATGTAGGAGAATACCCCCTTGTGGAATAGTGCCATGGCAGTGCCTAGCAATGCTTCATTTTCATAAAACCCCAGCATGCGATAGCTTCTGCCGGATGTTATTTTTTCAAATTCTCCCCACATCGACGTCTTCATGTAGTGGCATGTAGGACTCTTGGCCACAAAATCATCGAAGACAAAGCGGTTTTTCATTTCTCGGATTTCCATATTTCCCTCTCAGTATAATAAAAACACAGCTTTTCAAACTGTTACAATCTTCAATCTCATTGCCCATTGTAGCCAATGGGCAATGAGATTATATTCTACCCCTCTTTTCATTGTCAACGAGAAAGAAAGCACACGAAAAAGCCATTTTTAATTTCCATGAATGCTACGTTCGTTTTCGTCCATTTTCCACCGCGAAAGCGAAAAAAAGCCCTCCTCATTGGCACCACGCAGCGGGTGGGGATTGGAGAACGCTCGGATTCATGTCTTCCTGGATTTCCACAATGAGGGTCATCCGTATGATCTCGCCGCTTTTCGGGGCATGGGTGTCAAAAACAATATCATATCAGGCCAATCTCTCTTTGTGAGATTTATCCTCGGTATCTTCCGTATCCTGGCCAACGAACACTTGATCCATGCATACATCTTCGATTATGCATTGGTTCTCGATGAATTGTATCTCGTAGCTCCTGAACTTCGCGACATATTCCTTAAGAATCTCTGCAAGGATAATCTGGCAAGGCCAGTCTGTTCTGCCGCTATCAGCCCGTCTCCTTTCGAGGGCAATCATCGACAGGTATCTCCCTTACCCGCCTCTATTTTAAGCATGGATCCAGAATTTCAATGCTTCTAGCGGCTTTTCTATGAAAAAAGCCCCTAGGGGCTTTTGTGTCAATACGTCACTTCATCCTTCAGGATGCTGTAGATAATGCTGTCAACGATTCCTTGGTTGTTGAAACCACCCTTGCGAAGAACCCCTTCCTTTTTCATCTCCGCTTTTTCGACTGTCTTGATGGAGTTCTCGTTGTCCTTGTCAAAGGAGACAAAGACACGCTCGATGTTTTCTTCATGAACCAGATAGCTGATGACGGCGCGCAACGCCTCGGGCATGTATTCATTGCCCCACCAATCCTTTCCCTCGCAAAAGCTGACGCAGACAGCCTTGACCTTTGGGTCGTACTTTGATGCGCTGATATTGCCGATCAAATCGTTGGTTTCATTGAGGACAATCGCCCAGTTGTAGGTAAAAGGATTGTCGTATTGATCGATCCATGCCTGCAGGATTTCCTTTGTGATGTCGACATTGCCGTGCGGCGCCCATGTGAGGTAATGCGTGACCTCATCGTCATTCGCCCAGTTTTCGAACATCTCAGGTGCGTCCTCAATGTTAAATTTCCTAAGAGTGAGACGTGATGTCTTTAATGTTACCGTCCCCTGTGCCATGATGATTCCTCCTTGCCTTGTGCTTTGGCTACCATTTACCCTATCATTATACGTCATTGCGGGAAAATAATGCCAATGACAAGGGTATCTTTTTTTGGCAATTGAATGTGGTTGCGAGTATAATGTTCCTGCCCTGATGAGTTAGCTCGGGCTTACAAAAGGAGAAATACGATGAATAAGATTGATGAAAAGATGATAGGGGAACTGAGGGATTTTGTTGCCAAGGACAAGGGCGTGGTTCATCGCCATGCATCTGTTGCGCATAGCGAACTGGTGGATGTTGCTTTCCTTCCCCTTACGGCCGCAAGGCTTCAGCAGCCTTTTGAAATCGAGGTCGAAACACATGGAATTACCAGTCAGGAAAGAAGCGGAAGATGCTGGATGTATGCAGTGCAGAATATTCTGCGCGAAAAGGTCATTGAGAATTGTGGGATGAAGGAATTCCGTCTTTCTGGAAACTACCTGGCTTTTTATGACAAACTCGAGAAATCCGCCAACATGATGTCCATGGCGATTGCGCATGCCAATGAAGATGTCAACGCTAGGATCAACGAATATATGTTCAATGGCATTGGTGATGGCGGCTTTTGGGAAATGGCGGTCGACCTTGTGCGCAAATACGGTGTCGTTCCTCAATCCATCATGCCCGAGACATACCAGTCTGAGCATACAGAGCAGTTCATGAAGCTGTTGAATAAGTTGTTGCGCAAGAATTGCATGGCATTGCGCAAGGCAGTGCAAAGTGGCGAAGATGCCGAAGCAATGAAGCAAGAAATGTTGAAGGAAATCTATCGCATGGAATGTATAGCTTTTGGCGAACCACCTGTTTCGTTTGATTTTTCTTACCGTGACGCAGAAAATGTCTTCCACATTGATCGTGGTATCACGCCCCGCATGTTCTTTGAGAAATACATCGGCATCGACATGGCGGATTATTGTACCTTGATCAACGAACCAACGGATCGCCGCCCGCTGGGAAAGCTCTATCGCTTCCACTACATTGGATCCATGCAGGAAAGCAATATCACTATGTTGAACATACCGATGGAAGAACTGAAGGAAGCATGCCTCAGGCAGTTGAAAGATGGAAAGCCTGTATGGTTTGGCTGCGATTCCAGATCCTTTGGCTCTCGCTCCCATGGCGTATGGGATCCCGATAGCTTTGCCTACAGTGAACTGTTTGAGGCAGATCTTGAGGATGGAAAGAAAGAACGGCTGGAAAGCCGTGGAAGCTTTGCCAGCCATGCGATGATCTTGGTCGGCGTGAATTTCGATGAAAACGGAAAGCCGGAAAGATGGAAGATTGAAAACAGCTGGGGCGAAGATGTCGGCGACAAGGGATATTTCGTCTGCAGCGACAAATACTTCGATGACTATGTGTATGAAGCGATCATCCAGAAACAATATCTCGCTCCCAAACATCTTGCTCTTCTTGCGCAAGAACCCGAAACACTTTGTCCCTGGGAGATATAGATGCATGCAAATGCATCTTTTTTTAGTAAGTGTTTTTTGAATAGATTCCATGGCATACCGGAAGAGGACATTTGGCAAAAGGGCGAGGAACGTTTCTCGACAATCTTTGGGCATGCAATGAAAGTCCTTGATGCCAGGTGTCTTTTCGTTTTTTACGACTTTGTCCGAGGCAGCGAGAAGCCCATTTGTCTTTCCCTTTGAATACCCTTGATGTATTTTGTGTACCTATGGGAATCATTGGTCGTCCATGTTGCCCATTGCCAAGGATTCAACCAATCCATCGCTCGCAAAAAAGAAGAGCATGACCTTCGGCGCCGAATGCTGGAAAGCCATGCGCTTTACGTAGCCATGGGCAATCAATTGCCCTCATCGCTGGTTTCGCGGAGCATGCGATAGAGATCGTCCAGGGAAAACGAGGTCTTTCCACTTCTGGTCTCCTTGTCAAGGGCGGCGAGAAGCTCGTTTGTCCGTTCCCTTCTGCCCCTGATCAATCCGTTCATT
>OMYM01000283.1 GCA_900315225.1 uncultured Erysipelotrichaceae bacterium | reverse complement strand
TTGAACAAACCGATGTGATAAGCATTCGAAATAGAGACCTCAACGTTACTGGCATGTGCTAGCGCGCGCAGATTGCGATAATCATTCATTGTTGAAATACTTTTCATTTATTGGTTGCTATATTTCATATAGTTCACTATAAATGTTCTAAATTTATTAGATTATTAATTTTCTCGCCAAAATTTATTTTATGGAAATGATTGACGTTTACCAGATTATCTGGTATTATTTTATCAGTCCAGTCATCTGGTCAAGAAACTGGATTTGAATACACGCGTTAGCAAACAATCTTGCCTGTAAGTGGCTTCAGGGGGGAGCATCACTTGCAAGGCATGCGTAATATATCAGTCCTTGTGTAGCATAGGTTTCTCTTGTGCCGATACAAGTCTATAGCCATACTCATAGCGTTCGCTGCTCGTGACTCGCTGGGTTCTCTGAAAATTGAAATTGTGTTGAAAAACAGGCAGATGCGCTTATTAGTGCATCTGCCTGATAATCACACATGTCTTGGCACATCCAGTTTTCTACTTCTTCTTGCGTTTGTGAAGGTGGATCTCTGGGATTGCGAGTGACTCATAAGAGATCTTGTTGGTGTCTTGCGTCTCTTTGGCTGGTTCTTTCTTTCCTAGGTGGATCTCAGGCATTGCCAAGTTATCGTAATTGACTTGGATTGGTTCTTTCTTATTCATCTTTCTTGGTCCTTTCTGTCTCTGCCTATAGCAGGTTGATAAAGAAGGTGATGACGAGTGAGTTGATGAAGTCCGCAAATAAGCTGCCTACGATTGGGATTAACAAGTATGCCTTGATGGAAGGGGCGTATTTGTCGCAGATTGCCTGCATATTTGCCATGGCATTAGGGGTGGCTCCCATGCCAAAGCCGCATGTTCCTCCAACAATGACAGCCGCATCGTAGTCTCTTCCCATCAAATTGAACACAACAAATCTTGCATACAGGAACATAAACAGTGTCTGTGCCGTTAACAAGACGATCAGTGGCAATGCCAGCTCTACCAGCTGCCATAGCTTCAATGTGATCATAGCAATGCCCAAGAACAATGACAGGCATATGCCTCCAAGGTCATTAATTTCTCCCATGTGTATGACGGTTCTTCCTGTGAATTCGCTGTAGTTTCTCATGATTGCCGCAACGATCATTGCGCCAATATAGATCGGAAACGTCATGCCTGTCATTGACAATAGATAGGAGACAACCGTTCCTGCACCAGCTGCCAAAACAATCTGGAATACCGCTGGAGCATACATGTTGAACTGACGTTCATGTTTCTCTTCTTCTTCCACAAGAAAGGAATCGTCTTCATCCAAGTAGTTTTCAAAGAGGTTTTTCTTCTTGATCAAGCTATTCGCAATTGGGCCGCCAATCAAGCTACCTGCAATCAAGCCAAATGTTGCGGAAGCTGTGCAAAGGGTTGTCGCTCCCGTTGTTCCAAAGTCTTCCAGGACTGGTCCAAAGGCACCTGCCGTGCCATGTCCTCCAACCATGGGGATTGATCCTGTGCATAGGCCTACATAGGAGTCTATGTGCATCATATTCGCCAAGCCTACTGCTAGTAGATTCTGTATTGTGATCAAACCCACAACCAACAACAAGAGGATTAACAGGGCTTTTCCTCCGGATTTCAAGACTTTCAAGTTCGCTTGGAATCCCACGGATGTAAAGAAGAATACCATGCATACGGTTCGTAGGGTTTCATCAAAAGACAATTCAGCAAGATTGAAGACATACAGAATCAGTGATGCTATCGCAAAGACAAGTCCTCCCACGACAGGGGAAGGTATGCAAAACCTTTCAAGCACGGTGAATCTTCTTCGAATCCTGCTGCCGAGCATCAGGGCTACTACCGACAAGGCAAGCGTCTGGTACATGTCAAACTGTAGTTTGAACATCATTTGACTCCTTTCTCCTGGTAGTATGCTAATGCACCAGGATGGAATTCAATGGATATGTTCTTCACAGCATTCTCTTCGTTGAGTTCCTTGATGGCCAAGACTGTCACTTTCAAATCATTGGCATGCGCAAACAATGACTCTGTCAGTTTCTTCACTGTATCGCTGGAAAGCTTGTCGCTAGCGATAAGAACAGCGGATATGCCAATGGTTGGGATGTCTTCGGATTGATTGCTGTAAGTTCCTGAGGGAATCATAGCCTTGGCATAAAACGGATATGCCTCGATGAGGTTTTCAATCACTGAAGAAGTGATCGGCACCAAGTGCATTCCTTCCTTGGTCAGGCTCTCGACAACCGTTGTCTGTGCGCCTGAGGTAATAAACATTGCATCGATGGAGCCATCCATCAATGCTGCAGCAGCATCGGAATATGTCATGTTCTTGGTCGTCACCAATCTACCTGTCAAGCCATGTGCCTGTAGCACATGATTTGCATTGCGGGCAGTTCCTGACTCTGCCTCGCCAATGGAAACAACCTTTCCCTTGAGGTCGTTGATGCTTGTTATGCCTTCATCTCTGGCAATCACCTGGACATATTCTGTGTAAAGCGAAGCAACCGCCTTGAAGCCTGAAAGATCGCTCAAGGCAATCGCATCCATTTGGGCGATCGCCATCTGCAGGTATCCTTGCGAGAGAAGACGCAAATTAGCATCGCTCCCTGCTGTCTTCTTTACCTCAAACTCGATTTCTCCATGATCTTGAGAAGCCAACTCTGTGTAGGCTTGCCCAAATACGTAGTAGTTTCCTCCGACTCCCGCTGTGCCAAACTTGATTTTCGTTCCCGTGCATCCCGCCAGGACAACAACCAACATAAGGCATATCATGTATTTGCATATACGCATAAGACTCTACCTCCTTGCTATAATCTTATCATTCATCCATTGCTAAAGACAATCTCACAAAGTACTTTTCTTCTATTTTGAATTTCATATACCATATATTCGCCGCATCTGGTATAATGTTGCCATATGTCACAGGAGGAACGTCATGCCGCGCTCAATTTACACGACTATCTGCAATAGCCTGAATGAAGAAAATCAACTCCCAGAAGGATTCCGTCTTCCACAGGAAAAAGAATACCCTGTTCTTTCACAATTGGAACCAGGAGCCATGGATGGTTCCTTGCGATACCAGTCGAAACCTAAAAAAATGGATTATGAGCATGCAAGATTGCTTGCAAGGGCGATGTATCAAGTTGAAAATGGGGATTACAAAAAGGCGGATGAGTTATTCTATGAATGGACAAAGGACTTTCCAGCATGTTTTGGCAAAAGGCATTTGCACCTATACCTCAATGCGCATCAAACACGTTTAGATATCGAAGAAATCTATTCGACAATGATGTCTATTCTTGTTAATACAACACACATTGAGTGCGTCAAGGTTGCCCTAAACATTCTAGAGACATTCAAAACGCACTTTGATGATGCTAAAGAAATGATCAGAAGAATTGGGGTGTATGAAGAATTTACCTTCTCTGTCATGTCGGTCATGCGGACGTGGGAAAACAGTGACGATGAATTACTCGCGCTTGCCAAGAAAGTGCATGGCTGGGGAAGAATCATCGCCGTAGAGTTTTTACAACCAACCACCGATGAGATAAAACACTGGCTAATGACGGATGGAAGTTCTAACACCCTTGATAACTCTTATACAAGCGTTGCTTGTTGGAAAAAATCAGGAGCAGAGGATCTTCTCTTTGGTAATCCAACGAAAGAAGAATACAAGGCGATTGGTTCGCTGATCATGCTCATGTTTCAGTCAAAAGCAGCGTCAAGAAGAGAAAAAACCGACTCTATTGGAAACCTTGATGAGATTTTAGAGAGATTCATCGAGATTTCATCGAACTACGACCTTGATGTCGAAGATTATGAGAAACTGGTTTATACACTCAATGCAGTGCGTGCTTCCGCCCCTGAATCCAAGCTAAATGATCTTCTCCAAAATATCTTGCGAAGCGATGATTGCGTCAAAAAAGTCAAGAAAGCTGTTGTCAACGGCAAGGGATTTCTTTTAGCGTATTTTTTGGACATTCCTTACCTTGATCGATTGTTGGAGTGTGTTGAAAAAGACTTCGATGCATATTTCAAGGAGTGCTTCCTTTTGTTATTAAACCCCGATTATAAGGAACGAGCAATGGATATCATCCGCAAGCACATTCCATCGGTGCCGGATCTCGCATCTGATGAAGAAACTCACAATAAGTATTCCACGCAATACAATACGCTCTTACTGATGCTAGAAAATATACCTTTTACTGGGGAAGAGT
>OMYM01000367.1 GCA_900315225.1 uncultured Erysipelotrichaceae bacterium | reverse complement strand
TACATCCCCTTTACCCATCGAACGGAATTGTTCTCCTTGACCATGATTCTATTTTTTTGCGGCGCTTTTCCTTGAAAATGCGCCCACTAATGCGGATGCTCTTGCTGAACCAGCGCCTCGTATACGTCTGCTATAAAAATCCTCCATTTAATACAGCGTGTAGTTACAAAAGGATGGAAAGATCTTGTAACTACATTTTACATTAAAATGGCGATTTATTCGAGATTTTCTGCGAAAATATGACGTTTATAGGTTCAATATCATATATTTTCGTCTATGATTGGTATGACTGGCGTGTAGTTACAAATGTGACAGGGAATTCAAGGTTATGGCTGGCAAGGGCAGAAACAGAAAAATTGACGTTATTGGTTGGCTGATGGAAAAATATAAGGATTATGATGAAAAAAATTGGACAAAAGAAAAAGGCTTTGGATATGTCTATGACGAGTTTGGTGAACCTAGATATGTTGAGTTGCATTGGTACAACAGCCCAAAACATGGTAAAGTGGAAATGAAGATAGCGGTTGATTTTAACGGGAACGCATATCTTGATTAATATGAGAGCAAAATATATTGGAGAAGATCACGCCGAGATTAGAAACGGAAAAATTTACGAAATCAAACCATTAAAAGATGATTCACGTGCTTATGCGGTGAAGGATGATTCTAAAGAATGGTATGCGTATTCAAAAAAAATGTTCAAAGTGATCGAAGAAAAAACAGCAGCTAACTAAGCTGCTTTTCTTTTGGGGATTTGAAAATAATGCATTTTTTTATATCTCAGCCAATGAATGGAAGGACTGACGAAGAAATCTTTGCAGAACGCAAGCATGTCATTGAGCTGATAAAGGGTGAACATCCAGATGCTGAAATCGTTGATTCGTTCGTCCATGACCAACTGAAGGAGAAGCATGGTGGCTTGAGGTATTTGGCAAAATCACTCGACATGCCAGATGAAGCCGATGTGATATATGTGGTGCCTGGATGTGGAAAAGCAAGGATGCAAGATCGAGCATGAGTGCGCAGTTAGTTATAACATTACCATCAAATATTTAGGTAAGGTCGAAGAGGAGGCTTTATGAAGTTTGGCGAAGCAGGGAAGAAGATCCAGCGCGCAGGATGGAATAGCAAGAACCAGTATGTGAAGCTTGCGATGCGCATCTCATGCGTGAACATGAGCGGGACAGTTAAAATAGATCATGACGCATTGATTCCTACAACATATGGGAGTTTGATGCAATGCATTCGTTTGCTTCAAAGACTTTTTTCGAACTGTTTAAGGGTCTTCTCAATGGCGCGATTTTTGCGGTTGATCGTGGATGAATTGCAAAGATGTCCGAAGCGGGTTTGCCGAATAGACAAACCTGTTTGGCAATAAAAAGCTTACTGTTTCTTCTACAGATTGTTTTTGAAACTACATTTCTCAAGCTCAGCGTGCGATGGCTTTTCCCAAGCGGATGCTTTATGCAATACAGCAGCCGCCTTGGTCAGGCACGAGCCAGTTCCGAAAAACTTAGCATGCAGCATTGCCACTTGTTTCGGAAGCAATCAATGAGTTTTTTCATAGGCTCGGGATTTTGAACTTCATCCCCGAGATGTTCTCTGGATACAGGATAGGCTCTGGGATGTTGCCGATCCACGGAATGGCGTTGCTTTACGGCACAAGGCATGGATAGGGATGCCTTCTGCTGTTCCTTTTCTCTGCATGGGTCATTGACCCGCATGAACCTCATGGCGTTAAGGCTGTATGTCGTGGCGGCTGCTATAATTATAGTTAACTACAACATGAGCAAACACACAAAAACCCGCTTTCCAAGCGGGTTTTTGTTACCAACAGTTAGGTGCTGGCAGACTGACACAGTCGGGGTGACGGGATTCGAACCCACGACCTCTTCGTCCCGAACGAAGCGCTCTACCAAGCTGAGCCACACCCCGAAAAACGACTGCCTATATAGTATACACCATTCTAGGAAAAGTTCCAGTGTTTTTTTCAAAAACCAGCGAAAATATCCTGGATGGCCTTGGCACGGGCAGCCATCTTGGTGTTTGTATCCTTGATCGAGCCGTCAACATCGATGACTTGCGGGTTGTGCGCGAGTGCATCCGCAACGCTTAGATGCATGAGCGCAAAGAAATCATGGGGTGTTGTGAACGGGAATTTTTCGTGGGCGCGTTCATAGACGCGCTTTACGTTATGCTCGTTGATTGCCAGCTTGCCTTTGGCGCTGAAGCTGAAGTTCATGAATAAATCGTGGCATGCTATATAAAATAAGATATACTCCTTGTCCTCCTTGCCATAGCCAAGCGCATCAAGGATTTCATTTGCGATCTTGGCGGATTTTTCTGGATGACCAGGAAAAGTGTTGCGCGGTTGGCCAAGGATGTTGTATTTGACGACAAGGGAGTCGGGCTTGCCAATGTCATGGAGGAAAGCTGCGACCATCAGGCGGTTGCGTTCCTCTGGCGAAAGATCTTCAATGCGCAGGTTTCGCATTGTAGCAACAGAATGTTCTAGCAGGTCAAGGTTGTGGTATGGGTGGTGCTGGTCGTAGTGTTCCATGCGCGCAATGCACGGATGGATGTCTTTGATCTTTTCAAAGGCATCGGGATAAGTGTAGTTTTTTAGGCATATTTCGAATTCATTCTTTTTCATGGGTTAAAGTATATCATCATAGTGTAGAATGTGAATGATGAAAGTATTGGTAAGGGGATTTGTTGGCTGGCGCTTGAAGATCGCCCGATGATGGTCAATCCTTGCCATGGAAAGGGGAGTATATGAAACATTTGGACTTGGCGCGGGCGAACTATTCATGCGTGAATTATTGCGACCTGCCTGTCCCCGAATACAATATCAGGCATCATGTCGTCTGGGGTTGCGGCGGTTCGGATGTGATTAAGACGCTGCAGTGGCAGACGTTTGTGTTTGAAGGCGAGGTGCTTGAAAAGTTTCGCATCGCCGCGAAGGCGACCTTCGATAATGCGCCGACCATGGTTCTGATGGTGCGTGATCTGGAAAGGCAGAACCAGTGGGTTCCTATCCCTGGGAAACACATGCATGAGAGCAATACCATCCAGCTGATTCATATCATGCTTGATGGTGGCACAAAGAAACTGGATAGCCATCTCTACATGTCGTTTGACAGGGAGGGTGTTAAAAAAGCCTTTCCTGAGTTTGCCGGCTATGAGTTGCATGGCATTGTTTCGCTTGGCATCGGGGCAGAGCGTAACTTGGCCGACTATGACAAGCGGATGTTTGTCAGGGCGCCGAGGTATTGTAGGTGAAGATAGTATTTCTGACCATGTTTCCAGAAATGCTTGCTTCTTTTTTTGCGTCTCCGCTTGTGGAGCGAGCAAGGAAGAAGGGCATTGTGGATGTTTGCGTATGTGACATACGGGCGTATGCGGATGGGAGCTTTCGGCATATCGATGATTCCCCATGTGGGGGCGGCGTTGGAATGATCATGCGCTATGATGTTCTGTTGCGGGCACTTGAGGATGTCGCGGGAGCTGGCGCGAAGGTTGTCATGACAACGCCAGTCGGGCATGTGTTTTCCCAGGAAGATGCGCGCAGGCTTTGTGAATTGGATGAGATCGTTGTCATATGCGGTCATTACGAAGGTGTCGATGCGAGGATTTTGGATCATTGCGATGAATTGCTTTCCTTGGGCGATTATGTCTTGTCGGGCGGGGAATATGCCGCGATGGCAATGATGGATGCCGTGGTGAGGCTCAAGGATGGCATCTTGCGCAAGGAGAGCACGATGGACGAGTCGTTTTCCGATGGTCTTTTGGAGTATCCCCAATACACCCGACCGGTTTCATGGAATGGAAAAGATGTTCCAGGCGTGCTGTTGTCTGGAAACCATGGGGCGATCAAGCGATGGCGCAAGGCGCAGGCGTTGCTTTTGACGCAGAAAATGCGGCCTGACCTCATGCAAAACTATCGGTTGACGGATGAAGAAAGGGAATTGATGGAGGAATACAATGATCAGGGAAATCATAAGGGATGAAGGATTCCTTGCCTTGGCAAGCGAAGATGCAACGGTTTTGGACAAGCAGGTCGCAAAGGATCTTGCCGAGACGCTGCATCACCATGAGGCGTCGTGTATTGGCATGGCCGCAAACATGATTGGTGTCCGCAAGAAAATCATATGCATCATGGTGGATGGCTTGCCTTTGACGATGCTGAATCCAAGGATTATCGCAAAAAAAGATCCCTATCAGGCAAGCGAGGGGTGTCTTTCACTGAAAGGAATGCGCAATGTGATGCGATACCGGTGGATACGCGTTGTTTTTCAGGATCTCAGAATGCGCAAGCATGAGAGGGAGCTTGAAGGGCGCGAGGCACAGGCTGTGCAGCATGAATGCGATCACCTTGACGGAATTGTGATTTAGCCGCATGGGTGTGGTATAATCTTGGACAGCGTTGGCTGTTTTTGTAATGGTAGGTTGAATTTGTATGAACAAAGATATACGGAAAATAACGGATGGCGCCATGATGGCTGCCATCGTGGGGGTGATTCTTTGGGTCGATAGGTTTACGGGCGGGACATTGGTGTCCATGCTGTTGTTCTTGTTTCCATTGCCCTTGTTGTTCTATAGCGCCAAGTATGGCTGGCGGGATTCCCTGCCCGTGCTTGCGGCAGTGTTTTTTCTCTTGTTTATATTCGGGAATTTTGCGAATATCTACTTTGGGACTTGTGCATCTGCTGTCGGCATCGTCTATGGGGATGGTGTCAAGAAGGGAAATAGCAGCCGCAAGTTGATGGCAAAGGCAATCATCGGCAGCATTCTCACCGAAATGCTGGCGTTTGTTTTCCTGGCTTCCATCGCTGGGTATTCCCTTTCCAACAGCGTCGATGAAATGCAGCAAATGTTGCAGGAAGTTGTCTCGCTTGTCGGCGAGGGGCAGCCATCGCAAACGGGCGATCAGCTGACCCAGGCGTTGGGAATGTTCACCAATCCTTCCACCATGACGACCATGGTGCTGAATTCCACGGTTCTGTTGGGTGTCATGGAAGGTGCCTTGACACATGCGTTCTCTCGGATCGTTTTAGGAAGAATGCGCGTCAAGCTGCCTCCGGGCGAGCCAATCTATGCCCATGTGCCGCCCAAGGCGGCTGGCTATGTCGCACTTGTCTTCCTGTTGGCATACATGCTTGGCTTTGCCTTGGCGCCAGTAGGCTCCATGGCGTAT
Organism: uncultured Erysipelotrichaceae bacterium; assembly: GCA_900315225.1. Lineage (GTDB taxonomy): Bacteria > Bacillota_I > Bacilli_A > Erysipelotrichales > Erysipelotrichaceae > Bulleidia. The sequence continues at coordinate 12,300 of OMYM01000367.1, read as the reverse complement.
AACGTCATTATCACCATAGGAATGATTGCGCTGTACTACCTGTCGTTTTATGGTGTCATTGGAACAACGATGTTTCTTCGCTCTAGGTTCAGGCTGTCGGGCGGCATCACGGTGTTATTGGTGATTGTCCTATTCTTTATCATGCCGCTGTTCCTGGCGTTCTTTGGTTTCTTCTATATTACGACGGACATGCGTGGCAGCTTTATGAAAGAGGTGGCGCAATGAGCAGACAGATCCAGAAAAATAAAAGACTCGCTGTCTTTGCTGTGATTATGCAGGCGGCGCTACTGTGCTTTTTGTATCTTGTCCTTTCAAAGGACATTCTTTTTGCGGCGCTGGTCTTGGCGGTCGAGTCAGTGGCGCTGTTTATTGCGTTTGACCAGTTTGATAGCATTTCCCGCCAGCAATCCGTCGGGGTGAAAAACGCCCTGGAGGACGTGGCGGCTGACGCGTATCTATTGGGTGGCATTGGCATGGCTTGCTACGATGACGACTATGTCATTACATGGATGAGCGACTTGTTTGTCCAAAAGGGCATGGAGAAAATCGGGCAAAAAGTCTTGACATGGATTCCCGAGGCAGATGACTTGATTTCCGGCAGGGCGGACAAGGTCATGGCTTCGTTGGATGGCACGATGTTCGAGATCTACCGTCGTGACGATACGCAGATGCTGATGTTCAAGGATGTCACGGAAATTGAGCACTTCAAGGATCTCTATGATTCGGAGCATGTTGTGCTGGGCTTGGCAAGCTTTGACAACTACGAGGAAAGCGTCATGTACGCCGATGAGGCGGACATGGCGCTGATCGGGGCAACGGTCAGGGTGCCTTTGACGGAGTATTGCGCCAAGCATGGCATTTTCTACCGCCGACTGAATTCCAACTATCGTTACATGCTGGTGTTGAACGAAAAGATACTCAACGAGTTGGTCGAGGATCATTTCTCGGTGCTCAACAATGTCAGGCGCTCGGCGGCCCAGCAGGATCTTGCGCTAACCTTGTCGATGGCATTTGCCAGGGGAACCTCCGACTTCTCTGAACTTGACACCATGGTAACAAAGTTGATCGACCTTGCGCAAAGCAGAGGCGGCGACCAAGTGGCGGTGCAGGCAGCGGGTTCGGATGTCAAATATTTTGGCGGATCGACCGAGGCGGCGGAAAAGAGATCCAAGGTGCGCGTCAGGGTCATGGCGCATGCGTTGCGCGATTTGATCATGAAATCCAGCAATGTCATTATCTGCGGGCATAAGACAGCCGACTTTGACTGCATTGGCTCGGCGATGTGCTTGAGCAGGCTTGTGACAGCAATGCACAAGCAGGTGGTCATCATTGCCAAGACTGGCGGGATCGAGGAAAAGCTCATGGATGCCATGAAGGCGAATGAAACCGAGCTGAAGAAGGAAGTGACATTTGTGACGGAAGGCGAGGCGATCAACCAATTGCACGACACAACATTGGTGATCATGACAGATCACCACAACATACGCCAATCCAATGGCGCAAAGCTGTTGGAATCCGCTAAGAAAATCGCTGTCATCGACCATCACCGCCGCGCCACTGAAATGGGCGTCAAGCCGGTGCTGATGTACATAGAGCCATATGCGTCCAGTGCGTGCGAATTGATTACGGAAATGGTTCCGTATCTCTCGGGCAACGCGGATATCTCTGACTTGATCGCCACGTTCATGCTTGCGGGCATGATCGTCGATACGCAGAAATGGCGCGTGCGCACGGGCGCAAGGACATACGAGTCTGCTAGCAAGCTGAGGCAAATGGGAGGCGACCCGCAAAAGGCATACGATTATCTTAAGGATACATATGACGAGTTTGCGACCAAGAGCGCCGTTGTGTCGGCTTGCGAGAAATACAAGAACGGTGTTGTTATCGCTGCTGTGAAGGACAGGCAATTGACGCGTTCTCTGATGAGCCAAGTGGCGGATAGCTTGCTTGGCGTGCAGGAAGTCAAGGCATCTTTTGTCATTGCGGATGTGGCGGATGGCGAAACGGCGATATCCGCGCGTTCGAATGGGCGCGTCAATGTCCAGATCATCATGGAGCGCATGAAGGGCGGCGGGCATATGACGGCTGCTGCCATGCAGCGAAGCAAGACTAGCGTCGAGGCGCTGAAAAATGAATTGACAGGAATACTGGATACATACTTCAAGGAGGAAATACCAGATGAAAGTGATTCTTAAGCAAGATGTAAAAAAGGTCGGCAAGAAGGGCGATATCGTCAATGTGGCCGATGGATATGCGCGCAACTTCCTGATCGCCAGGGGATTGGCGGTGCCGGAGACAAAGAAGAGCCTTGAGATCCTTGGCGAGCAAAAGGCGAAGGATGAAATGCTCCAGAAGCAAATGGCTCAGGAAGCAAGGGAATTGGCAAAGAAGCTTGAGGGAATGGTTTTTGAATTCCCTGTCAAGAGCGGCGCTGAAGGAAAGGTGTTTGGCTCGGTTTCCACCAAGCAAATCACTGAATCCCTGCAGAAGCAAGGGATTGTCATTGACAAGCGCAAGATCCTTGACAAAGAGCCGATTCAGTCGCTAGGGGTGACAAAAGTGCGCGTCGAGCTGTTCAAGGATGTCATTGGAACCCTTAATGTCAAGCTGGTAGGAAGCGGTAGCTAGGATGGCAAAGGCATTGCCATCTGCTCCCGAGGCTGAGGCGGCGCTGCTTGGCACGATGATGGTGTATCCGGGCGCTGCCCGGATCGCCTTTGAGGAAGGTCTTTCTGAAGAGGATTTTTTCGTTGAGGCAAACCGCCGCATATTCGCTGCCGCTTCATCGTTGTACCAGACCGGCATGCCAGTCGACATCACAACGGTTGCGACCCGTTTGTCGGACATGGGTTTTCTGGAGAAATCAGGCGGTCTGGGATACCTTACGGGATTGACGGATGCGGCGGTAACAAGCGCTAGTACAAAGGACTATGTGACGCTGATCAGGGACAAGGCCGTGGTCAGGGCGATGATCGAGGCGGCGGAGGGTGTTTCGGCAGCGGGTTTTTCTGGCGTGACAGATGTCAACGATTACCTGGATTCATCGGAAAAGAAGATTCTTGATATTTCCCGCAATCGAAAGACCGCTGAATTCAAGGCTTCTGGTCCACTCATGAACGATGTGCTTGAGAGCATCCGCAAGATGTCCGACAATCGCTCCGACATCACGGGGAAGAAAACTGGCTTCACTGAGCTTGACCATACCCTGCATGGGCTGCAGACGGGGGATCTGATCATTCTTGCGGCGCGTCCCTCCATGGGAAAAACGGCGGTTGCGCTGAATCTGGCGCTCAATGTCGCGACCTACCAGCCTGACGATGCGGTGGCGATCTTTTCTTTGGAAATGGCTGCCGAACAGCTGGCGATGCGTTTGTTGAGCGCGCGCAGCAGGATCCAGGGCGACAAGCTCAAGACGGGAAGGTTAACCAACGATGACTGGAACAGGGTCAATGAGGCGGCGGGTGAGCTTAGCGCTTCCGGCATATACATCGACGATACGCCTGGCGTCAAGGTACCGGAGATTTTCTCCAAGTGCCGCCGCCTGCAGGCTGAGCATGGGCTTAGCCTCATCCTGATCGACTACATACAGCTGATCACTGGCTCGGGCAATAAGCCTGGCGAAAGCAGGCAACAGGAGGTTTCCGATATTTCGCGCAGCCTCAAGGCGCTAGCGCGTGAACTGCATGTGCCGGTGATCGCCTTGTCGCAGCTCTCGCGTAGCGTTGAGGCGCGCGAGAGCAAGCACCCGATGCTTTCCGATCTTAGGGAATCTGGCGCTATCGAGCAGGATGCCGATGTAGTCATGTTGCTGTATCGGGAGTCTTACTATAACCAAGAGGCCAAGGACGAGGCGGAAAAGACCGGCAACGAGAGGCTTGAGATCAATATCGCCAAGCATAGGAATGGCGCCACAAGGAAGGTGTATCTAGCCTTCGAAGGAGCAACCAACGCCTTGTACAATATCGCCGGCCAACAGTAGAAGGAGGGGTTTCGTGAAGAATATATTTTTTGTTTTTCTCAGCCTTGGGGCAGCTGTTTTGATCACATTGTTCCAGCCATACGGGCATATGTCTTTTTCGGCGCGCGAGATGGAGCCGGGAGCGATGGCCAGCGGGCATTTCCGCCAGGCAGTGACCTTGATCCATAGCTCGCCTGTGACGGTGACGAAGCTTTATGAAAACGGCTCTTTGCTGGCGGTGGTCAGCGATGAGGCGATGCTCGACAACCACCTCAAGGAAGTGTACAAGAACAAGTATGAAAAGGACTTTCCCTCATCCAAGGTGTATCTCTCCAAGGAACTGTACTTGACAAAGGAAAAGAGCTATTGCAGCTATGAGGACATCGATGAAGAGATCATCAGCTATCTCGATGAAAACAACATGTACAGCGTCTTGGCAACGGCGGTCTCTCTGTCTAACGACGAAGGGGAATATGCGAGGTTTTTTGTTTCAAACGAGGAGGTATACCAGCGCGCCTTCAGGGAATACGTCTGCCTGTTTATATCCGAGGAAAGCCTTGATACCTTGCAAAACGGGGAATCGGTTCCCGAATTGACGACATATGGGACAAGGGACATGGGCATTTCCATTGCCCAAAAGGTTTCGCTGAGCGAAGACTATGCCTCCCCCGAGGACATCAAGACAACGGTCGATGAGGTTGTGGATTACCTGGCGTATTCCGGCAAGGAGGAGCGTGAATACTATACGGTCAAGATGTATGACACGGTGGCAGGTGTTGGTGCGCGGACAAAAGGCTTGACTGCCGCGCAGATCATGGCGATCAACTACCGCAAGATCAAAAGCATCGACCAAGTGCTCAAGGAGGGCGAAGAGTTGTGCATCACGTACTTTTCACCGATGATCGATGTCGTTGTATACAAGGAGGCGCTTCGTTCCGAGACGGTGTATTACGGCACGGTGGTCGTCGAGGATGCCACCATGTTCAAGGGCGAGCAGGAAACGCGTGTCGAAGGCTCAAACGGATCGCGCAACGTGCTATATTCGGAAAAGTGGAACAACGGCATATTGCTGCAGGGTGTTGAGAAGTCCAGCATTGAGACGATTCATCCCACGGATGAAGTGATCGCGGTTGGATCGATGGAATATCCGGATGTAGGAACGGGATCATTTCGCTTTCCTGTCGATAACCCAAATATTTCTTGCCCATGGGGATGCTACTATGGCCATCGAGGAACGGATATCACGAACCGCTATGAGCCATGGGGCAAGGTGTTTGCGGCAGACCGCGGCGTCATCAAGGAAAATTCCTTCAACTACATTTCGGGCAACTATGTGATCATCGACCACAATAATGGATATGAATCGTATTATGGACACATGCGCGTTCCATCCCCGCTTCCTGTGGGAACCGTCGTCGACAAGGGCGAGGTCATTGGCGATATTGGCATGACGGGAAGGGCGAATGGTCCCCATGTCCATTTCTTCATCAATGAATTTGGCGAAAGAAGGGACGCCTGCAGCGGGTTTCTCGACTGCGACAGCCTGAGATGATGCAGTTTGCCTTGATTGCATCTGGTTCAAAGGGGAATTGTTTCCTGTTGCGCGATGGCGCGACAAAGATCATGGTGGATTGCGGCACTACCCGCAAATATCTGTTTGATTCCCTGGAGAAGCTTGGCGTTGCGGCGAGCGACTTGGACGCAGTGCTTGTCACGCACGACCACAGCGACCATGTTTCGCAGATTCGTTTTTTCCGTGACATGGTTGTGTATTCTCCTGTCGAGCTATACGACGTGGAAACGTTGCGGGTGGATCCCTTGCGCCGCTTCCATGTCAATAGCCTGGAAATCATGCCTTTGGCGCTTTCGCACGATGCGCCAAACACAGTTGGCTATGTGTTTGACAATGGTGCCGAGAGGTTGGTGTATGTGACCGATACCGGCTATTTCCATGGTTCGTATATCCCTTTGGCAAGAGGGGCGGACTATATTGTCATGGAGTCGAACCATGATGTTGGCATGTTGATGAGGACGAGAAGGCCACAATATTTGAAAATGCGCATTTGTTCGGATTATGGTCATCTGAACAACGAGGATTGCGCCGATATCCTCGACAAGATCGTCAATGAGAATACCAAGATGGTCATATTGGCGCACATATCGCAAGAAGCCAACACGAGGGAACTGGCGCTTTCTGTTTCAAGGCAGAGGCTGCTGGCGCATGAAGGAAGGCTGGATCCAGGGCTATTGCTGTGTGCGGCTGGTCAGTTTGAAATGATCCAAAAGGGATGGAATGATGAAAAAAATGATCCTGGCGCTTGTTATTGCGCTATTGGCATGGAACATCTGGCTCACGCAAAGGTATAGCACCTTGTCGCAAGCAACGGCATCAAGTGCCGAAGGCACGGAATCCGCAGTTGTCGTACAAAGCACTCTGACGGATTACACGACGGGAATCACCTCGGTCATGGACAAGGCGCGCGAAGGCATCGTCACGGTGGTTTCCCAGAGCCAAGACTCGCTCAAGACATATAGCGGCGTGGTATTCCGCAAGGAAGAAGGCGTGACATATGTGTTTACCGTGATGGACGCGTTGTCCGGCATGGACAGCGTTTCCGTCATGTTCGACAGCGGTGCGTCCATCGAAGGCGAAATTGTCGGGGTCGACGAAGACACAGGGCTAGGGCTTTTGCGCGTAGAGCCAATCTTTGATGTTGCTCCCTTGGTGCAAGGCGATAGCTCGTTGCTTGGTCAAGGCGAGTATATCGTTGCAGCGGGGGGAAGAAGACCATCGACGGGAACAGCGTTCATTTCCTTTGGCATTGTTTCCCGCCCGGGAATGCGGCGGTTGACACTGTTGACAAATTGGTTTGCGGAGATTATCGAGACTGACGCAGTGGCGTGTGGCGAGAACTATGGCGGTCCCTTGCTTGACATTGGCGGAAAGCTCATGGGCATCGTGATACCAAGGCCGGTCAATACCCAGGATAGGATGGGCTATGCAATCAGCGTCAATGAAATGGCGCTCGTCTGCGATGAACTGCTGGAAAATGGCACCGTGGCAAAGGGAAGCCTTGGCGTGGTCTATCGGTCGGTTGCGGATTTGGAACTCTACGAAAAAAACGTTCTGGGGGTTCCCCTCGACATGGTTGAGGGCGTGTATGTAACGCATATCCTGCAAGAATCTGTCGCCGAAGGGCGCTTGCTGGCAGGGGACATCATTGCGGCGGTAAATGGCGAGCAGGTCTTGGACGTAACGGGAATGCGCAAAGCTCTGTATGGTTGCGAGAAGGGGTTTTTGGCAAAGCTGGATATCATTCGCGGCGGGGAACCGCTGGAACTGGAGATAACATTGGAATGATACGTATTGTTGCGTGCGGCAAGGCACGGGAAAAATGGATGAAGGCTGGCATCGAGGAATACGCGCAAAGGATCCGCCCCTACGAAAAGCTAGAGCTTGTCGAAGTGCAGGATGAAAAGGTGCCACAGTCCAATTCGGCCGCCGAAAACGAAATCGCCATAAGAAAAGAAGGAGAAAGGCTGTTGCGGCAAGTCAAGGACGACGAATACGTCATTTTGCTTGACCTTGCTGGCGACACGCTTACTTCCGTTGGTCTTTCAGAGAAGATACGCCGCTTGCGCGACGCATCGAACAAGATAGTCTTTGTGATCGGTGGATCGCTTGGCGTTTCCCGTGAACTAGCCAAACGCGCCGATTTCCGTTGGAAACTGTCGGATTGCACGTTTCCGCACCAGCTGTGCCGGATCCTTGTTTTAGAACAGGTCTATCGCAGCTTTCGGATCATAAACAATGATCCATATCACAAATAAGGGGGTAAAACAAATGATTCGTTCTGCCGGGATATTAATGCCCGTCACGTCCTTGCCTTCACCGTATGGCATTGGCACTTTCTCCAAGGAAGCAAGGGAGTTTGTGGATTTTCTAGCCTTGGCTGGCCAGACTTGGTGGCAGATTTTGCCGCTTGGTCCAACGGGATTTGGCAACTCGCCATACCAGTCTTTGTCTTCGTATGCTGGCAACCCGTATCTGATCGACCTTGAGACATTGATCGAAGAAGGCTATCTCAAGAAGGAAGAGGTCGAGGATGTCGATTGGTTTGTGGAGGAAACGGAAGTCGACTATGGCATTATGTACAAGGAACGCTACAAGGTGTTGCGCCTTGCCTGCGACAGGCTTCCCTTGAAACATCCTGACGATTACCTGGAATTTCTGAAAGAGGAAGGCGATTGGCTAAAGGACTATGCTGTCTTCATGGCGATCAAGGACGACATGAAAGGCGAAAGCTGGATAAAGTGGCCAAGGGAATTGCGCGATCATCGCAACCCGCAGGTGGCGATGGAAGCGGAAAGACTGAAGGACGATGTTCTTTTCTATGAAAGAATCCAATACTTCTTCTACAAGCAAATGAAGGCGCTCAAGAAATACGCCAACAGCAGAGGCATCCAGATCATTGGCGATTTGCCGTTTTATGTCGCAACGGATTCGATCGACATTTGGTCGCATCCAGAACAGTTCGACATGGATTCCGAGTTCAGGTTGTCGCATGTCTCCGGCTTCCCGCCGGATGCAGGAACACCCGAAGGGCAAAAGTGGGGCAATCCGTTGTTCAACTGGGACAGGATGCGCAACGAGGACTATGCCTGGTGGATGAACAGGGCGCAACATCAGCTTGAGATGTATGATTGCTTGCGCATCGACCATTTCCAGGGCTACGAAAGGTATTTCGCGATTGGCGCAAACGATGCTCCGGCAAAAGGCGCATGGCGCAAGGGTCCGGGCTTGGATTTGTTTAGGCGCATGGAAGCCAGGCTTGGCAAGCAGACAATCATTGTCGAGGATCTTGGACAGCTTACGCCGGAATTCATTGCCATGGTCAAGGAAAGCGGATACCCAGGCATGCGCATCATCGAATACGCCTTTGATCCGAATGATCCAGGTTCCATCTACATGCCGTTCCAATATGAGAAAAACACCGTTGCGTATACCGGTACGCATGACAACGACACATTGTATGGCTGGCTGGTAAACCCAGACAACAAGCCACGCATCGACAGGGCGATCAAGTATCTTGGGCTTAACGATGATGAAGGATACGATTGGGGAATCTTGCGCGCCGTATACGGCAGCGTGTCGGACCTTGCGATTATCCAGATGCAGGATTTGCTGATGCTGGACTCTGAATGCCGGATGAACGATCCTAGCGGCAAGGGAAAGCCATGGACATGGCGCATGAAGGCAGGCGCGCTGGACAAGGAACTGGCGCTAAAGCTGAAAGAAAAGATGCTTCTATATTGCCGTAACAACTGGAACGCAAAAGTGTTCGAGGAAATTTAAATGTAACCGCTTGCGCAAGTCAAATGGTTGATATAGAATATCCGTAGTAAATGTACTAGGAGGAATAAAACAAATGAAGCAGATTTCAGTTACAGTCATCGACCCGGTAGGACTCCACGCACGTCCTGCGACAATCGCCGTCAACGCAGCGGCCAAGTTCAAGAGCGAAGTCAAGGTTGCCTACAAGGGTCGTTCAGTCAACATGAAGTCCATTATGGGCGTTATGTCCCTGGGTATTCCAACACAGTCCGAAATCACGATTTCCTGTGAAGGCGACGACGAGGATATCGCGGCTCAGACAATCGAGGAAGTTCTCCGCGCGCAAAAGGTTATCGCTGCTGCAGAACCTACCAAGGCTGATGTGGATGTCGTAAAAGACGCTCAATAGGATATCGTTTCCGAATAATCTTCAAGGGCTTCGAGAACAAGTCAGCTGAATAGAACAGAAAGCCAGTGCAGCGGGAGAATGTGAAAGCAGCCATGGCAATGGAATCCGTCCATAGTCGGCGCAAAAGGAAAGACAGTCGGAATGAAGAATAAGATGGTCTTTGCCTTGGTTATTAGGCCTTGGCAGTGGAAAGGGATCTCCGCTCATTGGGTATGATTGCTTGATTTGGCTATTGAGGGAAAGGCGCCTTGCGTGTCTTTCCCTTTTTAATAAGCATTCAATGCTAGTTAGGAAAGGAATGAATCATTATGTACAAGGAAGAATACAAGAGATGGCTTGAGGCAGACCTGCTTGACGTAGATCTGAAGACAGAGCTGATGAACATCGCCGATGACGACGATGCGATCAAGGAACACTTCGCAGTTGCGTTGCAGTTTGGCACCGCCGGTTTGCGTGGAACGCTTGGCGCTGGAACAAACCGCATGAACATCTGGGTTGTCAGGCAGGCAACACAGGGCGTTGCCGATTGGGTATTGACGCAAGGTGGAACGCAAACGGTAGCGATCAGCTATGACTCAAGACTCAAGGGCTGGAATTTTGCAAGGGATGCGGCAGGCGTATTGGCTGCCAACGGCATCAATGTCAGAATCTACGATGAACTGATGCCTGTTCCTGCGCTCAGCTTTGCGACACGCTACTACAATTGCAATGCGGGCATCATGATCACGGCTTCCCACAATCCAGCGAAATACAACGGATTCAAGGCGTATGGGCCAGATGGATGCCAGATGACAGATGATGCGGCAGCGGTTGTCTATGCTTCCATCCAGAAGACCGATGTCTTGACAGGCGCGAAGTATATGTCCTTTGCGGAGGGTGTTGAGAAAGGCTTGATCAAGTTTGTTGGCGATGATTGCAAGGATGCGCTCTATGAGGCGATTGAGGCAAGGCAGGTAAGGCCAGGTCTTTGCAAGACTGCAGGCTTGAAGCTTGTCTATTCGCCATTGAATGGAACAGGGCTTGTTCCTGTTACCAGAGTTCTCAAGGACATGGGCATCACGGACATTACAATCGTTCCCGAGCAGGAATATCCAAATGGCTATTTCACAACCTGCCCATATCCGAACCCAGAGATTTACGAGGCTCTTGCCAAAGGACTTGAGCTGGCAAAGGAAGTTGGCGCTGATCTGATGCTTGCGACCGATCCGGATGCTGACCGTGTCGGCATTGCCATGAAGTGTCCTGATGGAACATATGAGCTTGTCTCAGGCAATGAGATGGGTGTCCTGTTGCTTGACTATATCGCAGCGGGTAGAATCGAAAAGGGTACAATGCCTGAAAAGCCTGTGGCTGTCAAATCGATCGTTTCCACGCCTCTTGCCGACAAGGTGGCAGAACATTATGGCGTTGAGCTGAGGCATACCTTGACTGGCTTCAAGTGGATTGGCGACCAGATCGCGCAGCTTGAGGCGGCAGGCGAAGTAGACCGCTTTATCTTCGGTTTCGAAGAGAGCTATGGCTATTTGGCGGGACCTTACGTGCGTGACAAAGATGCGATCATCGGTTCCATGCTCATTTGCGAAATGGCAGCGTACTATCGTTCCATTGGTTCCTCCATCAAGCAGCGTCTGGAAGAGATCTATGCGCAATATGGCAGATACCTCAACAAGGTCGATTCCTTCGAGTTCCCAGGTCTTTCCGGCATGGACAAGATGGCAGGCATCATGAGCGGCCTGCGTACAAATCCTCCAGTTGAGTTTGCGGGCAAGAAAGTCGCAAAGGTCACCGACTACACAAAGCCAGAGGAGACAGGCTTGCCAAAGGCAAACGTTCTGATCTACGATCTGGAAGATGGCGCGACCGTTGTCGTAAGACCTTCAGGAACAGAGCCAAAGATCAAGACATACTTTACGACTCTTGGCAAAGACCTGGCAGAGGCAGAAGCAGAAAAGGATGCACTTGCTGCAGCACTGAAGCCAGTCCTCTCTTAAAACAAACACAAGGCAACCCAATGGGCTGCCTTTTTTCAATTACGCCGCTTCTTTGTGTGTTTCTGCGACGTATCTTTTTTTTGCGAAAACGGTTAATTTGGCTTGAAAAAAATGATATGATAAATGCACTGTAGTTGATAATGATTATATAAGGAGGAAAAATGGAGCAAGCTAAGATCATTGAAAGCTTTCACCAGGGACATTGCACGGATGCATACCGTTTGTTTGGGGCGCATTTTGTGACTGAGGGTGAAAAAGGGGTTCGCTTCACCGTGTATGCGCCGCATGCCAGGAATGTCAGCGTGATCGGCGGGTTCACCAATTGGGAAGAGAAACCGATCCCAATGGACAGGACAGGCTTCACAGGCGTATGGAGCGTGTTTGTTCCAGGCGTGAAGGAATGGGAATCATATAAATACAGGATTGAAGATCGTAGGGGAAATACGTTCAACAAGGCTGATCCATATGCGTTTTATAGCGAGACAAGACCAGAGAATGCCTCGAAGGCATATGATTTGAACAACATCAAGTGGAGCGATGCTAGTTGGATGAAGACCAGGACAAAGAACTTCGACAAGCCAGTCTCCATCTATGAAGTGTATGCGGG
>OMYM01000194.1 GCA_900315225.1 uncultured Erysipelotrichaceae bacterium | reverse complement strand
TTACAATTGACAACACTCCTCCTACAGGAAGCATTACCGCAACAAAGGTCTATATTGACCAGGATGGAGTTGAGCAACAGCAATCAAATTCCTGGAATGAATTGATTGAAAACGAGACGCTTAGATTCGGCTTCTATTCATCTGGTAGTATTGAGTTCAACATTGAAAGCTTTGACAATATGGCAGGAGTCAAGTCAATCGGCTATTATGTCGTTGAAGGCGAAGAGTCGATAAAGCCGTTGTCCTTGAAAGAATTGCAAGCAATTAATGATGAGGAATGGAAGGATAGCTTGGATAAGGTTGATTACAATAAAACGTTTGTTGTTTATGCCCGCATCATGGACAAGTCTGATAATAAGTTTTATTTAAGCACAAACGGATTGATTGTTGACCATGATCATATCGGAGAGCAGTTTGCGCCAACTATTGACATGAGTGTTGATTCCTTGGATAAACGCATTTTCAATGGCGATGTAAACGTTATATTGAGAGTAAATGACAATCCCAGCGGAGCGGAGGAGCGCTCGTACGATGGCGTATCTGGAATAAAGAAGGTAACCTTCGAGGTGTATGACAAGCATCTTGGAGAAGCCGTTAAAATTCGGACACAGCCTGAACTTGGGTCTGAACCTGAATTTGTCTATGAAAATGAGGAGGAAAATCCTGAGTTCGATCAAATCGAACAGTTCCTGAGCAGGCAATTAACTGTATTTGCCGAAAAGAATAACAGCAACCAGATCGAGATAGTTGCAACGGCAGAAGACAACGCAGGAAACATTACCGTTGAGAGTCAGGATATCATGATTGATATTACACCTCCAAAGGTGCTGATGTGGTATAACCCTGAAGAAAAGCCGGATGATGATTACAATGATATGTTCAATTCCCCTCGTACCCTGACAATTCAAGTGACGGAAAGGAACTTTGATCCAGATAATACCGTTCTTGTGGTATCCAGGGATGGAGAGGAACAGGACGTTAAATTGGCTTGGAACGAAACGCTAGGAAGCGGAAACCTAGATGACACTATTCATACTGCGGAGTATATTTTCGATGAAGAAGGTGACTATGTGGTCAAGCTGGAAAAATGCATTGACTTGGCTGGAAATGAGGCGTCTGACATTCAATTTAAGGAAGGCTCCATTAGCCCGGATGCATTCTCCATCGACATGAACGTCCCGGTCATTGAAGTGAGCTACGACAACAATGACAACAATGATGACGAAGAAAGGTTTGACAGCAAGGGATACTACGATGCCGAGAGAACCGCAGAAATCAAAATCATGGAGCGTTATTTTGACCCGAACCGTGTCAAGTTTGATATTCAAGCGGACAATACAAACGACGAGTATGCTGCTCCGGTTCTCCCCGGCGAGCTTGACTGGGGTCCAGATCCAGATGATCCAAATAATCCAAACATCCACATCGCCCACATTCCGTTTAACGGAGACGCAAACTATACGTTCAGTGTAAGTGCCAGAGATAAAGCGAATAATCAGTCGGCAGAGTTCACCGAGCAATCATTCGTAGTCGATAAGACCAAGCCATCGGGAGCTATTAAGATTGACGAACATGGACCGTGGGAAAAGTTGGTTGAAAATATACTCACCGTCATTACATTCGGCATTTACAAGAAGACCCCTGTGACAGTCACTGCCACGGGAGCGGATGTGACAAGCCCGTATTACATTGAGATTGTGAGGGTTCCAAACACCAAGATGCTGACCAAGGATGAGCTTGACAAACTTGGGGAGGAGGAGAATTCCCCTGGGTTTGAAAAGTACTACGATTCTGGAACGATGACTATTGAGGAAGCACCAGAGATCGTTGTTGAACCAAATGAACAGATGGTTGTCTATATTCGTGTGACAGACTATGCAGGAAACTATGTGTACATTAGATCTGATGGAGTCATATTAGATGAAGATCCTTGCAAGATCTCTTATGTTGTGGAAGCTCCAAATAAAAACAATATCCATAATAAAGACGTTCGCATTGATGTTTCGGTAACAGATGAAGGAACATATTCAGGAATTAGCCTTATTGAATATTGGGTCAAAAAAGATGGGGTGGAGACATACAGGGATAAATTGTTTGAATTCACTAACAATTCGCCAGCTCAGGAGGATCTGGTGGATAAGAAAGAAGTATGGTTCAAGGTTTTGGCTCAAGATAACAATAGTTCCAATGTTGAGGTGTTCATTAGAGCTGTGGACAATGCCGGAAATGAGTATATTACTGAAAGTATACCACTTGATATTGATGTAAGCAATCCAGAAATCGAAGTGTCCTATTACAACAATGAATCAATGTTTGACAATGGATATTACAACAACAAGAGAACTGCAACGATTGATATCTATGAAAGAGACAATCACTTTAATCCTGATAACGTTTTGATTACAATTAAGGATAAGGATGGAAAAGGTAATGATATTGATCATAGCGATGGTCAGGCAAAAGACACATATGTCATACATGGGTGGTCAAATGTGCTTAATGAACAAGATCCTGATAAGACGAAGCATACAATAGAGATCGATTATCTTGGAAATGCAAACTATGAGTTTGATATTAGTTGTATAGATGATGCTGACAATCCAAACGAAGGTGTGGACTTCAAAGGTTCAAAGGATCCCAATGCGTTCACGGTTGACTTGCAAAAACCTAATGAAGGAACAATCAAGGTTGAGTCTAACATATGGCGTGAGCTTTTGGAAAAAATTACCTTTGGTCTCTACACTAACGACAAGTATAGTGTGACAATTGATGGAAAAGACGAATTGTCTGGCGTTCATGAAATATGGTACTGGGTTGCGGAAGGCGACGATGCAAAGATTCCGTACAATACAAAGGCATTACAGAATAAAAAGAATAATAATGTCTTCAAACTGTATCAAGGAAAGTTTGATATTACGAAACCAGAGGCATATGTCATCTATGCATGCATTGTGGATAATGCTGGAAACGAGCATTATGTGTCTTCTAATGGAATGATCATTGACAAAGGCGATGGGCTTATCAACCTGTCATTTAGATCTGACATGGCTCCAAACTACCAGTATGAGAGGCAAGCTGAGAATGAACTTGTAAGTATCCCTGTCTTTAGCAACGATGTCTATATAGACGTTGTTGTTCGAGATCAAGTAAATAAGGATGAAAGCGCGATTGTTTCCTCGGGAATTAAAAAGATTAGCTATAGGGTTCTTGTAAACGATAGACCTATCAAAATCAACAATGAAGAAAACATCACGTTGTTTGAGTTCGATAACTCCAACCCATCGTACGATGATCTTGTATTCATTTGGGATAATCAATCATATGTCAAAGATGTTGTTGCCTATGCTACAGATACTACCAATGAAGATGATGTGGTAATTGAGGTGACCGTCTGGGACAATGCCGACAATGAATATACAGAGTCTATTGCGTTTGGCATCAATATTGACAATCCTTCAATGGAGTGGAAAATTGATGGTGAACCAAAAACAACCGAAGGTGACCGCGGCTACTACCAGGGAGGACGTGAGTCTACGATCTATATTACAGATCGTACAACATCATTCAACCCTGATGGGTTGGTGTTGGATGTCTCTGCTAGGGATGCAAATGGAGAAATAATTGCCAACACATACACAATGGATGAGGACTGGAATATCCTTGCGTCGGATGGAAACAAAACCACCTATGCCAAGACAGTTCGTTTCACAGGCGAAGCCTATTACGACATAGCGTTGTGGTATGAAAACAAAAATAGAAGATCGGTTTCTTCAAATGATGAAAACAATTTTACGACCAAAGGGGATACCCCGCTTCATTTTACAATTGACAACACTCCTCCT
>OMYM01000578.1 GCA_900315225.1 uncultured Erysipelotrichaceae bacterium | reverse complement strand
TGCTTGCCATTTCAACCTCCTGTTCATCTTTGATTATAGCCTACATGGTTGCTTTGCGTCAATCTTCCAGAATCAGTACAAAACGAAGGAAGAAGAACAAAAGGGTTAGAGAAAAAGATCTACGGCAAACGTAGATCTAAAACACATTTAATTATTTGTTGGCATCAAGTATAGAAAAAAGTTCATACAACTTCTGTTGCATGAACTGCGTTTGTGTGTTAGCTTGAACCCTTCATGGCACATTTCTCGTCATGATATCTTTCGAAAAATGCGTCATTGTGTTTTTACAGTATAAGTTCTAGCCCGTCCTGAACCACTTGCGAAAATTCGCTTCTCAGCCACCATTTCAGATAATAGTTTTCGTGTCCAAGAGGAACTGATACCGATTGCTGCAGATATTTCCGAAGTTTTTGATTGTCCATTTCGCAAAATATAGTTCAAGATTTCATTCTGGAGCTCTGTTTTTTCGGGCTTGTGATCTTTTCTTCTTTTTGCTTTTTCAATAAAACTAAGAGATAGACTAGTTCGATCTGGTTTAAACTGTTCTTCGACTATCGGGGAAAGCCATCCTTCATTATCCCAGACACTAAAAATATCAGGGACCCCACTTCCAGCTCTTTCTCCAACATGAATCAGATTGAGCATTTTCATAATGTTTTTGTTGCGTGGATCAGAAATGCCCCCTTTAAGCATCTGGGCTTTTCCCGTAATGATACTGCCTGGATTTTCGATGACAATACGTTCAGGCTCTTTTGTGATGACAATGCCACGTGGAAAATTGAAATCGGCATTTGCCATGCAGTTTGCAAGAGCTTCTCTGATAGCCTTATGAACAGGAGTTTCGTCTATACGGGTGATCCCATCTAGTTGAAATGGGCGTTTCAAATCTTTTGTGAGTTTTTTTTCCATTTCCAGGAAGAAATCAAACATATTCCCTGACCATTCCCCAGAACTAGATTCTAGTCTATCCGTCCATCGAATTTCCGGATTGAGTAATTCGCGATAATCCAGGAAGTATTCTGGGTATTCTTGGCGAATCTTATACTCTTCGGCAAACATGAGGAGACCTGCAACAGTTGGATGTAATTTCTCATCAACGTCCGAAATGGATGCAGCACCAATTCTTTCAAGATACGCGGTATCATCAAGATTATGCCATACGTGAGTTGGATTTACAGAAGAGTGGCGGATTCGAAAACTACGAACAGTGGATGAATAAAAAATATCGAGTCCCATGTTAAGCAAAATCCTGCTATCTGTACTTTTCTCAGCTTGATCTCTCAGCATTCCTCTTACTTCAGCTTCTGAACAATGATAATCTCCTTCGTGATCTCTACGGAACGTTCCACCAAAAAGATCGCCATTGATATAAACGGGTTTATAGATGCGGTCTGCCTTTGGAACGTAAATTGTAATGATAACGTCTCCGTTCAATTCATATGTTTTAACATTTTCGTCTTTCAAGAGATTGATGCTGATTTTGTTACGGTTATTTATTGTGTCCCAGAAATCTTTAAGAAGTTTATTTTCATTCTGAAGGTGAGTCGTATGCCAACTGCCATCTTGCTGTTCTTTTACCCCAAGAATGATCATACCGCCATTGCAATTGGAAAAAGAAGAATATGTGTCCCATAGGCTATTGGGCAAACCACCGTTTGCTTTTTTAACTTCCAAACGATTTCCTTCTCGATATTCACTAAAATGAGATAAATCAAATATATTCTGTTCCATATATCCTCCATTTTTGATCCATCTTCGCTGTCATTTCTTTTGCATGATTCAAATTTATGAAAAAAGATTAACACATATTTAAATGTTGCAATAGATTTTTTTTCATGCTACACAGATTACACGATTGGCAAAGGTAATTATACTTGGATGCACAATTAGGTGGAATTCTGCATAGTCTGCCTGTAGTTATATGCGGAACGATTGTGAATACCAATTTCGGGTATTTGCAATCGTTCTAGTACATTATATCATGGATGCTAGAAAAAAGCAAGCAAAAATTTAGCTTAAGAGTTGAAATGGTTACTTAGATAGCCTTGACAAACAATTGCCAAGGTGCGGGGAAGTCTTTATTTTAGACTTTCCCGCATTTTATACAAGTCGAGTAGATATTGAAGCTGTTTCTTATATTATTTTTGCAAGAATGATTTAATCATTTTGCTGAATCCGCTTTCCGCCAGTGGAATCCGCTTTCCGCCAGTGGAATCCGCTTTCCGCCAGTGGA
>OMYM01000306.1 GCA_900315225.1 uncultured Erysipelotrichaceae bacterium | reverse complement strand
TGGCACTTCTTCAGACGCAAGCATTTTTTCCATCTCTTCTTTCGATATCTTGGGAATGTCTATTTCTCCCGTATAGATCTCCCCTAGGTCAAAGGTATCGTAAAGGACTTCATATCCCTTCTTCGGTTCCTTTGGCGAGTAGTCAGAGATGATCTTGAACAAGGTCATTGCATATTCCCCTCTGTCAAGATCATCTCCCTCTAAGATTACACCTGTGTTCTCACTGTCGCTCATACCTCACCTCCTGTGCATAATCAATTATAGACTATGGTAATGTTGAATACAACATGAAAATCTGATAGAATAGCCGCAAGGAGGAAGTTGTATGGAACAAACAATCACAACGGAAGACACCATCGAATTGAAAGACGATCATCTAGACAGAGGCAGATATGCTAGAAGTCTCTACAGGATCATCGGTGAATACAAGGTAGTCTACAAATGGACACAACAGAAAGGCGGGAAGACAATCCGTGAAATAGAGTATTCAAAGCCTATGACCAACACTGACAATGAAGCATTCATCATGGCAGTGTCTGCCCCATGGGGCTTTGGCAAGACTTTTTTCATGGAACTCTTTGAAAAGATTCTTGCGAGGAATGAAAATACAATCGTCAAAGGAATCAACTACTTTCCAGACCATCTCAAAATCAACCCAGATAACATTATCCGGTATGACGCATGGAAACATGACTTCTGGGACAATGCGTTAGAACCTCTATACGATACACTGCTCAACAGCAATTTTAACAAAGTCACAAAGAAGAACGATGAGGAACAGGAAGTAACCGACCTGTTACTAAAGCCATTGACAGGGATCGTAAAAATGACGATGAAGGGAGTCTTAGGCTATGCAATGATGCATCCATTCTTAGCCGCATTGCCAGAAGCCTTCAAAGGTGAAGTGTTGGATACCCCTGGCAAGCTATTCGACTTCTTGAAGAATACATACAAGGATTATGACCCTGCAAAGGATTCATTCCCCGAGTATGCAACATTCCGTGATGCGATTGATGAATTGAGGAATAACCTTGACTTCGCCGTCAATGGGGATGACAAGACAAAAGGCAAAGACAAGCTTGTCATTATCATTGACGAGCTTGACCGTTGCAAGCCTACCTTTGCCGTACAGACATTAGAGATTGTAAAACATCTGTTCAATGTACCAAATGTTGTGTTCATCTTCTCATTGGACATAACACAGCTAAGACATTGTGTGCAGAGAGTCTATGGCGATGAGTTTGATTCAGTAGGATATCTTGAAAGATTCTTCGACTACACGACACTCTTGCCACAAGGAGACATGGAAAACCTCTTCACCCATACCCTAAAAAATGACTTCAATGTTACAGCAGATGACAATCAGGCGGATATCTACTACAAGATCTGTAGCAAGTTCCATCTCTCTGTCAGAGAAGTCCGTGCCATATGTTCCGCTTTCCATTACCTGGAAAAGTTTGAATTACAAGAATATCCACCTGTAGCCAAACAGATGTACTTCTATCTTCTTGTATTGAAATACAAGATGCCAGTAGAAGTGATCGATGCCATTTCGGACACCAAGAAAGGAACAGAAACCAGAGAAAAACTAATGACTGACTATGCTCCTGTGTTCATGAGTGATGATTGCGATATAACCCCATTTGTAGAGGTATTCAAAGCAAACCCAATCATTAGTAGTCCATCTGTCTTTAAACATGTTCCCAGCCATAACAGCAAGCCTATTTCCTTTTCAAGTAGCTTTGATTTGAAGGGTGGCTCTTTCTCTTATGTGCTGTATGCTCCTGATCAAAAGATATTTGACAAGATCGTGAACTACCGATTACTTGAATATCTCTTCCGTAAGGTAGAGCTGTATGATACAGCACTATGATCTTGTGAAAGAGTATGCCGAGGAAGCAATTTAACAACGGTTATTTCTTTTTCTTGCCAAGCGTCTATCCCTCATCTATTTCCATATGCGATGTAGCAACGCTACATCGCTTTGACACATGCCAAGCCCTTCGTATAGAAGAACTTCATCCGTATATGACAGTATCTCTTCATAAAGACCTTTTCGTTGCAAGGAGTCGATTCGATGGATATCCAGTTTTTCTGCACCTCTCATGGGAATACGCATTTTTCTCATTTCTCCTGGCTCAAACGTCAAGACACCCCCACCATAGCTTCTTCCCAGTGTTTCGCTCAAGGCAAGTGTGTATGTGTTCAAGAAAGCAGATGCTACAGCATTGCCATTGACTCCTTCCAGAAACTGCACTTTATGCAGTGTATCGGTAACAAGGGCTCCCGTTGGATTAAGGATCATCTTTGGATATAAATTTGCCTGTCGGATCAGGAATGCGTCTGCTGTCCATGATTTTGGGACAACGTACCAACGTTTTCGGATCCGACATTTATAGTTGTTGTCATAGCCTTTGCTTTCTCCCCACAAGATGTAGTCTCTTGCGGCTTGACTCAACTCTTCGATCGGTCGATCTTCTGGCATAAAGACCGATACTCTTTTCCCACGATTCCTGAGATCATTGTATTCCTCGGCAGACAAAAGAACCCCTTTGACTTGATCGGAACGACTGATAATAGGCTTCATGTCTTTTTCCAGTTGCCGTGCAACCACTGTTTTCCAATCGGAAAGGAAGAAATCATTCTCCCCACTAACAAGCCCTACATTGACTTTATACAGTTCTGTGGCATTCGAGATACGGTCATCTTCATTCAGCCTATGAAGAAGCTTCAGTTCTTCATTTGACAAGAAGTATTTCAACCATTTGTCCGTGCTGGGATCAAGATCTTTTGTCTCCACCGTTTCCAAGCATTCCTGTCCCCGTCTTATCAACTCATCAAGATCTTCCAGCTCAATGACTCGAATTCCCTTTCTTTGGGATGACTTCTCTCCCAAGACAAGAACCACTTCTTGCTGGATGTCCGCAAAGACAAGCTTTCTGAAAGTGATCAATACCAGATTATCGAATATAGTACTGAGGTAATTTCTTGCTTCAGCCGCATAATCCACTTGGAAAAGCTCTGCGGGAATGACCATCCCAATCCTCCCCTTGTTACCAAGAGCTTCGCACGAAAGCAAGAGAAATGGCAGCCAGATGTTTGTCAATCTGTTTGGATGAAACCCATGTTTCTTCATGAGTTCAAAAGCAACTTTCCTATACTTCCCTTCAAAACTCTGGTAACGGATAAAGGGAGGATTTCCGACAATCACATCATATGTTTTCTTTCCTTCGATCTCATCTCTGTAATATGTAAAGAAATCTCCCTTCACTACGTCAAAACCATATCTTGAAGCTTTATCTGCTTCCGTTGTTACAAGCTCAACGCCTGTCACATGATGGGCTTTTATCCCCTCACAAGAACCCATTCTTTTGATTGCGGAAAGAAAACCACCATCACCACAGCTTGGCTCCAGAATGTTGTCATCCTGATTACGCACAGCCCACTTAACGATAAAGTCTGAAATACCTGCAGGCGTATAATAGCCTCCTCGCAGTTTGTCATATCCGTCATTCGTCTTCATTCATTCCCATCCTTCCACTCACTGGATCATTGTTTGTCTGTACACCAGAAAGTCTACTTGCTTTGTCATCATTATGTTACAGGCAGTGGAACCTCTTCTACCTTGCATCTCCTACCACGGAAAGCCACAACATACTTGTGCGTTTTGGGATATTCGTAATCGAACAACACTTCTGCATAGTCACACTTGTAGATCTGTATCTTTGCTTCAGTGAGGGCAATGGTGAAGCACTTGGAGCTATCAGAATGCTTCAATTCAAACAACACTACCCATTCTTCATCCTCATCTTCCACCATGATCTCGCAATACCTTTCACCCCTTTCAGGGTTAGACCATTTTCTCCAATCATCCCTGTAATGAAGAGCTGTATTCATAATCTCATGACAGTAGTTTTCCTTAACCGTTCTTGATGCTGTATCACGGATGCCTATCGTCCTTTCCAGAATGTAATTCAGTTCTCTTTCGATCATCGTAGCATCGAATGATGCTACAGCGTCACAGAAGGGATGTAGGCTGATGTATCTGCCTACATCCCTTGTAGCAATCTCTATGATCTTCTGATCAAACATCCTGTGTATTTCCTCATTGGGAATTCGTAGACATATGTTTCCATCTTCCATGATCCCATCACATGTCAAATATCCACTGTGCAACATCACCATCCAAAGAGAATCGCTGTTTTCATACATGTCATCATATGTCAACTGTGTAGCGATTCTCTTGGAAATTGTCTTGTTAAAAACAAGGGTTTCAATGTCTTGCGCAATGTTCTGATCTGTAGCAGACATCTCTACCAACTTATCGAGTATATCGTTGCTGGAAGTATCCAGCCATTCACTTCGTAACTCTATTGGTTGTTCTTTCGCCTTGCTTTCCATCGCCTTGGATATGAATACAACCCTAACTTCTTTTTATTTATAGCCTCGCATATAATTGTGCAATAATTACAATTTATTTTGTAATCGCCTGCAACACTCAATCGATCCATAGCTGGCTAGGTTCAGAATCGGCTTGGTGTCTTTCTCTTCGAATACATTCGCCAGTACCTTCGTCAATCCGGGTTTGTCCGAGACCTTGCCAAT